>CAWKEV010000028.1:0-10669 GCA_963848725.1 uncultured Actinomycetes bacterium | reverse complement strand
GCTATGCTCCTGTTCGACTTACGGTTGGTCTTGCTATCTCGGCGCCCGGGGCGGCCGCACGCTCCGCTCGGTCGTGCTCCCCCTCGCGCTCCCGGGGATCGCGGCCGGCTCGATCTTTACGTTCTCGCTGACGCTCGGGGACTTCATCACGCCCCAGCTCGTCGGGGGTGGGGAGCAGTTCATCGCCAACGTCGTCTACTCGAACGTCGGGATCGCGAACAACGTCCCGTTCGCGGCGGCGTACGCGATGGTCCCCGTGCTCGTCATGGTCGTCTACCTCGCCGTTGCGAAACGACTCGGCGCGTTCGAGGCCCTGTGATGGAAGGGCGCTGGACGAAGCTCGCGCTCGGCGCCTGGTCGGCACTCGTCGTCTGCTTCCTGCTCTTCCCGATCGTGCTGATCCTCGTCTACGCGTTCAACGCCACGAGCGTTCAGGGATGGCCGATCACGTCGTTCTCGACGAAGTGGTTCCGAACCGCCTGGGACAACACCGAGATCCGCGACGCGATGTGGCTTTCGATCCGTGTCGGCCTGATCGCGACTGGGATCGCGCTCGTCCTCGGGACTGCTGCCGCGTTCGCCGTGCACCGGTTCCGGTTCTTCGGGAGCCAGCTCTTCTCGCTCGTGCTCATCCTCCCGATCGCCCTGCCCGGCATCGTCACCGGGATGGCTCTGAACTCGTTCTTCCTGACCGGGAACATCCAGCTCTCGCTCTGGACGATCGTCATCGGGCACGCGACCTTCTGCATCGTCATCGTCTACAACAACGCGGTCGCGCGGCTACGGCGGACGTCGAGCTCGTTGACGGAGGCCTCGATGGACCTCGGCGCCGACGGCTGGCAGACGTTCCGCTACATCACGTGGCCGGTGATGTCGACCGCGCTCGTCTCGGGCGCGCTCCTCGCGTTCGCGCTCTCGTTCGACGAGGTGATCGTCACCTATTTCACCGCAGGCGCGCAGAACACGCTGCCGCTCTGGATCCTCGGTGCGATCCGCCAGGGGACGGAGCTGCCGCAGGTGAACGTCGTCGTGCTGGTCTGGATCCTGCTCACGCTCATCCCCGTGATCGTGTCGGTGCGGCTGACCCGCGACACGGGCGTGCTCGGCCGGTAAACGGGCGACCTCGGACCGAGGCTGCTCGGGCTACTCGCCGGCGCTCGCGACGAGCCCGACCGGGCACGAGACGCCGGTGCCGCCGAGCCCGCAGTAGCCGTTCGGGTTCGCGGCTAGGTACTGCTGGTGGTAGTCCTCGGCGTAGTAGAAGGGGCCTGCCTCGGCGATCTCGGTGGTGATCTCGCCGTACCCGGCGCGCGAGAGCTCCTGCTGGAAGCGGGCGCGCGAGGCGAGCGCCGCTTCCTGCTGTGCGGCGCTCGTCCAGTAGATCGCCGACCGGTATTGCGTCCCCTCGTCGTTCCCCTGCCGCATGCCCTGGGTCGGGTCGTGGCCCTCCCAGAAGATGCGGAGCAGCTCGTCGTAGCTCGTCTCCTCCGGGTGGAAGACGGCGAGGACGACCTCCGCGTGGCCCGTCGTCCCGGAACAGACCTCGCGGTAGGACGGGTTCGGAGTCGAGCCGCCCGCGTACCCCGCGGCGGTGGTGTACACGCCCGGCGCCTGCCAGAACATCCGCTCGGCGCCCCAGAAGCAGCCCATGCCGAAGATCGCGCGCTCGGTTCCCTCGGGGAACGGCGGGACGAGCGGTGTCCCGAGGACGAGGTGCCGCTCCGGGACGGCGATCGGCTCGTCGCGCCCGGGGAGCGCCTTCTCGGACGAGGGCATCTCCGTCTTCTTGCGGAAGAGGCTGACCACGGTCGGTGAAGGATGGCAGAACGGGGCCGGGATGCGGCGCCTTCCCGCCAGGTGGTCGCGGCTGCACCTGACCGTTGGCCGTCGTCCGGGCCGACTTCGGGATCTCGATGTCATCAGGTGTTAGCTGCATCGGCGACCATTTGGCACCACCGTCCTGGCGCCGTCATTCGCACGGTGCGCTCGCCTCGGCTGGTGGCGCAGACCGTCGGTCGGACCACTGCTCAGGTCGAGAGACCGTTGCACACATCTCGGAGCCACGCGCCTATCATGTGGCGCGCGTGCGTAGCGCGCGGGGTTTCGAACTGGGGTTGGGAGGAAAGCTGGTGGACGCCTATGTCGGGCGGATCTACCCGATAGCGGTTGCAGTGCTTCCTGCAGTCGGACGCGTTCGAGTGATCGGACACGATGACGCATAGCGACGAGCTCGGCTCGTGGTCTCTCTCCGCATACCTGCGGGTTCTGCGCCGCAGGAAGTGGATCATCATCGCGTGCACGCTGCTCGTGCCCTTCGCGGCGTATTTCTATTCCGCCAGGCAGCCGGCCGAGTATCAGGCCTCGGCCCAGGTCTACCTCAGCTCACAGGATCTTGCAGGCGCGCTGACCGGAATCAGCACCGGCTATGTGGACGAGACGCGCCTTGCCGACACGGCCGCGAGCCTGGCGCACGTGCGCGCCGTCGCTCAGAGCGCGGTCGCGCTCGCGGGCGTCAAGAACCTGAGCCCGGAAGCGCTTCTCGGAAGCACGAGCGTCATTCCGCAGACGGGAACGGACATCCTCACGTTCACGGTCACGAGCCGCAATCCAGACCTCGCCGCGCGGCTCGCGACGGCGTATGCAAGAGCGTTCACGAAGTACCGAGGACAACTCGACTCGGACGCAGTACGACGAGCGCGACAGGAGCTGCAGTCTCGTCTCGACACTCTGAACGCCAGCGGCGAGGGAGATACCTCGCTCGCCGTGAGCCTTCGTGACAAGGACCAGCAGCTGGCGACGCTCGAGGCGCTGCAGACCTCCCGCACATACGTCGTGAGCACTCCCGAAGGCGCCGCTCAGATCGCTCCCCTGCCCCGGCGAAATGCGATGTTCGGACTCCTGCTGGGAGTGGTCCTCGGGATCGGCCTCGCCCTCGCCGTCGAGGCGCTCGATACGCGTATCCGGTCGTCGGCCGAGATCGGCGAATACCTCAAGATCCCGCAGATCGGGACGATCTCGCCGCCGCCCAAGAAGCTCTTGAAGACCGACCAGCTCGTGATGTTGGCTCAGCCGAAAGCTCCACAGGCCGAGGAGTATCGGGTGCTTCGGGCGAACATCGAATTCGCCTCTCTGGCTGCAGACGACATCGAGACCGTTCTCGTCACGAGTGCCGTCGAGCAGGAAGGCAAGTCGACGCTCGCGGCCAATCTGGCGATCGCGGTGGCGCGCGGCGGGAAGCGCACATGCCTCGTCGACCTCGACCTGCGACGACCGTACCTCGACCGCTTCTTCCGTCTCTCGAGCGCGCGAGGGATCACCGACGTCGCGCTCGGGATGTCGACGCTCGACGAGGCGCTGACCGAGATCGACCTCTCGACTGGCCTGAGCGGACAGCATTTCGTCGCGCCTCCACGGAGCGCGTCGCGTGCGGCGGGTGACGATGCGGGCAGCCTCGACGTCCTCGTCGCCGGGCCGCTTCCGCCCGATCCCGGCGAATTCGTCGGCACGATGAAGGTGGCGGACATCATCCTCGAGCTGTCTCGCCGCTACGAGCTCATCGTGATCGACAGCCCACCGCTCCTGCGCGTCGGCGATGCGATGACGCTCACGTCCCGCGTCGACGGCGTCGTCGTGCTGACACGACTGAATGTCGTCAAGCGCCCGATGCTTCGCGAGCTGCGTCGCATGCTCGACTCGGCCCCGGCGAAGAAGCTCGGATACGTGGTTACGGGGAACCGCCACGGCGGGCAGTACGCGGACGGCTACGGCTATGGGTACAGCTACGGGTACGGCGCGCCCGAGTCGGATGAGGCTAGCGACGCCCGCCGGCGCGACGCTCGTGGGGACGCCGCCTCCACCAACGGCCGAGGAGAGGCCGTCCGAGAGGAGGAGAGCGTGTGAGCGTCAACAAGACGCTCACCACCGCAGACTCCACTCTCGCTTCCGACGACTTCGAGAAGGACCTGATCCTCGATCTCGTCGACAGTCGCACGCGCGAACTGATCGAGAAGCGCCGCGGAAACGTTCGTCGCCGGGGATGGCTCGTCAGACGCGCACTCGCCGTCGCCGACGCCACGGGCATCCTGCTGGCGTTCGGGCTGACCGAGGTGCTCTTCCCGGAGAACGTCGATCCGCAGTACGACCGGATCAGCACGCAGGTCGAGGTCGTGCTGTTCGCCCTGACGCTCCCCTTCTGGATCGTGCTCGGTCGCGTCTACAACCTCTACTCGAGCGACGAGGAGCGGACCGACCACTCGAGCATCGACGAGTTCTTCGGCGTCTTCAACATGCTGACGGTAGGCGCGTGGCTCTTCTTTGCGCTCGCCTATGTCTCGCACTTCGCGAACCCGAGCTTTCCGAAGCTCGCGCTCTTCTGGGTGCTCGCCATCGTCCTCGTCCCTCTCGGCCGGACCATTGCACGGGCGTTCTGTCGGCGAACGGACACGTACGTCCTCAACACCCTGGTGGTCGGTGCGGGCCATGTCGGGCAGCTCGTGGCGAAGAAGCTGCTCCAACACCCCGAGTATCGGGTGAACGTCGTCGGCTTCGTCGACGACAACCCGCGGGAGCGGATCGACGGCCTCGGGCACCTCGGCGTCGTCGGGAGACCCGCCGACCTCCCGGAGATCGTTCCGGCCCTCGACGTCGACCGGGTCATCGTCGCCTTCTCGCGCCAGCCGCACGACGAGGTCCTGGAGGCGATTCGCGATCTCAACCAGCGCGGCGTCCAGGTCGACATCGTTCCCCGGCTCTTCGAGGCGGTCGGTCCGCATGCGACGCTGCACGAGGCCGAGGGCCTGACGCTGGTCGGGCTGCCACCCGCCCGAATGGCGCGGTCTGCCCTCGTGCTCAAGCGTGCGATGGACGTCATCCTCTCCGCTTTCGCGCTGTTCGTGCTCAGTCCGGTGTTCGTCGCGGTCGCGGTCGCGATCAAGCTCGACTCCCGCGGGCCGGTCTTCTTCCGGCAGGTGCGCATGGGTCGGGGCGACCACACGTTCAGGATGCTGAAGTTTCGGACGATGATCGTGGACGCCGACGCCCGGAAGGGCGAGGTCACGCACCTGAACAAGCACGCGGGCGGCGACGAGCGGATGTTCAAGGCGCCGAACGACCCGCGGGTGACGCGTGTGGGGCGAGTGCTCCGCCGCTATTCCCTCGACGAGCTGCCGCAGCTCGCGAACGTCTTGCAGGGAGAGATGAGCCTCGTCGGCCCGCGCCCGCTCATCCCCGAGGAGCACCGCCATGTCGGCGGGTGGGGGCGCAAACGGCTCGACCTCAAACCCGGCATCACGGGCCTGTGGCAGGTGCTCGGCGCCGACGACATCCCGTTCGGCGAGATGGTCGAGCTCGATCACCGGTACGTGACGACGTGGTCACTGTTCGAAGACCTGCGCCTCATGTTGCGAACCGTCCCGGTGGTGCTCAGAGGAGCGGGAGGCTCCCTGTAGCGGGCGAGCGGGCGCAGCCGTTCGGCGTCCGCCTCCACGTGTTTTGACATGAGCGCAACCGCCGTACCCCGTCGCCCAGAGTCACGCGGCCGGAGTCGTGCGGCAGGCTCGTGGAGGGAGCGGAGTTCCGGATTGCTCGAGCTCGGGACTGGTCGTGTGCGTCGCGATCGTCGCTTTCGGGATCGGGCGCGCGTACGCGAACGGTCACGGCAGGATGGCCATTGCGACGTGCGTCCTGCCGCTCGCGATCTGGTTGCTGACCAAGCCGACGCTGCTGCTCGCCCTGCTCGGCGCCTCGCTACCGCTTCTGCAGAACGTCGCGGGAGGGAGCCTCGGGTACCAGGTCAGCGTCAGTGACCTCCTGCTCGTGCTCCTCACCGGGGGATCCTCTTCCAGTGGGCGACGAGCGACAGCGCGCCGGAGATCCGTGCGCTTCGCCTCGTCAAGACACCCGTCGTCGCCTACTGCACGATCATGATCCTGCTCATCCCGCTCCATCTGGGGCTCGGGAACGGGATCAAGACCGGGCAGCGCTTCGAGCTGTTCCTCATCCCACTCGTCGTCGGAGCGTTCGCCGGACTCTCCGGCCGGCACCTACCCCTGCTCAAGGCGTACGTCCTCTCGACGACGGTGCTCGCGGTGACGTTCCCGGTTCACGACTTCGTGGTCTGCAGAAGAACCCGGTCGGCCAGCTGATCGCGAATGCGATCTTGCTGCTGATCGGCTTTCGCGCGTTGCATCGCTTCCTGCCCTTACTCGTCGTTCTCGTTCCCGGCCTCGTGCTGACGCAGAGCCGAGGGGCGATCCTGGCGGCGGCGATCGGGGTCACCGTCATCGTCCTCATGCGCGGACTGTCGGTGCGCCAGCTCGCGATTACGCCTCGTTCCCCTCGTGCTCGCGGCCGGCCTGACGTTCGTGCTGCTGCCGGGAAGCGCCCAGCAGCACATCACCACGGTCTCCGCGAGCCAGCAGCACAAAGGCCTCGTACTCCCTCTGGTATCGAGACCAGTACGCGAAGGACGCGCAGCGCATCATCGACGCACATCGGTGGACGGGCGTCGGCATGGGTAACTACGCCGCCGCAGAACGCGGCGAGCCTCGACCCCCGTGGAAGACCCGCACGATGTCCTGCTGCTTCAGGCCGCCGAGGGCGGATACGCTCCTGCTGGCGGGGTTCGTACTGATCATCGCCGGGTCGTCCCTTGCCCTCGTGGGGGCGCGGCGCATCGACCTCGCGCCCGCGGCCGCGGGTGTGTTGCTGGCGACCGCTGCCCACGGATTCGTCGACGTGTACTGGGTGCGTGGCACTCCTGTCCTCAGCTGGCTCCTCGTCGGCATGGTGTGCGGGCTCTTCGCGACTCGACGAGAGAGTGGGACAGCAACGTGACGCAACATGCTGTCCACGCCGTCATCGTCGCGTTCACGCGCTCCGCGCTCTCGACCGCTGCCTGGTCGAGTTCGATGGCGCCACAGACGTCATCGTGGTCGACAACTCGAGTTCGGCCGAGATCCGAGACATCGTTCGAGTCGCCGTGGAGGCGAATACGTCGACCCCGGCGGGAATCTCGGGTTCGCAGCGGGTGTGAACCTCGCTCTACGGCCTCTGCTCGAGGGCACACCGCGCGACGTAGTCTTGCTGAACCCGGACGCTTCCCTCGCGCCCGACGCACTCGGGCAGCTCGTCGTTTCCTGCACGCAGCCAGAGAACGCCAGGTTGGCTCGCGTCGCTCCCCGACTCGTCGACAACGACGGGCGAGAGCAACGCGTGACGTGGCCCTTCCCGTCACCCTACCCGCATGTGGATGGAGGCACTCGGAGCGGATCGCTTCCGCGCTCGTCCGGACTTCGTCATCGGGGCGGTGCTTCTGCTCCGTTGGGAGGCGCTGTGCGAGGTCGGTCTTTTCGACGAGCGTTTCTTCCTCTACGGGGAGGAGACCGACTGGCAACGCCGTGCCGCAACGCTTGGTTGGCATGCAGCGCTCTGTCGTCATGTCGTCGCCGTTCACGACGGCGCAGGGACGAGCCAGGACCCGCGTCGGCGGGAGTTGCTCTTCCACGCCGCGCAGGAGACGTACATCCGAAAGTGGCACGGGCCGCTCGGCTGGTGGAGCTACCGGATGGCCGCATGTGCCGGAGCGACCGCAAGAGCAGTGGCACTCAGAGGCGAGCGGCGAGCCGAGGCCGCGCGGCGGGCGCGCCTCTACGTGCGCGGCCCGAGACGCAGCGCCGGCCTGGCCCGGAGCTAAGCACGGTGCCCAGCGTCGTCCACGTCGTCGCGACGGCGAACTTCGCCGGTGTCGAGCGGTACGTCTGCGATACGGCGCGCGAGACCGCTTCGAGGGGCTGGGACGTAGCGGTGGTCGGTGGCCACCCAGAGCGCATGCGCGCAGCGCTCGACGGCACGGCGACGGTGGCTCCCAGGTGCGACTGCGTTCCAGGCGCTCCGCTCGCTGCGGCATGTCGGCCGGCAGAACGTATGCCATGCCCACATGACCGTCGCAGAGGCCGTGGCCCTAGCCGCGCGACCTCTGCACCATGCCCCTGTCGTCGCGACGCGCCACTTCGCCGCTCCTCGAGGCTCCAGCGGCGTCGGGCGCCTCCTCGCGCCCTGGATCGGTCGAAGGATCGCGCGCGAGATCGCGGTGAGCGAGTTCGTCGCCACGCACGATCGAGCGTCGCCCTGACGCGTGATCCCGAGCGGCGTGCCAGCTCTCGCCGTGCCTCTGGCGGCGCTCGAGAACCGCACCGTGCTCGTGCTTCAGCGGCTGGAGCGGAGAAGGACACGATGACGGCGACTCCGCGCCTGGCAGGCCTCGAGACTCGCTGACGAGGGCTGGACGATGCGCGTCGTCGGCGACGGTTCCCAGCGGGCCGCTCTCGAAGCAGTGGGTGAAGTCCGAGCGCATCGAGGGCGTCACCTTCGTCGGCTGGGCGCCGAGCGCGCGAGGAGGAGCTCGCGAACGCGGGCATCCTCCTTGCTCCGGCCAAGCGGGATTCGTTCGGCCTCGCAGTCGTCGAAGCGATGGCGGCGGGAGTTCCGGTCGTCGCATCCGCCGCAGGCGGCCACCTCGAGACTGTCGGCCTTCTCTCGGAGGCCATGCTCTTCGCCCCGGGAGATCATCTGACCGCCGCGTCTGCACTACGCGGGCTCCTCAACGAGGATCTCCGGCTACGCCTCTCTGAGTCGGGTCTCGAACTTGTCGAGTCCGAGCTGACAACGTCACGGCACGTCGACCGTCTGCTTCCTCTTTACGAGGGCACGCGGTCACGGCGCGGAGACGAGTCACAGTCGGCGCGGTCCAGGTCTGTCGTGACATCGCCTCGGTCGAGCAGGGAGCGCTAGCCGGGCAGCGCCCGCCGTCGCGTGTCGCCTACCGGCATGAGGAACATGGACGCACTCCGCACGCGCATCGCACGCTTCCCGCCTGTCGCGCGTGCGCGATCAAGCGCCGCGCTCGTCGCCAGCCCCGTCGCTCGCCGATGGATCGCACCGTCCGACCACGAAGCACGTCTCAGGTGGGTGAGAACGGCCGTGAGCACGAAGCGACCCTTCAGTGAGCCCCGAAGAGCTTGCGCCCGGCGGCCATGAACGTCTCGTATGTGCCCTGCAGAATCCCCTGCGAGCCGATGTACTGCCAGGCTCCGGCGGTCATGCCCGCGAACATCGAGAGGCCGGCGTCGATCAGCTCCTGCCAGCCCGCCATGTCGCCCCAACGGCCGACGACGTTGCCGTTGGCGATCAGCGCGATCGGCGACAGCCGGTGCGTGCGGAACAGTCCGACGGCTTGCCCGACTGCACGACGAGCGTCTGATCCTCGTCATCGTCCGGAGCGCCGCGACGATGCGGTCGTAGCTCTCCCAGTCGCGCGCCGCCTTGGCGGACCCCGCGTAGACGACCAGCTCCTCGGGCCGCTCGGCATTCGCCAAGTTGTTCTCGAGCATGCGCAGGATGGCTTCCTGCCGCCAGCCCTTGCAACGCACTCGCGGCCGCGCTGGCCTTGATGTTCCGCTCAGCCGAGATCGCCATTAGCCAGCCTCCTGCTGACTCAGGGGCGCACGACGCGCCCCGAGCCGGCTCGCGCACACCTCGCCGCCTGCGAAGACGGTGCCGCCGCGCACGAGCACCTGCTTGACACGCCCGGTCACGTCGCGCCCATGGTACGGGCTCCAGCCTGCATGGCAGACGAGCTCGCGCTCGTCGATGCGCCAGCGCTCGTCCGGATCGAAGATCACGAGGTCCGCGTCGGCTCCCGGTGCGATCGCGCCCTTGCGCGGCGCGAGCCCGTAGCGGGCCGCCGGGGCCTCGCAGAGCGCGCGCAGCAGCGCTGCCGAGGGGGATCCCCGACGCACCACGCCTTCGCTGAAGAGCAGGGGCAGCGTCGTCTCGAGGCCAGGCACGCCCGAGCGGGCCGCGAAGATGTCCGGGCGTGTCCTTGAGCTCGCGCGCCCAGCCGACGTGGTCGGAGGTCACCTGGTGACGCGGCCGGATTCGAGCAGCCGCCAGAGCGCGTCCTGCTGGGCGCGCGGCCGCAGCGGCGGGTTGATCTTCGCGCGGCCGCCCAGGCGGCGCAGGTCGTCCTCGTCCATCACGAGGTAGTGCGTACAGGTCTCGGCGCTGGCGTCGACGCCATCGGCGAGCGCCCGGCGACGAGCGCGAACCCGCGCTGATCGAGACGTGGCAGAGGTGCGTGCGGCAGCCCGTGGCGAGGCCGAGCTCGAGCGCGCGGCCGATGGCCTCGCTCTCGGCCACGGGCGGCCGGGCTCGGCTGCGCCATCGGGTCGGAGCGTCCCTCGCCGGCGAGCTTCTCCGCAGTCGCCGCACGATGTCGTCGTTCTCGGGGTGGAAGCAGACGAGCGCGCCGAGCCGGCGCAGATCCCCATCGCAAGCAGCAGCTCGCCGTCGGGCACGCGCGGGAAGCGCACGGGATGGGTCTCGAACGTCGAGACCTTGAAAGCCGCGGCCCCCGCTGCGTGCAGCGGCTCGATCTCGTCCAGTCCTCCGCTGGGCGCGACCGTGGCGTAGAGCGCGACGTCCACGAGCGCCTCGGCCTCGACGTCGGCCATCTTGCGCTCGAAGCGCGCGAGGTTGTTCGCGGGCTAGGGCGCTGCCGGAGTGGAAGCAGATCCTCGAGGCGGTGCAGGCGCGCGGGATGCGCACCTGGGAGAAGCTCGAGCGCGGCACCTGAGGCGCCGCGACTCTCACTCCTTGCGGCTCGCGGCAG
>CAWKEV010000027.1:0-32795 GCA_963848725.1 uncultured Actinomycetes bacterium | reverse complement strand
CGTCGGGCGCCCCTCTCTGACCGGCAAGCGGAGGACGTGGCGCAGCTTCCGCTTCGACGGCCGCGTAGACGACCTCCTCACAGGGACGGCGGCGGAGGTCAGCTTCCTCTTCTCCCCCGCCCCCGGTCATGGGCTCCGGGTGCACGAGTTCCGAGGGCCGCCGCCGAACGCGCACGAGCCGACGTTCCCCGTCCGCGCGGCCTTCTACTACGCCTGGTTCCCCGAGCTCTGGACGCTCGGCGGGCTCACGCCGTACACGCACTACCACCCGTCCCTCGGCTTCTACGACTCCGGGAGCGCCGACGTCCTGCGCGACCACGTCGCCGCGATGCGCTACGCGGGGCTCGACGCAGGCATCTGGTCGTGGTGGGGCATCGGGGATCCGACCGACGAGCGGTTCCAGGCGGCACTCGAGGTGGCCCGGCCGACCCCCTTCCGCTGGGCCGTCTACTACGAGCGCGAGGGCTACGGGAACCCGTCGGTCGCCGACATCCGGCGGGACCTCGAGTACATCCGAGACCGCTACGGCGCGCAGCCGGCGTACCTCCGATTGGCTGGCCGGCCGGTCGTCTTCGTCTACTCGTCGGGCGACGATTGCGAGGTCACCGATCGCTGGAAGCAGGCCGACCCCGGCGGGCTCTTCATCGTGATGAAGGTCTTCGCCGGGTACACGACCTGTCCCGCGCAGCCGGACGGCTGGCACCAGTACGGCGCAGACTTCGCCACCGGGATCAACCGGCAGCCCGGGTATGCGACGACGATCATGCCCGGCTTCTGGAAGGCGGACACGGCCACGAGCCCGTTCCCGCGCGATCTCGCCCGCTGGCGTGCCCTCGTCTCGGAGATGGCGGCGTTAGGCGACCCGTTCCAGCTCGTCGTCAGCTTCGACGAGTGGGGCGAGGGCACAGCGGTCGAGAGCGCCGACGAATGGGCGACGCCGTCGGGGTACGGCGCGTACCTCGACGCTCTCCACGACGTCCTCGGATCGCGCTAGGCGTCTAGGCAGCGAGCGCGCGGAGATCGTCGACCGTCGACCCGAGCAGCGTGTCTCGGAGGTCGAAGAGCCCGGCCCAGAGCGACGAGCGGTCGGGCGCAGCGCCGAAGCTGGCCGCGGTCCCGAGCCCCTCCAGAGCGCGGACGAGGACGGCCAGCTCGAGGTAGACGGACGCGACGCGATTCGGGCAGGCGCGTACGCCGGCGCGGTCGAGCACCGGCCGCCATTCGACGAGCTCGGCCGCGCCCGGACCCCCGTACCACGAGCGTCCCTCGGCCCGCTCCGGCTCGAGCTCGAGCAGGTAGCGGGAGAGCGGTCGCTCGAGCCCCGCCAGAGCCGTCTCCACGCGGTCGGCGGCCCGTCGAAGCGCTGCCTCGCGACCGCCGGCAGTCGCCGGAAGCGCCTCTCCCCGCCTCCAGCGCTCGAGCAGACGGCAGAACGCCAGCGCCGCCACCTCGCACGCCTGGAGCTGCGCCACGAGCCGAGCGGCGCTCGAGCCGCTCGCCGCGTGATCCTCGATGACCGCGCCCCACTCCGCGTGCACGGTTAGACCTCTATGACCACGGGGAGGACCATCGGCCGGCGCCGCGTGCGGTCGTAGACGATCTGCCCGACCGCGTCGTGGATGTGCTCCTGCAAGAGCTTGATCTCGGTCGCATGCTCCGCTGAGAGCTCGCGCACGACTCGGTCCGCCTCGTCGCGGAGCTCGTCCAGGAGGTCCTCCGAGTCGGCGAAGCCCCGGGCGATGAGCTCCGGCGGCGCCATCTCGCCGCCGTCCGAGGACGTCAACGTGGTGACGACGATGAGGACTCCGTCCTCCGACAGCCGCCTCCGGTCGCGGAGGGCGACGTCACGGACGTCGCCGACGCGCAGCCCGTCGACGAAGGTCACCCCCGCCTCGACGTGGTCGACGAGACGCGCACCTCCCCGGGCGACCTCGACGACCGAGCCGTTCTCCGCGAGCACGATCCGCTCGTCGGGAACCCCGGCGTCGCGCGCGAGCTTCGCGTGCGCGGCGAGCATCCGGTACTCGCCGTGGATGGGCATCACGTACCGCGGTCGCAGGAGCGAGAGCATCGTCCGGAGCTCCTCCTGGTACGCGTGCCCGGAGACGTGGACCGGCGCGATCTCCTCGTGCAGCACCTCTGCCCCGGAGCGCGCGAGCTGGTTGATCGAGTCGTGCACGCGCAGCTCGTTCCCGGGACCGGCTTCGCGGAGATGATCACCGTGTCGCCGTGCTCGACCGAGAGCGTCGGATGGTCGCCGTACGCGATCCTCGTCAGCGCCGAGAGCGGTTCCCCCTGACTCCCGGTGCAGAGCGCGAGGACGCGGTCCGGAGGAAGCGACGCTGCCGCGTCCGGGTTGACGATCTCGTCCTCCGGGAAGTCCACGTAGCCGAGGTTCCGGGCGATGTTGATGTTCTTGCGCATCGAGCGGCCGACGACCGTGATCTTGCGGCCGCATTCGATCGCGACGTCCGCTGCTTGCTGCATGCGGTGGATGTTCGAGGCGAAGGTGGCGACGAGGATCCGGCCGCGGCGGAGCGGGAAGAGCGAGCGGAACGCCTCCCCGACGAGCCGCTCGGAGCCCGTCGTACCTGGCCGCTCGGCGTTCGTCGAATCGCCGAGGAGGAGGTCGACGCCGCGGTTTCCGATCTCGGCCAGCTTGCCGACATCCGTCCTCAGACCGTCGACGGGCGTGTGGTCGAGCTTCCAGTCGCCGGTGTGGACGATCCGGCCCGCGGCCGTCTCGATCACGACGGCGACCGAGTCCGGGATCGAGTGGGCGACCCGGACGAGCTCGACCCGGAAGGGCCCGAGCTCGAGCGGCTCGTCCCCGGGCGCCGCCTCGACGAGCTCCGCGGCCTGACCGACCCCGTGCTCGTCGAGCTTCGACTTCACGAGCGCGAGCGTGAGGCGCGTGGAGACGATTGCGTCCACGTCCACCTCGCGCAGGAGGTACGGGAGCCCGCCGACGTGGTCCTCGTGTCCGTGCGTGAGGAGGACCGCGCGGACGCGGCGCCCGCGCAGGTACGAGACGTCGGGCAGGAGCAGGTCGACGCCGAGATGCTCGTCGCGCGGGAAGGCGAGGCCCGCGTCGACGACGAGGATCTCGCCGTCCATCTCGTAGACGGTCATGTTCTTGCCCACCTCGCCGAGCCCACCGAGAGGGACGATCCGCAGGATCTCGCTCACGAGTTGAGTCTACGGGCGGCCGGAGTGCGGCTACAGCGCGAAGACGTCGATCGTGAAGAGATCGCCGTCGATCCGCTCGGCCCGAACGACCGTGTCACCGGAGCCCTCGGCGAGCGCGTCGAGGGCCGGGACCCACTCCGACACCGCCTCGCCGTCGACCGAGAGCTCGCGATTTCCGCCGACGACGCTGAGCTCGACGACGTCTCCCTCGACGCCGGGAATCTCCGCGATCGACACGTGCTGTGCGGAGACCGACCAGATGTCTCCGTCGTCCCGCACGGCCGCCGCGCGATACGGCGGCGAGATGTGCTCCTCGAGCGCGTCGGCGAGCGGTGAGAGCGAGCCGTCGGGCACGTCCTCCTCGACGATCAGGCTCCCGTCGGCCACGGCGACGAACGAGACGGAGTCACCGCTCAGGCCCGGGGCGTGTGCCGAGGCGACGGCGTCCCAAGTCCGGCCCGACGCGGCTCCCGTGACGCCCGGGATTCCGCCGCCGGGCTGCTCGTCGAAGCCCGACACGCTAGACGACCGCCGGCTGGACGAGGCCGAGCCGCTCGAGGCATCCGCGAACCTGCTCGCGCTCGTCCTCGGTCGCCTCTACGAGCGGCAGGCGCAGACCGCCGACGTCGTGGCCGAGGAGGTTCAACGCGCACTTGATCGCGATCGGGTTCACGACGATGCGGAGAAGGTCGATCGAGGGTCGAAGCTCCTCGTCGATCGCTCGGGCCTGGTTCACGTTGCCCGAGCGGAAGTGCCTCACCATGTCCCTCACCCGCAGTCCGACGACGTGAGTGTGCACGCACACGCCTCCGCGTCCACCGAGCTCGAGGAACGGGAGGACGAGGTCGTCGTCGCCTGCGTACAGGTCGAGACCGAGATCGACGATCGCCTGCGCCTGCTCGAGATCGGGATTCGCCTGCTTCACGGCCTGCACGGTCGGGATCTCGGCGAGCTGCGCGATCGCGTCCGTCTCGAGGTTGAGGACGACCCGGCCCGGGATGTTGTAGACCACGATCGGGCGGTCCGACATCGCCGCGATAGCCGCGAAGTGCTCGACGATCCCCCGCACCGGAGGCTTCGAGTAGTAGGGGGTGACAACGAGGAAGCCGTCGACGCCGATGTCGTGAGCGCGCCTGGTGAGGTCCACGGAGTGCTTCGTCGAATAGGTCCCCGTGCCCGCGACGACCGTCGCGCGGCCACCGACCTCGTCGACCGCGGCCTCGTAGAGCGCGAGGCGCTCGATGTCCGACAGGGTCGGGGACTCGCCGGTCGAGCCGGTCACGACGAGGCCGTCGGAGCCGTGGTCCACGAGGTACGTCGCGAGCGCCCGGAACCGCAGGATGTCGACCTCGCCTCTCTGGGTGAAGGGCGTGACGATCGCGGTCAGGACCTCGCCGAGCACGTCAGGCATCGTACTCCGCCGCGGTGCTTCCGAAGATCGAGCTCGAGAGCATGTAGAAGACGGCGATCACCCCGAAGAGCAGGGCGCTCGCCTGCGGCGACACGAACGCGACGAGCGTCGCCGCCGCGTACATCGGCGTCCCCGGGAGGTAGCTCCGCGTGATGCCGCTCACCTCCTTCGGGTCCACGTTCGGGTGCAGGAGGCGCCTTCCGTGCGCCGCGTAGAGCCAGACCGCGTTGAAGAAGAAGGCCGTCACGGTGAGCGTGATCCCGTATAGGAGCGCAGCGGCGAGCCCGTCCTCGCCGCGCACGAACTCCGCCACGATCCGCGTCGGGAACGGGACGAACGCGATGCACGCGAGGAGCCCGAGATTCAGGAAGAGGAATCGCTCGTCGATCCGCTCGAGCTGGCGGATGAGTCGATGGTGGTTGACCCACATGATCCCGATCGTCACGAAGCTGATCGCGTACGCGAGGTACTGCGGCCAGATGTCGAGCAGCTGCCGGCCGAGCGACCCTTCGGCTCCGGGACGAAGGCCGACGTCGATGATCAGGAGCGTGGCCGCGATCGCGAAGATCCCGTCGGCGAAGGTCTCGAGACGTCCGGGGCTCACTGTTCGCCCAGTTCGCCTGTGAGAGGCTGGGTCCTCGTCATCATTGTCGAGCGAAGGAGGGCAGGCGCAATGCTGAAGGAGTTCCGGGACTTCCTCATGCGCGGGAACCTCGTCGAGCTGGCAGTCGCGTTCGTCATGGGCGTCGCGTTCGCCGCGGTCGTGAACTCGTTCGTGAACGACCTCGTCATGCCGATCATCGCCATGATCGTCGGCAAGCCCGACTTCTCGGACCTGACGTTCACGATCAACGACGCCGTCTTCCGCTACGGGTCTTTCATCACCGCGGTGATCACGTTCGCCGCGATCGCAGCGGCGGTCTTCTTCTTCGTCGTGAAGCCCATGGACGCGATCAGGGCGCGGATGACCAAGCCCGAGGAGGCCGCCATCGACGACGACGAGCGCCGCCACCAGGAGCTTCTCGCAGCGCTCGAGACGCGGTAGCGGCGTCCGCGCCGAGGGCCTCCGCCGCATCCGCGTACGTGCAGCGGAGGCCCTCCGCCGGTCGCCTTCGCGTCTCCCGTCGCGCAACCTCCGAGCCGCGCGCACTCGTCGAAGATCTCGTCGCCACCCGCCGGATCGCCCCGCAGACGCCCACCGCTGCGACGAGCGCCTCGTTCGCGGCGTTGCCGATCGCGTCCACTCGCTGCTCCGTCAGATCGCCGACGACGAAGGAGAGGGTCACGCGCTCAGAGGAGCGCGTCGAGCCCGACCGTGAGGCCGGGTGGCAGCGAGCGGATCCGCTCGAGTGCAAGCAGCACGCCGGGTACGAACGCCTCGCGTGACGTCGTGTCGTGGCGGATCGTGAGCGTCTCCCCCGGCCCGCCGAAGATCACCGCCTGGTGCGCGACGAGGCCCGGAAGGCGGATGGAGTGGATCTTCGGGTCGTTTCCCATGCGCGTGGCCGTCGCCTTGGCCGTTCCGGAGGGGGCGTCGCGCTTGGTGTCCGCGTGCAGCTCGACGATCTCCGCGCGCGGGAAGAGCCGCGCCGCCTCCTCCGCGAAGCGCATCATCAAGATCGCTCCCTGCGAGAAATTCGGCGCATGGAAGCAGGCGACTCCGGCCTGTCGTGCACGCGCGGCGAGCGCCTCCGCGTCGAAGCCGGTCGTCCCCACGACGAGCGGCACACCAGCCGAGAAGCAGCGTTCGGAGTTCGCGGGGATCGCGTCGGGACGGGTGAAGTCCACCGCGGCGTCGCATCCGTCCGGACCGTGCCCGCGGCCATCCACGACCTCGTGCCCGGCGGCCTCGAGCGCCGGCGCGAGCGCCGTTCCGACCTTACCGTCCTTCCCGAAGACGGCGACGCGCACTACGCCGCCCGCGATAGCAGCGACGGGTTGACGTGCTCCACCGCCTGGCGGAAGCGCATCTCGTCGGGACCGATCCCGGCCGCGGAGAGGCGACCCGGCGCGAAGAGCTCCGCGGCGAGCCCGGCGACGTCCGCGGCGGTGACGGCGTCCAGACGACGCACGATCTCGTCCACCTCGAGCAGCGGCACGTCGGTGATCGTCGCCTTGCCGAGGCGGGTCATGCGCGTCGACGTCGACTCGAGCGAGAGGAGGAGCCGGCCCTTGAGGTTCTCCTTCGCGCGGGAGAGCTCGTCCGCGCGGACGTTTCCCTGCCCGAGATCGAGGAGCTCGGCGACCGCGATTTCGAGACAGGCCGCGAGGTTCTCCTCGCGCGTGCCGACGTAGAGCCCGACCTGGCCGGCGTCGGAGTACTCGGAGAGGTAGCTGTAGACCGAGTACGCCATTCCCCGCTTCTCGCGGATCTCCTGGAAGAGCCGAGACGACGCCGAGCCGCCGAGGATCGCATCGAGGATCGACGCCGCGAAGCGGCGCTCGTCCGAGCGGTCGATTCCCGGAGCGCCGAGGCAGACGTGGTACTGCTCGGTGTCCTTCCGCTGGAATCGGAGCGCCGGCCCGGGGAGCCGTCGCACCGGCCTGCGTGCGAGCGCGCGCGTCGCTGCGTTCACTCCGTCCCCCCGCTCGCGGAGCAGCGAGACGAGGTGCTCGTGCCGCAGGTTCCCGGCCGCAGCGACGACGACGCGCGGGCCGGCATACGCTCGGCGGTGGTAGGCGGTGAGCGCACGCGTCGAAACGGTTTCGATCACGTCCGCCCGCCCGATCACGGGCCGCCCCAGAGGATGGCCGCCGAACACGGCCTCGGCGGCGATGTCGTGGACGAGGTCGTGCGGCGTGTCCTCCACCATCGCGATCTCCTCGAGCACGACCTCCCGCTCGGAGTCGATGTCCTCGAATGCAGGTCGGAAGACCATGTCAGCCATCACGTCGAGCGCGGTCTCGAGGCGGTCGTCCGGGATGCGCGCGTAGACCACCGTCGTCTCGCGCGAGGTGGCGGCGTTCAGCTCGCCGCCGAGCTCGTCGAAGATCTCGGCGATCTCCTGCGCGGTGTACCGCGACGAGCCCTTGAAGAGCAGGTGCTCGATGAAGTGCGAGACACCGGCGCGCGCTTCGGGCTCGTCGCGTGAGCCGGCGCCGATCCAGAAGCCGAGCGCGATCGAGCGAACGCCGGTCAGGCGCTCCGAGATCACACGTTCGCCGCCCTCGAGCTCGGTCAGCTGGTGGCGCATTCCGCGGTGATGGTAGACGGGGGCGGCAGATGCCGCCCCCGTCCGCATCGCTACGAGCGCTCGCGCTCGCGCGGCCGTCCGCGGCCGCGGTCGCGCGGCCCGCGGGGACGCTCCTCGCGATCCTCGCGGGGCGGGGCGTTCTTCGCCCGCTCGATCAGCTCCTCGGGCTGGACGAGGTTGCCGTTCTCGTGCTTGGCCACGAGCTTGAGGCCGATCCGGCCACGGTCCTTGTCCACCTCCTGGACGAGCACGTCGAGCACGTCGCCGCGCGCGATCACGTCCTCGATGTGACCGACGCGGCCCGGGCCGACGTTCGAGACGTGGAGCAGGCCGTCCGTTCCCTTCTTCAGCTCGACGAACGCGCCGAACTGTGTTGTCTTGACGACCTTGCCCGTGTACGTGTCGCCGACCTCCGGGGACTTCGTCAGGTTGGTGACAGCGGCGATCGCGGCCTCTGCCTTCGTCCCCTCGGTCGCGTAGATGAGGATCGTGCCGTCCTCCTCGATGTCGATCTGCACCTCGTAGTCCGCCTCGAGCCCGCGGATCGTCTCGCCGCCCTTGCCGATGACGAGACCGATCTGCTCCGGGTCGATCTTGACCGTCGAGATCCGCGGCGCGTGATCGGCGAGGGCGACGCGCGGCTCGGGGATCTCGGCCAGCATCGTCTCGAGGATCGACTCGCGCGCCCGCTTCGCCTGCTCGAGCGCCGAGCGCATGATCTCCTGCGTAACGCCGGTGATCTTGATGTCCATCTGCAGCGCGGTGATCCCGTCCCGCGTTCCGGCGACCTTGAAGTCCATGTCGCCGAGGTGGTCCTCCGCCCCCTGGATGTCGGTGAGGATGACGTAGTCGTCGCCCTCCTTCACGAGGCCCATCGCGATGCCCGAGACGGGCGCCTCGATGGGGACGCCCGCGTCCATCAGCGCGAGCGTCGAGCCGCAGACGGAGCCCATGGACGAAGAGCCGTTCGACTCGAGTGTCTCCGAGACGAGCCGGATCGTGTACGGGAACTCCTCCACCGACGGGATCACGGCCTCGAGCGCACGCTGCGCGAGCGCCCCGTGGCCGATGTCACGCCGCTTCGGCCCCCGCATGAACCCTGTCTCGCCGACCGAGTAGGGCGGGAAGTTGTAGTGGTGGATGTATCGCCGCTGGTGCTCGCGGGAGAGGTCGTCGATCTTCTGTCCCTCCTTCACCGTGCCGAGCGTCAGCAGCGTCATGATCTGCGTCTGCCCGCGCGTGAAGAGCGCGGAACCATGGGTCCTGGGGCTGACGCCCACCTCACAGGTGACCGGACGGATCTCCTCCGAGCCGCGCCCGTCGGGCCGTCGCTTGTCGACGGCGATCTTCTTGCGGACGAGGTCCTTGTAGATGGCCTCGCACGCACGCTTGACGTGCTGCTTCGTCACCGAGTCCTTGACTGGGGCCTCGCCCTCGGCAGGCGGCGGGCCGACCGGGAACGGCAGCTCGACCTCCTCGAGGATCCGGTCGTAGAGCAGGTCACGCTTCGCGGAGCGGAGCTCCTTCGAGTCCTGCTCGGCGTCGGTCAGTTCGCGAAGCTCCGAGAGGAACTGCTCGCGAACCGGCCCTTCGACGGCGGCCAGGCGCGCCTTCTCGAGGATCGACGCGAAGCCCGCGCGGACTTGTCCGCGCTTCGTCATGTCGTCTTCCGTCGAGGACATCGTGATCTCCGGCGAAGACGCCTCGACGAGCTCGTCGACGGCAGTCGCCGCCTCGCGGAGCCCATGCTCGGCGATCGCCGCTGCCACCGCCGACCCGTGCGCGACGTCGAGCTCTGCCGTGAGGTCGACGTCGACCCACTTCGGCTTGCCGACCTGTGCCCGCAGGTCCTCGAGCGCGTCGCAGATCTTGCGGATCTCCGAGTGCGCCAGGTCGAGAGCCTCGAGGATCGTGTCCTCGGGGATCTGATCCCCGCCGGCCTCGACCATCGTCAGCGCCTCACGGGTGCCGACGACGATGAGGTCCAGAGAGGCGCCCTCGAGCTGCTCGAGCGACGGGTTGACGACGAGGTCGCCCTCGACGCGCCCGATGCGGACGGCGCCGATCGGGCCGAGGAACGGCAGGGGCGAGATCATCAACGCCGCGGACGCGCCGTTGATGCAGAGGATGTCGTGCGCCGTCACGAGATCGGCGGAGAGGGTCGTGCAGACGAGGTGCACCTCGTTGCGGAAGCCCTTCGGCCAGAGCGGCCGGATCGGGCGGTCGATCATGCGCGCGGTCAGCGTGGCCCGCTCCGTCGCGCGTCCCTCGCGCTTGAAGAAGCCGCCCGGGATCTTCCCGGCGGCGTACATCCGCTCCTCGACGTCGACCGTCAGAGGGAAGAAGTCGGCGTCGGGGCGCGAATCCGGACGTCCGACTGCTGTCGCGAGGATCATGGTCTCGCCCGAGCGGCAGAGGACCGCTCCGTCTGCCTGCTTGGCGAGCTTGCCCGTCTCGAAGACGATCTCCTGATCGCCCACGTCAACGGACACCGTGGCGATTCGCCCGGTGGTGACGCTCATGTGCTGTGTCCCTTCACTCTTCCTACGTTTCGGAAGGTGGAGGTTTGAGTCAGTCCCGCGCGCTCTCGGGGCGGGCCTCGCTCAAACTTCCACCTTCCGCCGACTGGAGCTCCTACCTGCGCAGGCCGAGCTCCTTGATGAGGGCACGGTAGCCCTCGACGTCCTTGCGCTGGAGGTAGTTCAGGAAGCGCCGGCGGCGGCCCACGAGCTTCAGGAGGCCGCGCCTCGAATAGTGGTCCTTCGGATGCTGGCGCAGATGCTCCGTGAGCTCGTCGATCCTCCGCGTGAGGAGGGCGACCTGCACCTCCGCCGATCCCGTGTCCGCGGGCCCGCGGCCGTGCTTCCCGATCACTTCCAGCTTGGCTTCCTTGGTGAGGCTCAAAGGATCTCCTCTCGTCCGACGACTCCGCGATCCCCGCTCCGCGTGAAGGAAGTCACACGCCGGAGCCGCGACTGCGGCCTCGGCAAGGGTAGCAGCCGCCTCCCCGTCCGCCTCCGACGGCACACTTTCCGCGATGCGGAGAGCGCTCGTCTGGATCGGGATCGTCGCCCTCGTCGTCGTGATCGCCGGCTTCGTCCTCGACCGCACCTTCCTGCTCGTCTCCGTGAAGACGGATGCCGTCGCCAGCAACGCCCCCTCGATCCCCGCCTGCAACGGGCGTGTCGTCATCGAAGGGCTCACGTACCGGATCCGCGCTCCGAGGCGGGGGGAGATGGTCGCGATCCATGCCGTCGGCGCCGCGGATGGCACTATCACGCCCGACGCGAGCTCACATCAGCTCGTCGTCGTCCGCAGGGTCGTCGGCGTGCCGGGGGACCAGGTGGTCGGTCGCGGCGGCGCGGTCTACGTCAACGGGTTCAAGGCGGACGGCCTGCGGACGGCCCCGTTCAAGCAGGTGGACCTCGGGGGTGACGAGTTCTTCGTGCTCGGCGACAACCGGACGACCGCTCAGGACAGCCGCACGTTCGGACCTGTCCCACGGAACGCGATCTTCGGACGCGTGTTCCTCGTCGCCTGGCCGCTCGGGCACTTCGGCGGAGTTTCCGGCAGGGGAACTGGAGCATCGCCGGGGCTGGTCGTCTGCTGAGCGCATCGTGCGCGCGGGCGTAGCCGCCGGCCACCCGGCGACGGCGGAGGTCGGCGCCGAGATCCTCGCTGAAGGGGGAACCGCCGCCGACGCGGTGGTCGCGATGTGCCTCGCGTCGTGTGTCGTCGAGACGGTGATGAGCGGATTGCTCGCCGGATGTCATGGGGTCGTCTTCGACGGCTCTCGCATCGCCAACCTCGACGGCTTCGCCGCGGTTCCGAGCGCAGAAGGCGAGCTCGTCGAGCTGCCCGTCGCATTCGGCGACGAGGTCGTCGACTACCGCGTGGGTGCCCCGTCGTGTGCGGTGCCGGGACTGCCCGCCGCCCTCGGCGAGCTCTGGGAGCGGCTCGGTCGTCTTCCCTGGAGGCGTCTCGTCGAGCCGGCGCTGGCGCTCGCTGCGCGCCCCGTGCCTCTCCCGCCCATGCATGCGCGGTCGCTTGCGATGCTCTCGGGCATCTTCACGATCGGGCGCGGCGCCGAGCTCTTCACGCGCGACGGCGCTACGCTCGTGGCGGGAGCGCCGCTCGTCCAGCCCGGGCTCGTGCAGACGCTCGAGGCGCTCGCGGAGGAGGGTGCCGCCAGCGCCTATCGCGGTTCGCTCGCCGAGGCGCTCTTGGCGGTCGACGGCGTGGTCTTCACCTCCACCGACCTCGCGGACTACCAGCCGCGCTGGCGCGACCCGGTACTCGTCGAGTACCGAGGACGACGGGTCGCGACCCGCGGCGGGCTCTCGGGAGTCCCGGCGTTGCTTCCGCTGCTTCCGGAGCTCTCGGAGCTCTCGGCGATGGACCGTGTGCTCGTGCTCGTCGCGGCCCTCGAGACCCGCGACAGGGCCGCGGAGCACACGACGAACATGGTCGCGGTCGACAGCCTTGGCCGCGCGTGCGTGCTGACCCATAGCCTGGGGGTCGGCGCAGGGGTCTGGGTCCCCGGCTTCGACACCCAGCTCAACAACCTCCTCGGAGAGAGCGACATCGCAGCGGGGGACCCGAAGCCGGGCGACCATCTCGAGAGCCGGATGGCGCCGACGCTCGCCTTCGACGGCGCCGGGCTCGAGCTGGCGATCGGGTCAGCGGGCGCGACACGGCTCCGCACGGCGCTCGCCACCGTCCTCGCCGGGATCCTGGACGAAGGCCTCGCCGCCGAAGACGCCGTCGAGCGCCCGCGCGTCCACCCTACTTCCGAGGTGGTCGACGCGGAGCCGGGCGTTGACGAGGACGCGCTCACGGCGCTCGAGTCCGCGGGGCGAAGCGTCCGCCGCTGGGACGACATCCACCACTACTTCGGCGGCGTGAGCTGCGTCGGTCGCGCGGGCGCGGCGGGCGACCCGAGGCGAGACGGTGCCGCAGTCGTGATCTGACGTCGACCTACTTGAGCAGGAGCGCGTCGATCCGCCGGCTAGCGAGGAACATCCCCCCGATCCCGAGGGCGGCCAGGTAGATCACGTTGGCCAGCTGCACGACGCCGACGGAGCCCGTCATGAGGGCACGCATGAGCGAGATCCCGTTGTACAGCGGCAGGACCCGAACGAGCCACTCGATCGCGGTCGGGTAGACGGAGATCGGGTAGAAGGTCGCCGAGAAGAGGAACATCGGGAGCATCACGAGCTGCAGGAACTCGAAGTCCTGCCAGCTCCGCATGAACGTCACGGCGGCGATGCCGGCCCCGGCGAAGGCGAACCCGATCACGAAGGCGCACGGCAGGACGAGGAGCGCCCACCAGCTGTGGATGAGCCCGAGCATGGCGACGATGGTGAGAAAGGCCGTCGAGTAGAGCAGCGAGCGCACGACCGCCCACATCGTCTCGCCCACCGCGACGTCCGCCGGCCGCACGGGGGTCGAGAGCATCGCGTCGTACACCTTCGCGTAGCGCAGCTTCCAGAACACGTTGGTCGCGTCGTAGAACGCGCCGTTCATCGCCGACGCCGCGAGGAGCGACGATGCGAGGAACAGGTCGTAGTCGACCTGCTGACCGTTGACTCCGACGGTGCCGACGTACGAGCCGAGCCCGACACCGAACGCGAGGAGGTAGAAGAGCGGCTCGAAGAACCCGGAGAAGAGAATCATCCAGGTGCGGCGGTAGACCATCGCGTTTCGCTCGACGATCAGCAGCCCGCCGATTCGGGGCTGCGCCGGGGAGAAGCCGAGAAGTCGTTCCGTGAGCTCGGCCATCAGCGAACGAGCCTTCGGCGATAGGTGTGGTGGGCGACGAAGAGCGCGGCGACCGTCCACGTCACGAGGTAGGCGACGCTCCCGAGCGCGCTCGGGACGTCGATCTGCCCGAGGGTGAGCTGACGACACAGGTTGACCCCGTGCCACAGAGGAGTCGCGTACGCGACGATCTCCAGCGCGGCCGGAAGCCGGCTGATCGGGAAAGGTCCCCGAGAAGAGGAACATCGGCAGGATCACGAAGCGGAAGAGCGCGACGAACGAGGAGTCGATCTGCGCCCGAGCCCCCCAGGCGGCGATCGGGGCCGAGAAGGCCAGGCCGACGAGCACGGCGGTGGGAATCGCGAGATCACCCCACCACGAGACGACCGCATCGAACGGCGGAAGCGCGATCACGACGAAGTAGACCGTCGCCGTCGCGAACACGCGCAGGGCGACCCAGGCCTGATGGCCCGCGAGCACGTCGCGCACGCGCAACGGAGTCGCGAGCATCGCGTGGTACTGGCGGCTCCACTTGATCGCCGAGAGGACTGGCCAGCTCGACTCGAACGATGCGACCTGCATCGCCGTCGCTGCCAGGAGTCCCGGAGCGACGAACTCGACGTAGCGGTACGTCGTCCCGTCGAAGGCGACGTCGCCGACGAACGACCCGAGCCCGATTCCGAGCGCCAGGAGGTAGACGACCGGCGTCACGATGCTCGAGACCGCCGTCCCTCGCCAGACCCGGCGGTACTGGGCGAAGAAGAACTCGAGCGGGCGGGCAGCGAGGACGAGCGTCGTCATTCGATCAGGCTCCGGCCGGTGAGATGGAGAAAGACGTCCTCGAGGGTGCTCCGCCGCACGAGCACGCTCTCCGGGACGAGCCCGCGCTCGTGGAGCTGATGCGCCGCGCCGTCTCCGTCGTCGGTGTAGAGCAGGACCCGGTCGGGGAGCGATTCGACGCGCGAGACGAGCCCGTCGACCCACGAGGTGACGTCGGACGGGCGGTTCTTCGTCGAAGCGCAGCTCGACGACCTCGCGCGTCGAGTAGCGGTCGATGAGCTCGAGCGGCGAGCCCTCGGCCACGATCTGCCCGTGATCCATCACCACGAGCCGGTCGCAGAGCTGCTCCGCCTCGTCCATGTAGTGCGTCGTCAGGAGCAGCGTGACGCCACGCCGCTTGAGGCGGTAGAGGCGGTCCCAGACGACGTGCCTCGCCTGCGGGTCGAGACCCGTCGTCGGCTCGTCGAGGAGGAGCACCTCGGGCTCGTTGACGAGCGAGCGCGCGATGGTCAGGCGGCGCTTCATGCCTCCGGACAATGGCTCCACGCGGTCGTTCGCGCGCTCGGAGAGCTCCACGAAGTCGAGCAGCTCGTCGGCGCGCTTCCTCAGCTGGCCGCGCGGGAGCCCGAAGTAGCGGCCGTAGACGACGATGTTCTCGCGCACGGTCAGATCCATGTCGAGCGAGTCCTCCTGCGGCACGACGCCGAGCCTGCCGCGGATCTCGACACCGTCCCTCGCCGGGTCGAGCCCGAATACGCTGAGCGTCCCGTCGCTGACGGGGGACACGCAGCCGATCATCCGCATCGTCGACGTCTTGCCCGCGCCGTTCGGGCCGAGAAACCCGAAGGCCTCGCCACGCGTCAGGTCGAAGTCGACGCCGTCGACGGCCACGAGCTCCCCGAAACGCTTGACGAGTCCGCGCGCATGGACCAGCGGCTGTCCGTTGCGCTCCCCCACGGCTCTCAACGGTAGTCGAAGCCCGCTAGGGCGCCGGGCGGCGGGCGAGGCGCGTCGCCTCGACGTCACGGGCGATCTGCGCGACGAGCTCCTCCTCGGAGCCGAACACGGCCTCGTCGCGGAGCCGCTCCCAGACCTCGACGAGCAGCCGGCGGCCGTAGAGGTCTCCTTCGAAGTCGAGAAGATACGGCTCGATCCGCCTCTCCATCCCCCCGTAGTGCGGGTTCGTCCCGATCGAGAGAGCTGCGCGGTGGTCGAGCGCCGACCCCGCGTAGATCCCGTACCGCGGACACGCGAGGTCGGGCTCGAGACGCAGGTTCGCGGTCGGGTATCCGAGCGTGCCGCCGCGCTGGTCTCCGGCGACCACCGTCCCGTCGAGCTCGAACGGACGCCCGAGCATCCGAGCCGCGCTCGCGACGTCCCCTTCCTGGAGCACGGCCCGGATCGCGGTCGACGACACGCCATCCACCCGCGGGGCGACGACAACTCCGAAGCCGAGCCGCTCGAGGAGCTCGAGGTCGCCGGATCTCCGTACGCCGAAGCGGAAGTCCTCGCCGGCGACAACGGTCTCTGCGCCGATCGCCCGCAGGTAGCGCTCTGCGAAGTCCTCGGGCGGAAGGCTCTGGAGCTCTGGTGTGAAGGCAGCTACGAGCGTGGTCTCCATACCGGCGGCGCCGAGGAGCTCGAGCCGGCGGTCGAGCGTCGTCAGCAGGTCGACCCGGTTGCCGAGGGCGATGCGAGGGTGCGGATCGAACGTGATGGCGGTCGGAGCGAGCCCGGTCGCGACGACAGCCGCGCACACCGATCGGTGTCCCAGGTGGACGCCGTCGAACGCGCCGACGGCGACCGCGCGTGGTCGGCGCTCCACCTCCTCCGGCGCGCGCGCGAGGTTCATCCGAGCCGTGCGAGCGCCTCGTCGGGGGGCAGGATGCGCTCGGGATCGGCCTCCTCGACCGAGAACGGGCCGATCTCGGTGCGACGGAGCGCCACGCAGTGGCCGCCGAGCGAGTCCGCGATCGAGCGGACGTAGGTGCCGGAGGAGACGAGGAGCTCGATCCGTGCCACGCCGTCCTCGTAGCTCTCGAGCGCGAGCTCACGCACCTGCATTCGCCGCACCGGCATCTCCACCGCCACGCCCCGGCGGTGCAGACGGTACGCCCGCTCGCCGCCGATCTTCACCGCAGACGCTGCCGGAACGGGCAGCTCGACCGTCCCCCGCAGCTCGTCGAGATTCTCGTCGAGGGCCTCCGGGTCGGGCGGATCGCTCTCGTCGACGACGTCGCCCTCGGGATCGCCGGTCGTCGTCCGGGCGGAGAGGTCGATCTCGACGAGGTAGCGCTTGTCGAGCCCGACGAAGCGGGACTGGAGTCGCGTGGCGGTGCCGGAGAGGAGCAGCAGGAGCCCGGTCGCGAACGGGTCGAGCGTTCCCGCGTGACCGGTGCGGGCCCCCGTTCCGAGGCGCACCGCGGCGACGATGTCGAACGACGTCGGCCCGGCCGGCTTGTCGACGAGGAGGATCCCGCTCGGCTCGAGCCCTCGAGGCGGCATTACGCCTCGGAGAAGCCGCCGACCTGAGCTGCGACCTCGCGGACGATGAAGTCCGTGAGCTCCGCAACCGACAACTCGCTCGAGAAGCCGGCCGCCTCGCGATGCCCGCCGCCCCCGGACTTGCGCGCGATCGCGCTCACGTCGACCTCGTCGACCGAAGAGCGCAGCGAGACCTTCCGCGTCGGCCCACTGTCCCGCGGCGGCTCGCGGATGAGCGCCGACACGATCGAGCCCTCGACGGAGCGCAGGACGTCGATGATCCCCTCGGAATACGGCTCGGTCGCGCCGACGGCCTCGAAATCGCTCCGGAGCAGGTGCGAGACCACGATCTCCCCTCCTTCGAGCACCTGCGCGTGCTCGAGCGCGCGCGCAAGGAGCTTGAGCTTCGCGAACTGGACGTTTTCGTACACGCCCTGGAACACGCGGTTCACGTCCGCGCCTGCCTCGACCAGCTCGGCCGCCAGGCGGAGTGCCTTCGGCGTCGTGTTCGCATACTGGAAGCGACCCGTGTCGGTGACGAGCGCGATGTACAGGGCCTCGGCGATACCGGGCGTCAGCTGGACGCCGAGTTCGCGAAAGACATCTGCGAGCACCTCGCCCGTGGACGACGCGTCCTCGACCACCACGTTGACCTCGCCGAAGCGGGGGTTGTCGTGGTGGTGATCGACGTTGATCGTGTACGGCGCGGCTTCGACGAGGCCGGGCTGGGCACCAACGCGGCCCTCGCTCGCGCAGTCGACGGCGACGAGCGTTCGCTCGGCGGCATCGGCCGGAAGCTCGCGGAGAAGGCCGCGGTCTCCGAGGTCGAGGAAGCGGTACTCGCCCGGGAGCGGCGCGTCGCCGCCGAGGAACATGACAGCGTCCTTGCCGAGCTGCGCAAGGGCGAGCCCGGTCGCGAGGAGCGACCCGAGCGCATCGCCGTCCGGCGCCTCGTGCGAGGTCACGAGGAAGCGGTCGCGCTCTCGGAGCGCGACGACCGCTATAGCCATGTCGTCCGTCGTCGTCATCGGTGCCTCGGGCGCGAGCTCGTCGATCAGCTTGGTCAGGCGCACGCCGCGCTCGATCGTCGGATCGTATTCGAACGCCAGCACCGGAGTCCGGCGCAGCCTGAGCTCCCGCGCGACCCGCGCCTGGAGGACGCCGTGCGCAGCTTCGAGGCCTGCGAGCGTCCGCTCGCGCTCCTTCTCCGAGCCGAGCACGCTCACGAAGACCTTGGCGTGCGTGAGGTCGGTCGTCGCCTGCACGCCGGTCACCGTGACGAACCCGATTCGCGGGTCCTTCAGCGTCGGGAGCGCGTCCGAGAGCACCTCGCGGATCGCCTCGTTCACGCGCCGTCTCCGCTCACTCGCCAGGGACGACCACCTCCCGCTCGACCCGCACGAGCTCGTACTCCTGCGCCCCGAGGTAGCGAACCGCAGCATCGAGGAGCTGCTCGAGCTCGTGGTGCCCGCTCGCCGCGCACGCCACGGTCAGTCGCGAGCGCTGCCACAGATCCTGGTGGTCGACTTCCGCCACCGAGGCGCCGAAGCGCTCGTGGAGCTGTGCCTTCGCCGACTTCACGAACCTGCGCTTCCCCTTGAGAGAGCCGCTCTCGGGGAAATGGAGCTCGACCGAGAGGATGCCGACGTAGCCCGTCGCCACGGGCAGGGAGCGCTAGTCGGTCTCCGAAGGCGGGGCGGGCGGGACGTCGTCCAGGTCCGTGCGCTCGATCTGGCGGGTCTCATACGCCTCGAGGACGTCGCCTTCCTTCACGTCGTTGAAGCCGTCGAGCAGGATCCCGCACTCGAAGCCCTCGCTCACCTCGCGAACGTCGTCCTTGAAGCGGCGGAGCTGCGCGATCGAGGTGTCCTGGACCACGGTCCCGTCGCGGACGACGCGCACGAGCGCACTGCGGCGGACGACTCCGGTCGTCACCATGCACCCGGCGATCGTCCCGAGCCTCGAGACCTTGAAGAGGGCCCGCACCTCGGCCTCCCCGAGTGTCTCCTCCGTCTGGACGGGGAGAGCATCCCGACGAGCGCCTGCTGGATGTCGTCGGTGAGCTGATAGATGACCCGGTACGTCCGGATGTCGACGCCTTCCCGTTCGGCGAGCGCGCGCGCATCCGCGCTCGGCCGCACGTTGAAGCCGATGACGAGGGCGTCCGACGCCGAGGCGAGGTTGACGTCGTTCTCCGTGATCCCTCCCACACCGGTGTGGATCACGTTGACGCGCACCTCGGAGTGCTGGATCTTCTGAAGCTCTCCGAGAAGGGCCTCCACCGAGCCCTGGACGTCTCCCTTCAGCACGATGTTCAGGTCCTGGACCGCGCCGGCCTGAAGGTCCTCGTGGAGCGTCTCGAGTGAGACTCGGCGGCGCGGGCGTTGCGCGAGCTGCTCGCGACGCAGGCGCTCGGCTCGGACGTTCGCCAGGTGCTTCGCCTGACGCTCGTGCTCCACCACACGGACGTACTCCCCGGCTGCCGGCGGGCGGTCGAATCCGAGCACCTCGACCGGGTCACCCGGCTTCGCCTCGCGCACCTTCTCGCCTCGATAGTCGTAGAGCGCGCGGACCTTGCCGGAAGCGTCTCCCGCCACCGCGGCGTCGCCGACCTCGAGCGTGCCGCGCTGGACGAGGACCGTCGCGACCGGCCCGCGGCCGACGTCGAGGCGTGACTCGATCACGACCCCCGACGCGTCCGCGACGGGGTTCGCACGGAGGTCGAGCTCCGCGTCCGCGACGAGCAGGATCTTCTCGAGCAGGTCCGCGAGGTTCGTCTGCTGCTTGGCGGAGACCTCGGAGAACTGTGTCGCGCCGCCCCAGTCCTCGGGCTGGAGCCCGTCGGCCGCGAGCTCGCTCTTCACACGGTCGGCGTTCGCGTCCGCTACGTCCATCTTGTTGACCGCGACCACGATGGGCACCTCGGCCGCGCGGGCGTGGGAGATGGACTCGCGTGTCTGCGGCATGACCCCGTCGTCCGCGGCCACGACGAGGACGGCGATGTCCGTGACCTTCGCCCCGCGGGCGCGCATGGCGGTGAACGCCTCGTGGCCCGGCGTGTCGAGGAACGTGATCGCGCGGCCGTCGATCTCGGCCTGGTACGCGCCGATGTGCTGCGTGATCCCGCCGGCCTCGGTCTCGACGACGGACGCCTCGCGGATGGCGTCGAGGAGCGTCGTCTTCCCGTGATCGACGTGGCCCATGATCGTGACGACCGGCGGACGTGCGACGAGGTCCTCCTCGCTGTCGTCGAACTCGGTCGGCTCGAGCTCCTCGTCGGCGGCGTGCTTGATCGCGATCTCGCGGCTCAACTCGGTCGCGATGAGCTCGACCTCCTCGTCGGCGAGCGACTGCGTCGCCGTCTTCATCTGGCCGAGCGCCATGAGGATCTTGATCAGCTCGCCCATGGGGACGCCGAGCGCATGCGAGAGATCCTTGACCGTGACGCCGGACTCGACGGTCACCGGCCCGGTCGGGGCCGCGACCGGCTGACGCGGCGCGGTAGGCGCCCCGCTGCGTTCGCGCGGTTGCCGGCCCTCGCGACTGCGGGCGGCGCCGCTGTCGATGACGACGCGACGCTTCCGCCCGGCGGATCCTCCGCGCGGGCGTACCGGTCGGTTGGGCTTGTTGCGTCCGTCGGCCATTCAGATCGCCAGTCTAGGCCGTTTCGCCGTCTTCCTCGGCCGTGTCCGTGCCCTCCGCGACCGCTTCCAGCGCGAGCTCCTGCTCGACGCCGTCGGCGACCTCAGCGACGGCCTCCGCAACCGGCTCGGCCTCGGCTGCCTCGACCTCGACGGTCTCCTCGGCGCCGTCGGCTCCGGCTCCGTTCGTGTCCTCGGTCGCCGCGAGCGCCTGATGGGCGGGGACGCCGCAGTAGCGCGAGCCGGGGAGCGCGGCGTTCGGACAGCGCTTGCCGTTCGAGAGGATCGCGGCGCAGCGGCCGGAGTAGTCCTCGTCGTCGGCGGAGCCGGCGAAGGCGGCGGCCGCCTCGGCCTGCGCGAACTCCGTCTCCGACTCGATGTCGATCTTCCAGCCCGTCAGCCGGGTCGCCAGCCGTGCGTTCAGGCCCTCTTTCCCGATCGCGAGCGCTAGCTGGTCGTCGGGCACGATGACCGTCGCCTCGCGCGTGTCGTCGTCGATGTAGACCTCCCGCACGCGAGCCGGCGAGAGCGCTTTGGCCACGAACCGCGCAGGCTCGGTGTTCCAGGGGATGATGTCGATCTTCTCACCGCGGAGCTCCGAGACGACCATGCGGACCCGCGAGCCGCGCGGCCCGACGCACGCGCCGACCGGATCGACACCCTGCATGTGCGACTCGACCGCGATCTTCGACCGGTAGCCGGGCTCGCGGGCGACTCCGCGGATCTCGACGAGGCCGTCGGCAATCTCCGGCACTTCGAGCTCGAAGAGCGCCCGGATGAGCTCGGGATCGCGCCGCGAAAGGATCACCTGCGGGCCTTTCGTCCCCGAGCGAACCTCGGCGATCACCGCCTTGATGCGGCTCCCCTGCTCGTAGCGCTCACCGTCGACCTGCTCGGAGCGCGGCAGCAGCGCCTCGACACGACCGAGGTCGACGAGGACGTTGTTTCGGTCGCCGGCCTGCTGGACGATCCCGGTCACGACCTCGCCCTGCCGGTCGACGTACTCCTCGTACATGATGGCGCGCTCGGCCTCGCGGATCCGCTGCTGGATGACCTGCTTTGCGGTCTGCGCGGCTATGCGGCCGAAGTCGTCGGGGGTCACGTCGGCGCGCTCGATCTGACCCTCCGGCACCTGCGACCAGTCGAGATCGAGGTCCTCGTCGGTGATGAGCGTGTGCTGGCGCTCGTGGGTCTCTTCCTCGATCCGCTCCAGCTCCTGGATCCTGGCCTCGCGCGCGTCCTCGAGCAGCCGCACCTCGATGTCCTCCGGAATGTCGATGCTGAAGACTCGGAACTCCCCGGCGTCGTCCAGCTTGACCTCGGCGTGACGCGTGGCGCCCGGCGTCTTCTTGTAAGCAGCGAGGAGAGCGTCCTCGAGAGCGGAGATGAGGATGCCTTCCTCGATCCCCTTCTCGCGCTCGATGCTCTGGATGCCCTCGATGATCTCCTGGCTCATGTGTCTACCCCTCGTCGATCAGGTTCGCCCGCACGATCCTCGCGTACGGGATATGAACTGGCTCGGCGCCCGTGGGAGGGTCAACTCACCCTCGTCCGCCGAGAGCACCGCGCCCCGGAACTTGCTGCGGCCGTCGATCTCGGAGTCCGTGCGCACCGCGACGTGTCGGCCGATCGCACTCGCGAAGTGCGACGGCGTCCGCAGCGGCCGCTCCGGCCCGGGCGACGACACGTCCACCGTGTACTCGTCGCGGTAGGGCCCGAGCAGGCGCGTGACCTCCTCGCAGAGCGCGTGGTCGACGCCGGACGGATGGTCGACGTACACGCAGAAGCGACTCGGCGAGAGAAGCTCGACGGCGAGGACCTCGACCCCGGGCAGGCGATCGGCGACCGCCGGTGCGATCTCGTCCTGCAGGGCTCTCTCGCGTGTGACGGTCGTCGTCAAAGCTCCCTCTCAAAACAAATGGGCGCGACGCGCCCATTTCTCCAAGCCGGTGAAATGTGGTTCGCCCAGGATAGCACCCTCTCGCTGCGATCAGGACAGGGCGACGAGCGCGACGCCTGCGACTACGAGCGCCGCTCCGGCGATACGTGCGCGGCCGACGGGCTCGCGGAGCACGAGCGCCCCGAGCACGACCGCGAAGAGGATGCTCGACTCGCGTACCGCGGCCACGGCGGCGGCCGGCGCCAGCGCGAGCGCGGCGAGAACGAGGGCATACGCGCCGAACACGCCGAGAGATGCTCCGATCGTAGCCGGGCCGAGCTCGGCGCGAAGGCTCCTCCAGTTACCGCCGACGACGTACGAGAGGACTCCGGCGAGGGCGACCGGGACGAGGACGACCTCGAGGTACGGGATCGCCGCGGCGTGCTCGATCCCCTGGTTATCGACGAGCGTGTAGCCGGCGATCGTGGCCGCGATCGCGAGCGCGAGCAGGATCCCACGCGTGTCCGCTCCTCCTCTCGGGCCGCGGACGAGAAGGACGCCGGCACCGACGAGGACGACACCGGCGGCTTCTGCTGCGCCGAGCGCGGCTCCGGCGGCGGTGGCGCCGACGAGCACGAGTACCGGTGCCGTCCCGCGTGCGATCGGGTACACGAGGCTGACGTCCGATGCGCGGTACGCCGTCGTGAGCAGGACGAAGTACGCGAGCTCGAGGGCCGCAGACGCGACGATCCACGGGACCGCCGCTGCCTCTACCCGCCAGCCGAGCGCCGCCACCGGCGCGAAGAGGACCACGGCGAGCGCGAGGGCGACGGTCGTCGCGGCCCGCACGTCGCGGGCGCGTGCGAGCAGGACGTTCCAGCCTGCGTGCAGCGCCGCGGCGCCGAGCGTGAGGAGGAGCGCCGCCGAGCAACAGGAGGATCGGGTAGGCCACCCCGATCCGGCGGGCGACGTAGCCGAGCGCGACCGCGACGACGAGCAGGCCGAGGACGAGCTCGATCGGGCTGAGCTCCATCAGGCGGCGAGCGACCCTAGCCTGCGGTCGCCGCGGCCTGTGACCGGCGTTCGCGCCAGGCGTCGATCCCGGGCACCTCGAGCGGCTCGATCGGATCGGCCGGCTCGAAGCCGAAGACCTGGCCGAGGAACGACAGGCGTGCCTCGAGCGTCCGGCGGATGGCGACGGCGCCGCGGAACCCGTGGCCCTCGCCCTCGAACGCGATATACGCGTATGGGATGCCGTTGGCGGCCAGCGCGGCCACGATGCCCTCCGCGTGCTCGGGCGGGACGACCCGATCGTCGAGCCCCTGGAGGACGAGGACCGGGCAGCGGATCCGGTCGACGGCGTGGATCGGCGAGCGCTCGCGATAGATCGCCGCGCCCTCGGGATACGGGGCGACGATCCGATGCTCGTAGTGCGCCTCGAACTTGTGGGTGTCCTGCGGCAGGAGCTCGAGATCGGCGACCCCGAACAGGCTGATCCCGGCCGCGAAGACATCGCGGAAGGCGAGCGCCGCGAGCGTCGTGTAGCCGCCGGCGCTGCCACCCTCGATCGCCAGCCGGCGCGGGTCGACGTCGCCCCGCTCGACGAGGAAGCGGGCCGCCGCCACGACGTCGTCGACGTCGACGACGCCCCATTGCCCGTCGAGGCGGCGCCGGTAGTCGCGGCCGTAGCCCGTGCTGCCGCCGTAGTCGACGTCGATGACCGCGATCCCGCGGCTGGTCAGGAACTGCTTCGTGAGGTCGAGCGTGGTCAGCGCGTTCGAGGTCGGGCCGCCGTGGGCCAGGACGACGAGCGGTGGCAGCTCACCGGCCGGACCCGTGAACGCCGGGTTGGTCGGTGGGTAGTAGAGCGCGTACGCGGTCCGCTCGCCCTCGGTCGGGAACTCGATCCGCTCCGGGCGCGAGATCGTCGCGGGGTCGAGCGTCACCGTGCTCGCCCGGCGCAGGACGCCGGACACGGCCAGGGTCCCCGGGTCGAAGCGCGCCACGACGGCCGGATCGGTCGGGGCGCCGGCCAGCGCCACCAGGCCGGTCGGCGCGGTCCGCAGCGCGTCGAGCTCGGTGTACGGGATCTCGAGCTCGCCGATCGCGCCCGTCGAGCGCCACGTGGAAGAGGCGGTCGGACCCGCCCAGGCGGCCCACCGCCGCGATGGAGCCGTCGTCGAGGAACCCGTACGACGATCGATCGAAGATCCAGGACGGGTCGGCGAACTCCGCGTCCATCGGCGCCAGCGGCTCGAGCCGCGGGCCCTCGACGATCCGGTACAGGTTCCACCAGCCGCTCCGGTCGCTGATCAGGTGGAGCGTCCCGTCCGGTCCCCACTCGGGCTGGACGATCGACTCGTCCGGCCCGCCCGCGGCCAGCGTCGACTCGCCGAGCGAGCCGTCGGGCTCGATGCGGGCGACGCGCAGGCGGGTCGCGTCCCAGGGCATGTCCGGGTGGTCCCACTCGAGCCAGCACAGCCGCGCGCCGTCCGGCGCCAGGCGCGGCGAGGCGACGAAGTCGGGCCCGGCCACGAGCACGACCGGGTCGCCGCCGTCGAGCGGGACGGCGACGATGGTGTTGACCACGGCCTCGTGGTCGCCCTCGCCGGCCGAATGATCCTCGCGGACCGCGTAGAACCGGCGGCGCGCGAGATCGGGCCGCAGGTCGGCGTAGCGCCACGGACCGGGCGGCGTGATCGGGACGGCCTCGGTCGCGCCCGGGTCGAGCCGGTACAGCCGTCCGTCGGCGAAGTTGGAGAAGACGACGATCCCGCCGCCGACGACGTACGAGCCCCCGCCGTACTCGTGGGCACGCGTCCGGACGTTGAACGGCGGCGGGGTCAGGTCGGCCGTCGAGCCATCGGCCGCGGCGCGGACGAGCACGCGCCGACCGCCCTCCGCCGGCCGACCCTCGAGCCAGTACACGTCGTCGCCGTCGATCCAGGGCTCGCCCAGCACGATGACGTCGCCGACGACGTCGTCGATCCGGACCAGCGATTGCCACGCCCCGTAGGGGGCGACGGTGGGCTCGAGCATGCGGTCAGGTGCCGTGGCGCCAGGATGCGACGTACGTCGGCCTGTTCGGCGGTCATCGGGTCGAGGTCGATGCCGAGCGCGGCGAGCTTGAGCCGGGCGACCTCGGCGTCGATCGCCTCGGGCACGACGTAGACGCGTGGCTCCAGCTCGGCATGGTGCCGCGCGACGTATTCGGCCGACAGCGCCTGGTTGGCGAAGCTCATGTCCATGACCGCGGCCGGGTGGCCCTCCGCCGCGCCCGAGGTTGACCAGCCGCCCCTCGGCGATGAGGTTGAGCTTCTTGCCGCCGAGGTCGAACTCCTGGACGTTCTCGCGGACCTCGCGGACATGGCCCTCGGCCAGCGCGCGCAGCGCGGCCAGGTCCAGCTCGGCATCGAAGTGACCCGAGTTGGCCATGATCGCGCCGTCGCCCATCGCCTCGAAGTGCTCGCGCCGGAAGACGTTGATGTTGCCGGTCGCGGTGATGAACAGCTCGCCCCAGGCGGCCGCCTGGCCGGCGGTCATCACCTGGAAGCCGTCCATCAGCGCCTCGAGCGCGCGGACCGGATCGACCTCGACGACCGCGACGTGCGCGCCGTGGCCGGCCATCCGCGAGGTGATCCCCTTGCCGACCCAGCCGTAGCCGGCGACCACGACCTTGCGCCCGGCGATGAGGATGTTGGTCGCGCGCAGGATCCCGTCGAGCGTGCTCTGGCCGGTCCCGTAGCGGTTGTCGAAGAGGTGCTTGGTCTGGGCCTCGTTGACCGCGATGACCGGGAAGCCGAGCGCGCCGTCGGCGGCCATCGCCCGCAGCCGGATGACCCCGGTCGTCGTCTCCTCGGTCCCGGCCAGGACCTCGCGCGACCTGGTCGGGCCGGCTCGCTGTGGAGGAGCGAGACGAGGTCGCAGCCGTCGTCCATCGTCAGCTGCGGATGGGTGTCGGCGACCGCCTCGAGGTGCGCGTAGTAGGTGTCGCGGTCCTCGCCGCGCCGGGCGTAGACGTCGCGATGCCGTACTCGGCGACGAGCGCGGCCGCGACGTCGTCCTTGGTCGACAGCGGGTTGCTGGCCGCCAGCACGACCTGCGCGCCGCCGGCCTTGAGCGTGCGCATCAGGTTGGCCGTCTCGGTCGTGACGTGGAGGCAGGCGCCGATGCGCAGGCCCGTCGAGCGGCCGGTCGCGCTCGAAGCGCTCGCGGATCAGGCGCAGGACGGGCATCTCGCGCTCGGCCCATTCGATCCGCCGGACGCCCTCGGCGGCGAGGCCGAGGTCCGTGACGTCGTGGGCCGGGCGACGTGCTGGCGGTCGGTCATCGAGGGTCGATCTCCTTGCGGTTGAACAGGCGCCGGAACGGCGGCGGCGAGGTCGGGCCATGGCGAACCGAGGCGGTGGACGAGGCGCTCCTCGAAGCGGACGTGCTCGGCGTAGCCGAGCCGCCGATAGGCGTTGAGCGCGGGCGGGTTGTCGGAGCGGACGTTGAGCACGACCTGGTCGCAGGTCCGCAGCAGCTCCGCGGTCACCGCGCCGGTCACGGCCGTCGCGAAGCCGCGTCCACGATAGTCGGCATGGGTCAGGACGTTGCCGACGACCGCCAGCCGGGCGCCCGGGCTGACCACATGGGTCCCCGCCGCGGCGACCAGCTGGCCGTTGACGCGCAGGCCGTAGTAGACGCCGTCGGCGATCGCGCTCGACGGCAGCCACGAGGCGAAGCCGAGCTGGTAGAGCCGGTTCAGCTCGCCGATCTCGGCCGGCAGGAGCCGCTGGACGGTCGCCGGGTACGGCCGGAACGCCGCCCGGTCGACCCACATCCGGACCATCGGCGGGCCCGGGTCGACGCGGTAGGCGCGTCTGCGATCGCGGGCAGGTCCGCGGCGGCGCGGCGACGTAGGCGACCCGCGGCCGGATGAGGTCGCGCAGGATGGCCGCGATCCCGTCCGTCGCGGCCCATCGACGAACAGTGGCTGCGGGGTCGGCCCGCTGTATTCGAGGACGAGCGCGATCGGCGTCGTCGCCGTCGCAGGCCACCCCCCAGCGGGTGCGCGCGAACTCGCGCTCCTCGAGGTCGCAGATGGCGTAGGCCGCGTACAGCCGGTCCTGCTCGAGGAACGCCGCGCAGCAGGCCCTTGTCGGTCGTCGCCCGGGTGACGATCGAGCCGCGCCGGCCGACGGCGACGGTGGCCATCAGTCGACCGAGGCTCGCCGGGCGACCGGCGGCGGTCGGCGGCGTGCCGGGCCGGCATCGCCGCGCCAGCGCCTCGGCGGCCCGCCGGCGGCATCGCGCAGGCCCTTCTTGAACGGGCCGCGCAGGACGCCCTCCTCGGTGATGATCCCGGTGATGAGCTCGGCCGGCGTGACGTCGAAGGCCGGGTTGCGGACGTCGGTCCCGGGCGGTGCGATGCGGACACCCCGGAACTCGAGGACCTCGTCGGGGCTGCGCTCCTCGATGGCGATCGCCGAGCCGTCGGGCGTGGCCAGGTCCACGGAGCTGGTCGGGGCGCAGACATAGAACGGGATGCCGTGCCGCGCCGCCAGCACGGCCAGCGGGTAGGTACCGACCTTGTTCGCGGTGTCCCCGTTGGCCGCCACCCGGTCGGCGCCGACCAGCACGACGTCCACCTCGCCGAGCGCATCAGGTGGCCGGCGGCCACGTCGGGGAGGAGCGCATGCGGCACGCCGGCCTGTGCCAGCTCCCACGTCGTCAGCCGGGCGCCCTGCAGGTACGGTCGCGTCTCGTCGACCCAGACGTGGACCGCGCGATCGGCATGGTGGGCCGCCTGGACGATGCCGAGGGCGGTCCCGTACTGGCCGCACGCCAGCGGCCCCGTGTTGCAGTGGGTCAGGATGCGGACCGGGCGGTCCTCGGGCGTCGGCAGGACCTCCAGCCCGAACCCGGCAAGCCGGCCGTGGTCGGTGGTGGCCTCGAACACGATCGCATCGGCCTCGGCGCGCATCGCCGTCGGCGATGGCAACGCCGTCCTCCGACAGCTCGCCGACCTCGGTGTAGCGGGCCATGACGCGCTCGACCGCCCAGCGCAGGTTGACCGCGGTCGGTCGCGAATTGATGAGCGCATTGGCGCCGCCGCGAAGGGTCGCCTTGCGTGCGTAGGGCCGGCCGTCGGCCTGCATCTCGGCGCTCAACGCCAGCCCGATGGCCGCGACCTGGCCGATCGCCGGCGCGCCGCGCACGATCATCTCGCGGATCGCGTAGGCCACCTCGCCGGCCGTTCGCGATCGGGTACTCGACGAGGGCGTCGGGAAGGCGGCGCTGGTCGATCAGGTAGAGCGTGCCGCCGTCCTCGCGGAACGGTGTCCGGAAGCCGCTCGGACCCGCTGCGCCGCCGGCGCCCGGGGTGCCGCTCGCGTCGTCGCCCGCCGGCCCGAGCAGCCGCGCCGCGCCCTCCGGGTTGAGGATGACGCTGGCCGCCTCGGCCGAGGCCTGCTGGAGCGCCTGGGCGGCTCCCGCGACCGTCGCCGCGGTATGGATCAGCTCACCGGCGAACTGCCGGAAGAACCGTCGCCGGCCGAGGTCGACCGGGGTCGGGCTGGCAGCCGCCGGACCCGGGGCGCCGCGGGACCCGGGGCGGCGCGGCATCGGCGGCCCCGGGCGCGCTCGACGGCGCTGCGTCGGGCGGCTGGTTCGGCTGGGGTCGCCGGAGGGGTCGGTCAATCTGGGGACCTCGATGCGGGACGGTCCGTCAGTACTTGATGACGCTGGTCACCCGACGTCCGTCGAGCCGGTCGCGACCCTTGAGGAACTCGAGCTCGACGAGGAACGCGAGGCCGACGACCTCGCCCTTGAGCCGCTCGACCAGCTCGATCGTGCCGTGGACGGTGCCGCCGGTCGCGAGCAGGTCGTCGACGATCAGCACCTTCTGGCCGGGCTGGATCGCGTCGCGGTGGATCTCGAGCGTGTTCGAGCCGTACTCGAGGGCGTATTCGACGGTGATCGTCTCGGCCGGCAGCTTGCCCAGCTTGCGGACCGGGACGAGCCCGGCGTCGAGCTGGTAGGCCATCGGCGCGCTGAAGATGAAGCCGCGCGACTCCATCCCGACCACGATGTCGATCTGCTCGTCCTTGTACGGCTCGAGCATCAGGTCGATCGCCTCCTTGTACGCGGCCGCGTCCTTGAGCAGGGTCGTGATGTCGTAGAACAGGATGCCCGGGCTTCGGGAAGTCGGGGACCTCGCGGATCTTCGCGCGCAGCTCCTCGGCAGACACGGTATCGGGGCCCTCCTGGGTCGGCGGGCGCGGCGTCGGAGCGCGGCCGCGTGAGCGCCCGAAGTCTACCGCAGGCGTCCGTGCCGTCTACGACGGCGGCGACGCCGGCGGCATGCGCGAGGGCAGCGGCGGGCACGGTGCGCGGCCGCAGCCGGCGGGTCAGCGCGAGCCCGCCCAGCCCGATCGCGATCGCCACCGCGAACCCGGCCGCCAGCCCGGCCGCGGGTCCCCCGTCGCGCGCAGGCTGGCCGCCACGATCGCCCCCGTGATCGCCGGTCCCGAGCGCCGTGCCGAGCGAATCGGTCAGCGACAGCGCGCTGGTCGACGGTGCCCTGCGTCTCGGGCGACGCCTCGCGCAGCACGATCAGCGCGAACGGCGAGTAGGCGAGGCCCATGCCCGAGCCCGGCCACGCCGAACGCGGCGATCGCGACCAGCCAGCTGACGTCCGGCGCAGGAGCACGAGCATCCCGGCGAGACCCCGGCGACGACCGCGAAGCCGAGCCGGACGAACACGATGCGTCGGCCAGCGCGTGGCGCCGCGGGCCTGGATCCACGCAGCCGGCCGTCCACGAGATCGTCGCCGCGGTCAGCGCGATGCCCGCCTGCGTCGCCGACAGGCCGCGCCAGTCGACGAGCGTCAGCGCGACGAACGCGTCGACGCCGAAGAAGGTGCAGGTCAGGACGCCCGCGCAGCAGGACCGCGGCGGGCAGGACCGGCCGCGCCACGAGCGTGCCGGCGGGCGTCAGCCGTCGCAGGGCGACAGACCGCGAGTGCGAGGCCCGACAGCGCTGCAGGACGACGTCGGCGACGAGCAGCCCGGTGGTCAGCCCGACCGTCAGCAGCCGCGCCGACCCGAGCGCCACGACGATCGCCAGCGGGAAGTCGCCCGCGCCGAGCCGCCTCGCGCCGACGGGTCGGCCGGTGGCGGGACGTCCGCGATGGCGTGCAGGGCGCCGAGCGTCAACGCCCCGGCCAGGGCGATGAGCGGCAGCAGGCCGAGGAAGACGTAGCCGCCAGCCGACGGTCTCGCCCACGTCCCGGCGATCGCCGGGCCGATGACCCCGGGCAGGACCCAGGCGGTCGACAGCGTCGCGAACATCCGCGGTCGGAGCTTCTCGGGCAGGCTCCGCCCGATGGCGACATAGGCGATCGGCGGCATCGGCGCCGCCGCCGAGGCCCTGGATGAACCGGGCGACGACGAGCATCGGCATCGATGGCGCGAGGCCGCCGATCAGCAGGCCGATGGCGAACAGGCCGAGACCGACGGCGAACGGGACGGCCAGTCCGCCCCGGTCGATCAGCGCCGCCGACGACGACGATGCCGATCAGCGAGCCGAGGAAGAACGCCGAGAAGACCCAGCCGTACAGCTCGAGGCCGCCGAGCTCGTTGGCGACGATCGGCATGACCGTCGAGATGGCCAGCGCCTCGAAGCCGACGAGCGTGATGGTCAGGACCAGCCCGAGCGTCAGTGCGCGCCGGTCGGGACGCCACAGGCTGTCGGTCTGGTCCTTGTCGCCGGCCGGTGCATCCGGACAGGATGGCGAAACCACGGCGGAGCGCGCGCGGCGACGGGTCCGCCTCGGCCCGGCCGGCGTCAGGCCGGATGCCACTCCCCGAGCGCGGCGCGACAGCGGTCGACGGCGGCAGCGTGCCCGAGCCCGATCAGCACCGAGCAACGTCCGCCCCGCAGGCCGGCCATCACCGGGAGTGCGACGGAACGACGATCCGTGGCGGCCGGCGCCACGGCCCGGATCACCGCCACGATCGCGCGCCTCGAAGACACGTCGCGGGCCGCGAACACGCCGCCGGCCAGGACGACCGTCGGGTGCGAGCCGGGCCAGGCGCAGCCGCCGGATGATCGCCCCGGCCATCGCCACGAGCTCGTCGGCCTGCCGTCGATGATCGACCGGGCGACCGCGTCGCCGGCCGCGGCCGCCGACGAAGACGACCGGCGATAGCGCGCGCAGCCGTCGCCCCTCGAGGATCCGCGCTTCGAGACGCGGCGGGTCACGTCGATCGGCGCTTGAACCCGAAATGGGCCGGCACGAGCGTCTCGAGGCTCGTCCGCGGGCCTCGTCCGTCGCTTGCCCGGACCGCCGGCCGCCGAGCCGGCCGTCCCGATGTCGCGGCCGCCGCCCCAGTCGCCCGAGATGTCGCCGAGCGCGGCCAGTCGCGCGGTCCGTCCGTCCGGCGCGATCCCGCGCGGCGTTGACACCCTGGCCGCAGATCAGGGCCACGCCCCAGCCGCGATCGGTGCCGGCCCGGATCGGCGTGAAGGCGTCGTTGACGACGAAGCCATCGTGACGGCCAGGCCGCGCGCGACCAGCGCATCGGTCGAGCCGCCGGATGTCGCGCGGGCGTATCGGCGCCCGCCAGCGCCGAACGCGCCGACCTCGAGCGGCGGGCGCGTCGGCGGCCAGCCCGGCCCGGACCGGAGCTCGGCGACGAGCCCGGCCAGCCGCTCGATCCCCGGCTCGAGCCCGACCTGCTGGTGCGACGTCGTCGGCCCGCGGACCGCGGCGAGCAACCGTCCGTCGGCGGCCACCAGTGCGACGTCGGTCTTCGAGTTCCCGCCGTCGACGGCGAGGATCACTTCTCCACGCCGGTGATGACCATCCCCGGGTGAAGAAACGCTGGGTCAGCAGGAACGCCACCACCGGGATGATGAGGGTCATCAGGGTGCCCGCCTGGATCAGGCCCGGGTCGCGGTAATGGACGCCGTTGAAGCGCTGGAGCCCGAGGGCCAGTGTCTGGAGCTCGGGCTTCGACGACAGATAGATGAGCGGCCCGAAGAAGTCGTTCCACGCATAGACGAGGTGGAAGATCGCGACCGCGATGATGACCGGCCAGGCCTGCGGCAGGAGGACGGACCAGAGCGTCCGGAGCGGACCGGCGCCTCGATGGCGGCCGCCTCGTCCATCTCCCGTCGGGATGGTCATGAAGTACTGGCGCATGAGGAAGACGTCGAAGGCGTTGGCGAAGAACGCCGGGACGAGCAGCGGTAACCACGTGCCGACCCAGCCGAGCTTGGAGAAGATGGTGTACGTCGGGATGATCGTGACCGCGCTGGGCAGGAAGATCGTGGCGATGAGCAGGGTGAACAGGGCGTCCGGCCCGGGAACTTGAAGCGGGCGAAGCCGTAGGCCACGAGCGTGCACGAGAGGACCGTCCCGATCATCCCGATGAGCGCGATCGCGACGGTGTTGAACAGCAGCCTCG
>CAWKEV010000026.1:0-19625 GCA_963848725.1 uncultured Actinomycetes bacterium | reverse complement strand
AGGCGGACAAGGCGAAGAGCACGCTCGAGCAGACCGTCACCGATCTCGTCAACGGGAAGCTCCCGGGCGGCAAGTTCCGCGCCGGGCCAAGGCTCGGGCCGCCGTTCTTCGCACGTCCAGGGCGGATTCGGCTTCCACCGCTTCCAGCCCGGCCAGCCCTTCCGCTGGCACGCGGGTGGCTTCGACAGCGCGCCCTCGGGCCCAGCGCCTGACGCCGCGCCCGTTCCACGAGTCCGAGCCGTGGCGTCCTCGTTCGAGTAGTGGCTCGTTCGCAGGGTGGGGTACCTCGGATGAGGGATTGCATCCCCCCAACGTGTGACTAAGACGAGATACGGGGAGAGGGGAAGGGAGCCGCGCGCTCACCGTCCGCGGCGGGCGCGCGGCCAATCTCTTCCCGCTCCCCGCGATCGTCGGCTCAGGGCTCCCAGGTCTGGCCCTGCGTGTCCCAGCCGATGAGCACGTACGGCGAGACCGAAGCGGCGATCCGTGTGAGGAACCCTTCGTCCGCTCGGCCGTCCACCCAGAGCTCGCCGACGAGCGAGCCGTCGTAGAGGATCGCGGTCCAGTCCGCGGACAGACTCGTCGGGGGTGCCTGCATTCGGACCGAGGGAGAGCGAGCTCCCCTCGAGGAAGGCGAACCCGGCCCAGGCGACGCCGGGCTGCGCGGTGAGGAGCTCGACCTACGCGGAGGACAGTCGTCCGCCTCGTCGCCGTGCTCGAGGATCTCGTCGAGTGTGTCCCCCGCGCTATCGCTCATCGCTCACTCCTCGAGATCGTCTCCCTCGAACGAGCGCACCATTGCCCGTATCCCCTCCGGAATCGGCACGGCGCGGCGTTCGTCGAGGTCGACGAGCACCACGGTGAGCTCGGCCACCACCATGAGCAGGTCGTCCGGCAGGCGGTAGGCCGCGCACTCGTAGGTCATGCTCGTGCGGCCGATCCTCATGACGCGTACGAACGCCTCGATGAGGTCGTCGAACCGCGCCGGCTGGTGGTACTCGACACTCAGGGCTCGCATGACGAACTCGCCTTCGACCTCGGCGAAGGGCGCGTGCGTGAGGTGGCGGTGGTACTCGACGCGGGCATGGTCGAAGTAGGGGAGGTAGCGGCCGTCGTCGACGATCCCCTGTGCGTCCGTATCGGAGAACCAGACTCGCGCGAGCGCCGAGTACTTGAACGGGGGTCGGCGATCGGTCGTGCGACCGAGTTCGAGCGCATCGCTCACGAGCCCGATCCTATGTGTGCCGAGAGACGACGCTCTACGCGCGGATCAGGCCGAGCACCTCGTCTCGCTCTCCTCCATGAGCCCTCGCGAGAGGGCCTCGAGGTTGAGGCGCAGCAGCGGTTCGTGTTCGACCGGCGGACGTTGAAGTGCCACTCGTCGAAGTCGATCGAGATTCCGTCGAGGTGCGATATGCGCCCACCGAGCGCGCTGTAACGCTCCTTCAGCTCCTGGATCTTCAGCGCCACGTCGACGACGCGCGTGTTGATCTCCCGGTGAGGAAGAAGCGCTCGCGATAGGGCGCGAGGAGCTCCGACAGCTTGCGGCCGCGCCGCGACAAGAGCTCGAGCACGAGCAGGAGCGGGACCATGCCGAGTCCGCCTGGAAGAAGTCGCGGAAATAGTGGTGAGCGGAGACCTCGCCGGCGAATGTCGCGCGCTCCTCGCGCATGCGCTGCTTGATGAAGGCGTGTCCGACGCGGTTCACGAGCCCGGTCCCTCCCGAGCGCTCGATCGTCTCGGGCACCGCCCAGCTCGCGCGGACGTCGTAGATCACCGTCCCCCCCGGCTCCTTCTCGAGCACCGCCTCGGCGAGGAGCGCGGTGACGAAGTCTCCGGGCACGAACTCGCCCGTGTCGTCGACGAAAAGCAGCGATCGGCGTCTCCGTCGAACGCGACACCGAGGTCGGCCCGCTCCTCTCGGGTTCGCTCGACGATGAACTTCCGATTCTCGGGAAGCAGGGGGTTGGGGTCGTGGTTCGGGAAGCTTGCCGTCGGGCTCGAAGTAGCAGCGAACGACGTCGAGCTGGGGCAGGCGGTCGAGAACGGGCGGGAGGATGACTCCGGCCATACCGTTCGCTCCGTCGATCACCACCCGAAGCGCCGAGATCGCACCGTGATCGACGAAGGACAGCGCCTTCTCGACGAAGGCCGGCCAGACGTCCTCGCTCGTCACCTCTCCGCGTTCCTCCACGGCTCCGAAGCCTTCGGCGGCCCGAGCCCTGACCTCGCCGAGCCCCGAGTCTCCGCCGACGGGAAGCGCTCCGCGGCGGACGATCTTCATCCCCGTGTACTCCTTCGGGTTGTGCGAGGCCGTCACGCAGATCCCGCCGTCGAGCTCCAGGTCGCCGACCGCGAAGTAGAGGACCTCGGTGCCGACGAGCCCGATGTCGAGCACGTCGGCGCCGCCGTCCCGGGCACCGTCGACGACCGCCGCAGCCATCGTCGGCGAGGACAGGCGCATATCGCGCCCGACCGCGATGCGCCTCGGCTCGAAATGCTCCACGTAGGCGCGACCGATCGCGTACGCCCCCTCCTCGTCGAGCTCGTCCGGATAGACGCCGCGGACGTCGTACGCCTTGAAGACGCTCCCGTCCAGCACGAAAGGCACTCTAGTCGGGCGGGATTCCATTCGGCCTCCACGACGTTCCTACACTTCAATGGTGGAGCGGAAGCTCGCGACGGTGCTGTTCGTGGACCTCGTCGACTCGACGCGGATGGTCACCGCATCGGATCCCGAGGTCGTCCGGCGCCGCGTCACGCAGTTCTTCGAGCGCGTCTCCCATTGCGTCACGATCCACGGCGGGATCGTCGAGAAGTTCGCGGGCGACGCCGTCCTCGCCGCCTTCGGCGTCCCCCAGTCGCACGAGGACGACGCGTTGCGTGCCGCCCGAGCGGCCGTCGCGATGCGCGAGGCGGTGGCCGAGCTCGACCTCGAGGCTCGGATCGGGATCGAGGCCGGCGAGCTCGTCGTCGACGAGGCCGAGTCCTCGTTCGTGACGGGAGAGGCCGTGAACCTCGCGGCGCGCCTACAGCAAGTGGCGATGCCGGGGGAGATCCTGATCGGGCCGACCGCACATCGTCTCGCGGCGGGCGGGCTCGTCGTCGAGGACGCCGGGCCGCTCGAGCTCAAGGGTCTAGACGCACCGGCTCGCGCGTGGCGGGTGATCGGCGTGCTCGATGGCGGCGCGCGCCCCGCCGGCCCGCGGGCGCCGCTCGTCGGCAGGGATGCGGAGCTCGACCTGCTCTCGAACACGTTCACGCGCACGGTGCGGGACGGACGCGCGTACCTGTTCACGATCTACGGCGAGCCCGGCGTCGGGAAGAGTCGGCTGGCACGCGAGTTCGTGGACGGACTGGAGAGGGCGAGCGTGCTCTCCGGGCGCTGCCTCCCGTACGGCGAGGGCGTGACGTACTGGCCGCTCGCCGAGATGATCAAGGCCGCCGCCGGCATCACGGACGACGACCCGCTCGAGGAGGCGTTCGAGAAGCTCCGCGCCTGCTGCGAGGAGGAGACCGTCGCGGACGTGCTCGGCCTCGCAGCGGGGATGCTCGAGGCGCTCGAGGGCGACCGCAGCCCGCAGGAGATCGCCTGGGCGGCGCGCCAGGTCATGGAGTCCCTCGGCGACGTGCAACCACTTGTCCTTCTCTTCGAGGACATCCACTGGGCGGAGGAGCCGATGCTCGATCTCATCGAGCACCTGGCCGACCTGGTTCGCACCCCGCTCCTCATCCTCTGTCTCGCCCGCCCCGAGCTCCTCGAGCAGCGACCGGGGTGGGGCGGAGGACGCGTGCGCTCGACGGCGATCGAGCTCGAGCCGCTGTCCGAGGAGGAGAGCGAGCTCCTCGTCGAGAAGCTCGTCGGCCAACTCGCGGGCGCCTCCGGCGAGATCCCGCCGTCGCTCCCGAAGGAGGTGCTCGAGCGCACGGAGGGGAATCCGCTCTTCGTCGAAGAGATGATCCGGATGCTCGTCGAGAGCGACGCCCGAGACGAGGTTTCGGACGGCATCCCCGACTCGCTCCAGGCGCTCATCGCGGCGCGCATCGACCATCTCCCGCCCGCCGAGAAGGCGCTCCTCCAGCGGGCATCCGTCGTGGGGCGCGTGTTCTGGAAGGCGGCGATCGAGTACGTGTCGCCGGATCTCGGAGACGTCGACCAGATTCTCGAAGATCTGCTCATGCGCGAGTTCCTGCTCCGCGAGCCGCGATCCTCGATCTCCGGCGAGAAGGCGTATCGCTTCAAGCACCAGCTCATCCGCGAGGTGGCGTACTCGAGCCTCGCCAAGCTCGCCCGGGCTCAGCATCATGCTCGCTTCGCCGAGTGGCTGGGCGAGCGCGCCGGGGAGGAGCTGCTGGAGATCCGCGCATACCACCTCGACCAGGCCGTCGAGTTCCTGACGGAGCTCGAAGGCGCTCCGCCGGAGGAGCTCGCGAAGGACACAGCCGCAGCGCTCGTCAAGGCCGCGCGGCGGGCCATGGCGCGAGAGGCGTACGTCACGGCGCGGAAGCTCGCGTCGCGCTCGCAGGAGCTGCATCCGTCGCTTTCCGCCCGCTACCTCGCCGCCCGTGGCGCGTGGAGGCTTGCCGACCTCGCCACGGTCGAGGTCGAGATGCAGAGGGTGCGCGACGAAGCGGCGCTCGAGGGTAACCGCGTGATCGAAGCGATCGCGCTTACCTCGCTCGGCGAGGCGAAGCTCCGCCGCGAGGCGGACCCGGCCGGGGCACAGGCCCTGGTCGACCACGCGCTCGAGATCCTCGCAGGCGCGGACGATCCGGCTGCTCACTTCGATGCGCTCAGCCTGCGAGTCACGATCGCGGCCTGGCGCGGCGACGTCGACGCTGCCGTGCGGGACACTGAGCGGGCATATGGCGTCGCGATGGACTCGGGCCGCAAGGATCTCCAGACCATCGCCTCGCAGGCGCTCGCCACGCTGCATCTCGGCCGGCTCGAGCTGGACGAGGCGGAGCTCGCGATCACGCGAGCGCTCGAGCTCGCCGGTGAGAGCGGGAGCGTCCGGGCGCGGATCGGAGCGACGTTCGCCTATGGGCACTTCCTGCGGCAGAAGGGGGAGCTTGAGGCGGCGGAGACGATCTACGAGGAGGTCCGGCAGACCGCCGCCGAGCTGGGTTTGGAGCACTTCGTCGGGTATGCCCTGTTCCAGCTGGGCGCGCTCGCCCGCAGGCGCGGCGACGTCAAGCGTGCGGAGAAGCTCCTCCGCGAGGCGACGCGGTCGGCGGCGGCGCGCGGCGACCGCGGCTTTCTCCCCGAGGCGCAGGCTCAGCTCGCGTGCGCGCTGGTCGAGGCCGGAAGGCTCGAAGAGGCGGAGCGGTTCGCGCTCGAGGCGGTGGCCGGAGTCGGCCCGGAGGATCCGAGCGCCCGCGTGGCCGCGACGGGCGCTCTCGGCCACGTTCGAGCCGCACAGGGCCGTGACGTCGAGGCCGAGGAGCTGATCCGCGAGGGGCTCGCGATCGCACAGGAAAGCCCGTTCACGCATCTCGAGCTGGAGCCGCTCGAGCTTCTCGCGGATTTCCTCCATACGCGAGGTCGGGATGACGAAGCGGCGGTCTACCAGGCGCGGCTCGTCGACCTCGTGCCCGAGCTCGTCGAGCCAGGTTCGCGCGAATCCGGCTTCGCGCGGGCGCAGTAGCGGCTAGCCCGCGTCGCGCGACCCGGCGCTGCGCAGCAGGATCTCGCGGATCGCCTGCGATGACTCCTCGTCGGGAGACTCCGAGATGACCGTGGCCGGGCGGTCGAAGCGATCGAGCGCCTCACGGAGCGGATCGGCGCGCAACGTTCCTTCGCCATACGGAAGGTGCTTCGTCTCGTTGCGGTTCGCAAACGCGATATCGGAGAAGTGGATGTGGAACGGCGCGCCGGCTGCGAGCGCGCCGTCCGCGCTCTCGAGTGCCTCGGCGAACGGCTCCGCCTCGAGGAACGCCCCGTCGCTCGTCGCGTGCATGTGGGCGAAGTCGAGCACGGGTCGCACCCACCCGGTGCGCCGCGAGATCTCGACGACGTCAGCGACCGCCCCGAGATCGCGGACGCGCCCCATGACCTCGATGCCGAACGGCACGGCGCGGTCCTTGCCCTCCAGCCGCTCGCGCAGAGTGCCGAGCTGCTCGACCACCGCGGCGATCGCGTCCTCTCGTGATCGGCCGAGCAGGAAGCCGGGGTGGAAGACGACGACCTCCGCCCCGCACGCCGACGCGATCCCCGCGCTCCGGTCGAGAGCCCCCACAGAAGAGGAGAACTTCCGGCCGGAGGTCTCCAGGTGACCCATGAACCCGAACAAGGGAGCGTGCACCGAGAGCGCCACGTCGCGATCGCGGGCGAGCTCCCCGAGCCGCTCCGCGAACGGGTAGTCCATCCAAAACCCGCTCTCGAAATCGATCTCGCACGCCGTGTAGCCGCGCTCGAGGACGAGTTCGAGCGCTGCCTCCGGGGACTCGCGGGACGGCATGCGCGCGGGGCCGACGCGAATCCGGGCCATGCGGCAGCGTAGACGCCGCCACCGCCAGTCCGTCCGATCCCTTTCGTACGCTCGAAAACATGCCTGTGGAACCCACTCGTATCGATCTTCTCGAGCTGGACATCGATCTTCGCCTGACCGACCTGTGGCGCGAAGCCGCCGACGTCGCCGACTGGAACCTCGAGGTCGTCGCCGCGTTCATTCGCGCTGCGTACGGCAAGGGCTACTGCGACGCGCTCACGGAGGAGTCTCCGGGCACGTTGTGCGTCGACCATGGCTACCGGATGCCGGACCGACGCACGCCGGCGGTCAGCGAGCGGTAGTCGAGCTCGCGGAGGCCGGCGAGCGCGCGCCTTGCGCGGTTCCACTGCGTTCGCCGGGGCTAGACTTCTCGCGTGGCCCGGAAAGCAAGCCCGGCGCGGCTCGTGATCGCGCTCGCGGTCGCTGGAGCACTCGCGATCTTCCTCGTCTACACCTCGATCGCGGGCGGCGGGAACCCGTCGCTCTCCCCGAGCCAGCTGACGGGTCACCCGGGCCGCGTGCAGCTCGCGGGGATGGTCATCGGGCCGGTGAGGGGCGACGCCCACGCGGGCGGCCTCAGCTTCCGCCTTCGTGACATCGGCGGCAAGTCCACGACGAACGTGCCGGTGCGCTACTCCGGCAGCGTCCCGGACCTCTTCAAGGTGGGAGGTCACATCGTGGTCGACGGGCAACTTCGCCGCGGCACCTTCGTCGCGGTGCCGGGCTCGCTGATCACGAAGTGCCCGTCGAAGTACTCGCCGAAGCCGAGCGGCTCGGCGTAGCGGCAAGCGATGCCGGAGCTGGGTCGCGCCGCGCTCGTCATCACGCTGGGCCTCACCGTCTACGCGTTCGTCGCCGGACTCGCCGCGGCGCACCTCGGTCGGAGGCGCCTCGCGGCGTCCGCGCAGAACGCCCTCGTGGCGGCGTTCTTCTCGACCCTGACGGCAGCGGTCGTGCTCGTCTCGGCGCTGCTGCGCCACGACTTCTCGTTTGCCTACGTCGCACAGACGACCAGCAGGGAGCTTCCCACTCCGTACAAGATCTCCGCGTTCTGGGGCGGCCAGGCGGGGTCTCTCCTCCTATGGCTGCTCGTACTGACCGGGTTCGGCGCCGTCGCGGTGCGCCTGAATCGGGCCTGGGCGCGTGACCTGATCGTCTGGGTCGTTCCCGTCTTCGCGGCGATCGCGACCTTCTTCGCATTCCTCGTCGTGGCTGTCGCGAGCCCGTTCGTCACTCAGACCGCGCCGCTCGACGGCGCGGGCATGAACCCGAGCCTCCAGAACCCCTACATGCTCGCCCACCCGCCGCTCCTCTATCTGGGCTACGTGGGCCTCACCGTCCCGTTCGCGTTCGCGATGGCGGCACTCGCTTCCGGCCGCACGGACGAGCGATGGCTCATCGCCACGCGGCGCTGGACGCTCTTCGCCTGGACCGCGCTCGGCGTCGGCCAGCTCCTCGGCGCCCACTGGGCCTACGTCGAGGTTGGCTGGGGCGGCTACTACGCGTGGGATCCCGTCGAGAACGCGGCGCTGATGCCGTGGCTGGCGGCGACCGCGTTCCTCCACTCCGTGATGATCCAGGAGAAGCGCGGGATGCTGAAGGTCTGGAACATGATCCTCGTCATCCTCGCGTTCTCGCTCTCGCTCTTCGGCACGTTCCTCACGCGGTCGGGCGTCGTCAACTCGATCCACTCGTTCACCGAGAGCTCCATAGGCCCGTGGTTCCTCGGCTTCATCGCGGTCGTCGTCGCCGCCTCGCTCATGCTGCTCTTCTGGAGGCTGCCGCTGCTCCGCTCGCCGACGCGCCTCGAGTCTCCGATCTCGCGGGAAGCAGCATTCCTCTACAACAACCTGCTCCTGCTCGCGCTCTGCCTGACGATCCTCTGGGGCGTCGTCTACCCGCTCCTCTCCGACGCCGTGCGCGGCGAGTCGGTCGTCCTCGGCCGGCCGTACTTCGACTTCTTCCTCCGGATCTTCGGTCTGCCGCTCCTGCTGCTGATGGGGATCGGGCCGCTCATCGCGTGGCGTCGCGCGTCTCTCACCAGTCTTGCGACGACATTCCGGTGGCCGACGGCGATCGCGCTCGGGACGGGCGTCGTCCTCCTCTTCCTGGGCGCGGGGAGCTCGATCCCGGGACTCGTCGCGTACACCTTCTCCGCGTTCGTCCTCGCGACGATCGCCCTCGAGTTCGCACGCGGTACGCGCGCTCGGCGTGCGCTCGGGAGCAGCTCCTGGCTCGGAGCGTTCACGTCGCTGATCGCGAGGAACCGGCGACGCTACGGAGGGTACGTCGTCCATGCGGCGGTGGTTCTGCTCGCGCTCGGGGTCGCCGGCTCGAGCGCGTTCGGCTCGGTCGCCGAGGCGAAGCTCCGCCCCGGGCAGTCGATGGCGATCGGGAGCTACGACCTCCGTTATCGCTCCCTCTCGCAGCACCAGGTCTCGAACGCGACGGAGATCAGGGCAAACCTCGACGTGACGCACCGTGGGCACGACATCGGAACGCTCCAGGCCGGGAAGAACGCATACACGATCGAGCAGCAGGTCTCGAACGAGGTCGGCATCAGGAGCGACCCGCTCACGGGCGAGGACCTCTTCGTCATCGCCGATCAGATCGACCCGAACGGGACCGTGTATTTCCGCGTGTTCGTGAAGCCCCTCGTGAACCTGATCTGGATCGCGGGGTTCGTCTTCGTCCTGGGGTCTCTGATCACGCTGTGGCCGGACGCGCGCGAGCAGCGCCGGCTCGTGGCTCGCGCGAGCGAAGTCGGCGTCCCGGCCACGCGTTGACGCTGGCGCTGGTCCTCGCCGCGGCGCTCGCGGTCGTCTGTGTGCTCCTCGTCGCTCTCCCGTTCCTCCGCGAGCCGGAGCCCGACTCGGACACCCTCGCCGAGATCGACGAGGACGAGCGCCGTCGACTCGAGCTCCTGGAGGCACGTGATCGTGCGCTCGCCGCATTGAAGGAGCTCGAGTTCGACCATCGCACGGGAACGGTGTCGGACGAGGACTACCAGGCGTCCGTGGGACCGCTCCGGCGCGACGCAGCACGCGCGCTCCAGGCGCTCGCAGAGCGTCCGGCAGAGCCCGGGGGGAGGGGCGTCCGACCGCGGAGCGAACCTCGAATGGATGAGCCTGGGCCGGGGACCCCTGTTCGCAGCCGCGCTGGCGCTCGCACTAGTCGTCGCCGCTCCCGCCGCAGGCGACTCGATCGGGACTCGGAAGGCGGCGGTCGACGCGCACGTCACCGATCTCCAGGGTCGGATCGACGCCTCCCAGCGCGACGCGGGCGTCCTCACGTCGCAGCTCTCGGAGGTCACCGGGGAGCTCCGCGCCGCGCAGGCGGCCGTCGACGCGGCGCAGGGGACCCTGGACGACCTCGAGAGCCGGCTCGCGTCCCAGCGGGCCGCGCTTGCGCGCCTCACCACGGACCTGGCCGCGCAGACGCTCCGGCTCGAGAGGCTTCGCGCTCACTACGCGCGGGCCGTCGCGGTCCTCGAGCGGCGGGTACGCGAGATCTACATCGAAGGCTCGCCCGACATGGTCTCGTTCCTCGTCTCCGCGACGAGCTTCTCGGATCTCATCGACAACTACGACTTCCTCAGGCGGATCGGCGTCCAGGACGAGCACATCGCCCGAGACGTGCGTGCCGCGAAGGCCAGAGCGGCGGCCGGGCGTCGCGCAACGCTCGAGACGAGGCGGCTCACGGCTGCGACCATCGAAGCGATCTCGGCCAAGACCGAAGAGGCCCGCGCCGTGCGGGACAAGCTCGCCGCGGGCCGGGATTCGCTCGCGTCGGCCGAGCAGCTCAAGTCGAGCGCCCTCGCCGACGTGCGGGAGACGCGCGCCGGCTATCTCGCCGAGGTGAATGCGCTGCAAGCGCAGAGCGCTGCGCTGGGTGCGGCGATCAGGAACGCGCAGAACGGTTCAGACGCAGGTGGATCCGGGCCGCACTCCGGTCTCATCTGGCCGGTCAGCGGGCCGATCACGAGCGGCTTCGGGATGCGTTGGGGGCGAATGCACGAAGGGATCGACATCGCGGTGCCGTCGGGCACTCCGGTTCACGCGGCCGCGTCCGGGACGGTCATCTACGCGGCGTGGATGACCGGGTACGGGAACCTCGTCGTGCTCGATCACGGGAACAGGCTCGCGACCGCCTATGCGCACAATTCGTCGCTCCTCGTCTCCGTCGGGCAGCATGTCCCCCAGGGCCAGACGATCTCCCTCTCCGGCTCGACGGGCCACTCGACCGGACCGCACGTCCACTTCGAGGTGCGGGTGAACGGCGTCGCCGTCGACCCGCTCCGCTACCTCTAGTTGCGGCCCGACCTCGTCGTCACGCCGCCGCAGTCGCGGCTCGCGGCAGCTCGCGTGCGTTCACGACATGGAGGTCCGGGAGCGCGCGCCAGCGCTCGTCGAGCCCGAGTCCGTAGCCGGCGAAGAGCTCGTCCGGCACGGTGAAGCCGACGTAGCGCAAGGCGATCTCCTCCGCGAGCCGGCGGTAGGGCCGGTCGAGAAGCGTGGTCGCGTTCAGGCTCGCAGGCCCGCGTAGGCCGAGCGTCTTCCAAAGGAAGTGGAGCGTGAGTCCCGTATCGACGACGTCCTCCACGACGAGCACGTGCCGGCCCTCGATCGGGACGTCCACGTCCTTCAGGAGCCGAACACATCCTGCGCTCGCGCCTGTGTATGGGGCGAGCTCGATGACGTCGAGCGTGTGCGGGATCCCGATGCGGCGGGTCAGGTCGGCGAGGAACACGACGCTGGACTTGAGCGGCGCGATGAGGAGCGGATCGAGCTCCCGGTAGTCGGTGGCGATCTCCGCCCCTAGCTCGGCGACCCGTGCCGCGATCTCGTCGCGTGTGAGGTAGACGGCGCCGACCTCGCCGTGCTCGGAGTCGAGTGTCGCCGTGAGCACGGGCTACGACGCCAGGCGCAGCCGGTAGCGCTGCGCGAGGCGCTCGATGTCGCGCCGGTAGAAGAGCTTGACCTTCACGTGCGGGTAGAGCCGTCGGAGCTCGCGCAGCTTTCGGTTCTTCCGTGTGACGAGCGACTGCTTCATCACCGTGACCTCGATGAAGAGATCCTGCTCAGGGAGGTAGAAGTCTGGGGTGAACGCGCTCACTACCCTGCCCTCGTCGTCGCGCTCGAGTACGAACGAGTGCGGCTCGTAGTCCCAGCGCACCCCGTAGTAGTCGAGGATCTTGGCGCATTCGAGCTCGACGCGATTCGCGAACCGCGGGGCGGCCGAGCCACAATATGCCTGGAAAACGGGACTTTCGACCCGCACTTGAGCCACAGTAGCAACCGCCTCGGACGGCTCCGACCCGCCCGCTCTGCCCGCGCTTGCCGCATCTTGCGCGGGTCCCGACCCTCCTAGACTGTGGCCATGTCATTCGTCGGCGAGGTCTTCCGGATCGCCCAGATCTCGGATCTCCACTGCGGCGAGGCGTACTTCGAGGCCAGCTTGCTGGAGCGGGCGATCGGAGAGATCAACGAGCTCCAGCCCGACATCGTCATCTGCTCCGGAGACCTCACGACCTTCGGGTTCAGGCACGAGTACCTCGCCGCGCGGGAGTACCTCGACCGGATCCACTGCGACTCGCTCGTCGTCGTCCCCGGCAACCACGACTCGCGGAACGTCGGCTACGTCCACTTCGAGGAGCTCTTCGGAGAGCGCAACTCCGTCCTCCGGAAGGGCGATGTCGCCATCGTTGCCGTCGACTCGAGCGAGCCCGATCTCGACCACGGCCAGATCGGCCGTGGGCGCTACCGCTGGATCGAGGAGCAGTTCCAGCAGGCGGATGCCGGGCTCAAGCTCTTCGTCCTCCATCACCATCTGCTGCCCGTGCCCGGAACCGGCCGCGAGCGGAACGTCGTCTACGACGCCGGGGACGCCATCGAGTGCCTACAGCGCGCCGGCGTCCGCCTCGTGCTGTCGGGGCACAAGCACGTCCCATACGTCTGGCGGCTGGAGGACCTCTTCGTGGTCAACGCCGGCACGGTGTCGTCCCTCCGTCTCCGCGGCAAGACGAGGCCCTGTTACAACGTGATCGAGATCGCGAATGGCCAGGTCGACGTCTGGCGCCGCCACCCGTTCCACGGCCAGGTCAAGCTCGTGCGATTCTCGCTCGACACCCTCGAGTACGCGAAGTTCACTGGCGCGATCGAGGACGAGGTCACAAGCCGGGCGTGAGAGCCATCGCCATCGTCGACGGCGAGCACTATCCGCCCGTCGTCCGCGACGCGATTGCAGGGCTCCCGTACGACGTGGTCGCGGCTGTCCTCGTCGGCGGCACGGAGAAGCTCCGCGGCGAACCGGACTACGGCGTCCCGCTTGCCGCGAGCGTTGAGGAGGCGATCGCGGGGTATACCCCCGACATCGCGATCGATCTCTCCGACGAGCCGATCCTCGGCCCCGTCGAGCGTTTCTCCCTCGCGAGCAGGGTCCTCGTCCACGGGCTTCCCTACGTCGGTGCGGACTTCCGCTTCGACCCGCCTCTGCGCAAAACCTTCGAACTCCCCTCGGTCGCGGTCGTGGGCACCGGGAAGCGCATCGGGAAGACGGCGATCACGGGCCGGCTCGCGCGGCTCGTATCCGCGGAGACGCGTGTTGTCGTGGTCGCGATGGGACGAGGCGGGCCGGCAGAGCCCGAGGTCGTCTCGGTGCGACCCACGGTCGAGTCGCTCGTCGCTCTCTCTCGCGCGGGACGACATGCGGCGTCCGACCACCTCGAGACCGCCGCCGCGGTCGGAGTCGAGACCGTCGGCTGCCGCCGCTGCGGTGGCGGTCTCGCGGGAGGCGTCGTCACCTCGAATCTCGAGGACGGCGCCGAGACCGCCAGGCAGCTCGGCCCGGAGCTCGTCGTCTTCGACGGCAGCGGCGCGGCGATTCCGCCGATCGCGGCCGATCGCACGGTCGTGGTCGTCGGAGGGCATCAGGATCCGGCGATCGCGACCGGGTACCTGAACGAGTACCGGCTCCGCCTCGCGGATCTCGTCGTCGTCACGATGGCGGAGGAGGGCTCGGGCTGGCATGACGTCGTCGCGGCGATCGAACCGCTCGTCGGAGAGGCAGTCAACGTCGTGGGAGCGGTGCTCCGCCCCCGTCCGCTCGAAGAGATCCGCGGGCAGCGGGTGGCGTACTTCTGCACGGCGCCCGCGGCGATGCATCCGGTCCTTGCAGCTCATCTCCACGACGTCGAGGGAGCGGAGGTCGTCCGTGTCTCCGGGAATCTCGCCGATCGCGCGAAGCTCGCCGCGGAGCTGCCTGCGGTCGACGCGGACGTCTTCCTGGTCGAGCTGAAGGCCGCAGCAATCGACGCAGTGGCCGAGCACGCACTGGCTCGAAACGCGGGCGTCGTCCTCGCCGCGAACGATCCCATCCCTTGTCCGGGTGAGCTGGACCTTGACGAGATGCTGCTGGAAATGGCACGAATACGACTGTGAGGGAGCGCAGGCACACCTTTCCCCTGCCGCTGGGGGACGAAGTTCCGTTCTCGAAGGGGCTGATGGCACGGGCGCTGGCCGTCACCGGGCTCGACACCGAGCGCTCGTATCTCATCGCGCGTCGCGCCGACCGAGACCTCGCGGAGCGAGGCGTGATCTCGCTCGACATGAATCGCCTGAGCGAGCTCGCCGCCGAGGTGATCGGCGAAGACGAGGCCGAGAGGACGGTTCGCAGGCTCCGCCGGCTCATGTTCCTCGCCGACGGCCGCATCGTCGACGAGATCCACGACCCGACCGCCGATCGCGTTCTCGACCGCATCAAGAGCCTGGGGGACTGACGCCATGTTCCGCCTCACCATCAAGGAGCTCGCCGCCAAGAAGCTGCGGCTCCTCACCACGGCACTGGCCGTGATCCTCGGCGTCGCCTTCCTGGCCGGCACGCTGGTCCTGACCGACACCGTCGACCAAGACCTTCGACAACGTGCTCGCCGACGCCAACGCCGGCACCGACGCCTACGTGCGGGGCGACATCCGAGCTCGACCTCGGCTTCGGCGAGCAGCGGCCCCGCATCGACGCGTCACTCGTCGACGAGGTCGCGCAGGCCGACGGCGTCGAGCCGAGGTCGGCGGTGCGCATCAACGGGTACGCGCAGATCGTCGACAAGCACGGCAAGGCCGTCGGCGACGCCGCCAGTTGCGCGCCGTGCTCGGCTGCAACTGGGTCACCGTCGACGAGCTCAACCCGTACCGCTCGCGTCGAGGCCACGCGCCCGTCGCCGACGACGAGATCGTCATCGACAAGCACTCGGCCGACACCGCCGGCTATCGTGCCGGGCGACAAGGCGACGGTGCTGACGACGAGGTGCGCCGCGCACGTTCACCATCGCCGGCATCGCGAAGTTCGGCACGGCCGATTCGGCCGGCGGCGCGACCGACGGTGCTGTTCACCGACGACGACCGCGCAGCAGTTGCTGGCCGAGCCGGGCCAGGTCGACGGCGTCGCCGTCACCGCCGCGACGGCGTCTCGCAGGCGACGCTCGTCGCGAACCGTCGCAGCCGGTCGTCGGCGACGACGTCGAGGTGATCACCGGCGCCGCGCTCACCGCCGAAGATCAGCAGGCGCGTCGCACGACAACATCAGCGTCGTTCAGCGTCTTCATGCTCGTCTTCGCCGGCATCGCCATGTTCGTCGGTGCGTTCATCATCAACAACACCTTCTCGATCATCGTCGCGCAGCGCACCAATGAGATGGCGATGCTGCGGGCGATCGGCGCGAGTCGGCCGTCAGGTGCTGCGGGCGGTGCTCACTCGAGGCGCGTCGTCGTCGGCCTGGTCGCTTCGGCGAGTCGGTCTCGTGGCCGGCATCGGCGTCGCCTCGGGTCTGAAGGCGCTGCTGGCGTCGGTCGGTCTCGACATCCCCGGCGGTCCGCCGTCGATCAAGACGCAGCACGATCGTCATCTCGCTGGTCGTCGGTGTGCGTCGTGACCGTCGTGTCGGCCGTGCTGCCGGCTCGCGAGGCCTCGAAGGTGCCGCCGATCGCCGCACTGCGCGACGTCGCCCTCGACCGCTCGGCGGCTCCAAGCGCCGCGCCGTCATCGGTGCGACCGTCACCGGCGCTCGGCGTCGGCGCGCTGCTCGCCGGGCTGGCGGTGCGAGCCCGGCGCTCGTCGGCCTCGGTGCGGCCGTGGTGTTCATCGGCGTCTCGGTGCTCGGCCCGGTGCTCGCCCGCCCGGTTGGCGTCGTGCTCGGCTGCCCGCTGGCGAAGCTGCGGGGCATGGCGGGTGTCGCTCGCCCGGCAGAACGCCATGCGCAACCCGAAGCGCACCGCCCGCACCGCGGCGTCGCTGATGATCGGCGTCGGCCTGTGGCGTTCATCATCGATCTTCGCCGCTTCGGCGAAGACCTCGATGGCCGGCTCGCTCGAGCAACGACTACCGCGGCACCCACATCGTCGACTCGGGTGCGTTCGACGGCAGCTCCGGCTTCAGCCCCGAGCTCGCCGCCAGCGCTGCGCACGACCACGGGCGTGCGGATGGTGTCGGAGCAGCGGGTCACCAAGGCGGAGGTGAACGGCTCCATGACCGCAGTGCTCATGGCGTTCGACGCCGGCCACGATCGGGCAGCTGTTCGACCTCGGCCAGGTCGAGGCGGCATCGCTGGATCAGCTGGGCATCCGACGGCATCGCCGTCGAGGCCGAGGAAGCCACGGCCCACGGCTGGGCACCTCGGTGACACGGTCACGGTGACGTTCCCGACCGGCACGCAAGCCGTTCGTCGGTCAAGGCCATCTACGACAACGGCGTCGAGTGGGTCGGTCGCCGAGTTCGTCGGCACTCGACGGCATTCGCCGGCAACGTGCCCACGGCCCTCGACGCCAAGCTCTACGTGGCCACCGACGACCAGGCCGCGCTCGAGAAGCCGCCGCCGCCGACTACCCGTCGGCGGACGTGATCGACAAGCAAGGGTTCCTGGCACGAGAAGAACGCCCAGATCGACATGATGCTGAAGCTGATCTACGCCATGCTCGCCCTGGCCGTGCTCATCGCACTGCTCGGCATCGCCAACACGCTGGCGCTGTCGATCTACGAGCGCAAGCGGGAGCTCGGTCTGCTGCGGGCCGTCGGCATGAGCCGCGGCGCAGGTGCGCTCGTCCGTGCGGTGGGAGTCGGTGATCATCGCCCTGTTCGGTACGGCGCTCGGCGCTCGGCCTCGGCGTGTTCTTCGGCTGGGCGATGGTCAGGGCGCTGTCGGATCGAGGGCGTCGAACAGCCTCACCATCCCGGCCAGCGGGTCGCTGTCGTGGCGCTCGGCGGAGCGTTCGCCGGTGTGGCCGCCGCCATCCTCCCGGCCCGCCGGGCCGCCCGCCTCGACGTGTTGAAGGCAGTCGCCACTGGCTGACCGTCTCCGTCTCGCCAGTCAGAAAGGGCCCGGCATCACGCCGGCCCCTCGTCTCTGGCGATCTGTTTGGCTGTCAGTCACGGTGGCCCAGCCCCGCTGAAGCGGCGCGAAGTTCGGCGGGCGCCGCTCGAGGAAGCTGGCGACACCCTCTTTGAAGTCGGAGGCGGCCAGCGACTGCGCCATGTCGACGTCGGACAGCGCCGTGGCGTCCTCGACCGACAGACCGACGAGCTGGGTCCAGACCTCACGCTTGATCGCCGCCATCGACGGCGGGCGAGCAGTTGACGGCCATGTCGCGGGCGTACGCCAGCGTGTAGTTCATCAACTCGGCCGGCTCGACCACGGCGTTGACCAGGCCCATCTCGGCCGCTTCCTCGGCCAGGAACACCCGCGCCGACATCATGACGTCGAGCGCTCGGGCCGGCCCGACCAGCTTCGGCAGCACCCAGCTCAGCCCGTGCTCGGCGATCAGGCCACGACGGGCGAAGGCAGTCGTGAACTTGGCGCCTTTCGCGGCGAACCGGATGTCGGTCATCAGGGCCTGCACCATCCCGATGCCGGCGCAGGCGCCGTTGATGGCCCCGATGACGGGCTTGGGCACGGTGAGCAGGTGGAAGGGTCGCCGCCGAGGCCCCACGTCACGGGACTGTCCGCCACGGTCGCCGATGCCCTGCAGCACGTCCATGTCGGCCCCGGCGCAGAACCCCCGCCCGGCGCCGGTCACGACGATCACCTTCACGTCCGGGTCCTCGGTGCACTGATCGACGTAGTCGAACAGTTGCCGTTCGAGGTCGCCGTTCCACGCGTTCAGTCGTTCCGGGCGGTTGAGCGTGAGGACGGCGACGCCGCCGTCTTCGAGGGCGTAGAGCACGTCATCTGCCATGCGCGAACCATAGACCCGGGTGCCGGGGCGGCGTACTACGCGATTTTGGGTCAATTACGACACCGGGCGTACATCAGTTGCCGGCAGGGGCGGAGCGCTGGCGGAAACGACCAGGTCAGCGGGGGTTCTACTGCGTTCGTCGTAGGCCGATTCCGTCTGTTTGCAGCTGTGCGACCACGCTGCGTGAGCGGACACTGGAGTGGTGACAACAGCACTACTCGTGGCCTCAACCCGGTACGCCCGGCGCTTTCTCGCCGTGCTCGCCATCCTGCTCACTGTTAGTGGACTCGCCCTGGCGGCCAACCCGGCCGCCGCCGGCGCCCTGCCCGACCCGGCCGGTGCCGAGACGCAGTTCCTGTCCCTCCTGAACCAGGCTCGCACAGCCAACGGCCTAGCCGCCCCTGGCCCGTCGACGCCCGCTCGACGGCGTGGCCAAGACTGGTCGACGCGGATGTCGGCCACCTTCGACGCCAACGGCAACGTGACCGTCGACCCCGCCGCCCCCAGCCGACTGCTCCAAGTCGGCCCTGTGCCACCGCCCCGACCTGCGCCAGGCCGTCGATGCCGCCTCCCCGGGCTGGCTCGGCGCCGGTGAGAACATCGGTGTCGGCGGCGACGTCCAGGCCCTGCACGACGGCTTCATGGGCTCGCCCGGCCATCGCGCCAACATCCTGGGCGACTACGACCGGGTCGGCATCGCCGTCGTGGCCAGTGGCACGCCGCCTGTGGGTGACCTTCGACTTCGTCAAGGGCACCACGCCCATCGTCGCTCCCGCCGGCTCGGCCCCCGTGGCCGACCCGGCCGCCGGCGCCGCCGTCGCTCGCCTGGCCACCAACGGCCAGCTTCACGCGCAGCCACCCCGCAGCGGGTCGTCGACACCCGCAGTGGTCTCGGCGCCCCCGCCGCCGCCGTCGCTGCCGGCGGCAGCCTCACGGTCGCCATGGCCGGCGCCGGCCAGGTGCCCGCCGACGCCACCGGCGTGGTCGTCAACGTGACCGCCACCGGTGCGGCCGCTGACGGCTACCTCACCCTCTACCCGTGCGGTGGCACCGCGCCCACCTCCTCGACGCTCAACTTCACCGCCGGCGCCAACGTCCCCAACCTGGCCACCTCGGGCCTGGGCACCAACGGCGCCCTGTGCGTGTTCAGCAACGTCAACACCAACGTCCTCGTCGACCTCGCCGGCTGGTACCGCACCAACAACGGCGCCGCCTTCACCGGCCAGACCCCGACCCGCATCCTCGACACCCGCGGCTCCGGTGGCCCGCCCCCGCAGGCCGTCGCCATCAACCTCACCGGCCAGGTCGCCGCCGGCACCAACGCCGTCGCCGTCAACATCACCGCCACCGAGCCCGCCGCCGCCGGCTACGTGACCGCCTACCCGTGCGGCACCGCGGCGCCCGCCACCTCGAACGTCAACTTCACCGCCGGCGCCACCGTGGCCAACGCCGCCGTCGTCCCCCTCGCCGCCGACGGCACCATCTGCCTCGCCGCCCGGCCCCCACCCACCTCGTCGTCGACCTCGCCGGCGCCTTCGCCGCCTCGGGCACGGACATGACCGCCGTGACGCCGGCCCGCCTGCTCGACACCCGCGCCGGTACCGGTGGCTGGATCGGTCGCCTCGGCGCCGGCCAGACCGTCGACCTCGCCGTCGCCGGCGCCCGCTCGGCCGTCTTCAACGTGACGGTGACGGGCGCCGCCAGCGACGGCTACCTGACCGTGTTCCCGTGCGGCACCCCGGCACCCACGGCGTCGAACGTGAACTACCGCGCCGGCGGCACCCGGGCCAACCAGGTGACGGTCGATCTCGGGGCCAACGGCCGGGCGTGCTTCTTCGCCAACGCTCCCACCAACGTGATCGCCGACCTCACCGGCTACCTGAGCTGAGCGTTCTGATCTGAGGAAGCCACCG
>CAWKEV010000025.1:0-12359 GCA_963848725.1 uncultured Actinomycetes bacterium | reverse complement strand
CCTACCTGGTTGCGACGGTGCCGTCCGCGAGCGGCACCGTCAACAGCTCGCCCCCCCAGGTCTCGCTCACGTACAGCGAAGCCGTCGAGCCACGATTCGCCATCGTCTCGGTGACGAACGCGGCGGGAGAGCAGAAGACGGCGGGAGCTCCGGCCCGCTCGCCCACGAACCCGGACGAGCTCGACGTCCCGCTCGAGCACCTCGACGAGGGCTGGTACCTCGTCTACTGGCGCGTGATCTCGGTCGACGGCCACCCCGTCCGCGGAGCCTTCACGTTCGCCGTCGGGCCGAACCCGGGGCCGGCGCCGCAGTTCGTGATTCCGTCGATCAGCGAGACGGCCGCGACGCCCGGGCTGCTCATCGCGCGCTGGGCCGTGTTCCTCTCCGTCATGGCCGCGATCGGCCTCTTCGTCTTCCGCGCTGTCATCGCGCGCCCGGTGGGCAGCGCGTCCCCGGAAGCTCGCTCCGGGCCGTCACGACTCGTCTTCCTCGTCGCCGTCGCGGTCGCACTCGTGGCGACGCCCATCTACGTCTTCGCCGCGACCGCGAAGTTCGCGCTGCGCTCGATCTGGGACATAGGCGCGTTGACGCCGCTCCTACGCGCGTCCGCCTTCGGCCGCGGCTTCCTCGACCTCGAGCTCATCCTCGCGCTCTTCGCGATCGCGGCCGTCGTCCTCTGCGCGTCGAGCGTCCGGAGGCACGCAGCGTCCGGTCGCCGAGATGCTCGCGCTCACTCGGCGCTCTCCTCGCCGCCGCTGCAGCGGTCCTCGTCCCGGGGCTCGCGGGTCACGCGGCCGAGACGTCGCCGCGCGGAGTCTCGGTCGCGCTCGACTGGATCCACGTCGCCTCGGGCTCGCTCTGGGTCGGCGGCCTGATCGGGCTGATCGCCGCGGGAGCGGGGTTCGGGAGCGAGCGGCGCATCCCCGGGCTCTCGGTCTGCGTCCCGCGTTTCTCTCGAGTCGCGTTCGTCTCGGTGATGGCGCTGATCGCGTCGGGGACGATCGCGGCGATCATCCATCTCCCGACGGTCTCGTCGCTCTGGGAGACCTCGTACGGGAAGGCGCTGCTCGCGAAGATCGCCCTGCTCGGCGCGGCGATGCTGTTCGCGCCGATCAACATGCTGCGCAACACGCCCCGGCTCCAGAACGCGGAGGCGCGTCCGGAGGAGGCGAGGAGCGCGGCGTCGCTCCTACGCCTCCTCGTCAGCGGCGAGATCGTCCTCGTCGCGGCGGTGATCTTCGCTGCCGCCGTTCTCTCGAGCCTGCCGCCTCCGCCGAAGGCGCTCGCCGGAGTGTCGAGCGCGACCGCTCACGTGGGCCCGGCGCCGTGGTCGAGACGGTCGAGCACGGCCCGTACGAGCTTCGGTTCCGCGTCGATCCGAACCGCGCCGCCATCCCCAACTCGTTCTCGGTGTCAATCACGAAGGACGGGAAGCCGGTGCGCGGCGCCGACGTGACGACGACGTTCACCATGCTCGACATGGAGATGGGGCAGCTCGCGTACAGCTTCCGGAAACTGCGCCGGGCGTGTACACACGGTCGGCCCCGGCGCTCGTGATGGTCGGCCACTGGGGGCTGGGGTTCGACATCAGGCCGCCCGACGACCAGCCGTTCACCGTCCAGCTCGTCGACAAGGCCAACGGATGAGCGACCACGAGCAGCGCGCGTCGGGGGTGCCGCTGAATCTGCTGCTCGCGCTCCTCGCTCTTGCTGCCGGAGCGGTTGCGGTCCTCGTCGTCACGCTGCTGGCGGTGAGCACGCTTGGCTAGCGCCCCGAAGCTCCTCGCCGCCGCGCTGGTCGTAGCCGCTCTCGCCGCAGTCGCCGTCCCGACGAGCGCCCGCGCGGACGGCGACCCCGCGAGCGATGTCCTGTACACGCAGAACGTCTTCGTCCCCTTCGACACGAAGAGCTCGAAGGGGGCGCAGACGGCGCTCGCCACGGCGATCGCGAACGCGAAGCGGGCTGGCTACCCGATCAGGGTCGCGGTCATCGAGACCGTCCCGGACCTCGGCGCGATCACGTCGCTCTGGGGCAAGCCGAGGGAGTACGCGCGCTTCCTCGATCTCGAGCTCGTCTGCTGCTACAAGGGCCCGCTCCTCGTCGTCATGCCGTCCGGGATCGGCTTCGCCCACTACAAGAACGGATCCGCGAAGGAGTACCGGCGGCTCGCAGCGATTCCGGTCGAGAGTGGAGACGACGGCCTCGCGCTGACCGCGACGAAGGCGGTCGTCGCGCTCTCCAGGCAGGCGGGCCATCCGATCGCGATGCCCGCCGTGCCGAAGACGAAGAGCTCGTCCGAGCTCGGCCAGCGCCTGCTCGCCGGAGGCGTCGTCCTCGTCCTCGTCCTCGTCCTCGTCGGCGGCTTCGCATTCGTCCGCCGGCGAGCGCGCGGCGCCCACACCTGATCGCATCACACCTTCCAGCCGCGCCTCCTCGCCTGCCTCGCCTCCCGGGTCCGCTGCCGCCAGCGCCGCTTCAGCTCCCGGTGCTCGCGCGAGCCGCGGCGCCTCTTCGTCCTGTCGAGCTCGCGTTCCAGCTTGAGGTAGCTCTGCCAGCGGTCGGGATCGAGCGCGCCGTCCGAAAGCGCCTCTCGGATCGCGCAGTCGGGCTCGGTCTCGTGTGCGCAGTCCGTGAAGCGGCACTCGGCGGCGAGCGCGGCGATGTCCGCGAAAGCGGCGTCGATGTCACCCTCCCAGATTTGGAGCTCGCGGAGCCCGGGTGTGTCGAGCAGCAGCGCACCGCTCGCGAGCACGAGCAGCTGCCGGTGTCGCGTCGTATGCCTTCCGCGACCGTCGCCGCGGACGTCGCCGATCGGCATCAGCCGACGCCTCGCGAGCCGGTTCGCGAGCGACGACTTGCCGACGCCCGACGATCCCAGGAGGACGATCGTCCTTCGCGGCTCGAGGAAGCTCTCGACCGCCTCGACGCCCTCGCCGGTCACGTTGCTCACGGGGAGTACGGGGACGCCCATGGCGATGTCTTCCGCCTCGACCAGCTTGGACGCGTCGTCGAGGAGGTCGAGCTTCGTGAGGATGAGAACCGGGCTCGCGCCGCTGTCCCACGCGGCCGTGAGATAGCGCTCGATCCGACGCGGGTTGAAGTCCCCGTCGAGCCCGGAGACGAGGAAGACGGTGTCGACGTTGGCCGCGAGGACGTGCTCCTCGACCTTGAGCCACGGGGTCTTGCGGGAGATCTTCGTACGGCGCGGGAGCACCGACTCGATCGCGTAGCGCTCGCCGCTCGCGTCGCAGACGGCGACCCAGTCTCCGACCGCGGGCATCCCCGCGAAGATCTCGTGGTCGCGGAGCTTGCCCCGCGGGTGCGCGAGACGCTCGTCTCGCTCGGTACGGACGAGGTAGCCGCCGCGATGCTCCGCGACGACTCGGGCGGGCTCGAACCCGCGCTCTTGGTGCTGGATGAAGGCCGCCTCGAGCTCGTCGGTCCAGCCGAGCTTGGCCAGATGGTCACGCGACATGATGCGTCTTCTCGGCACAAGGGCCACGGCCTCTCGTGCCAGGCTGGTGAGCAAGCTCGATCCTCGTCGCGATGCGGCGTGCGCCGAGCCGCTCCGCAATCGCTCCCGACGCTGCGTTGCCGACGTCGAACTCCGCCACCACCTCGGTACCGCCGTGGCCCTCGACCGCAGCCAGCGCACGTCGTAGAAGCAACCAGGCGATCCCGCGTCTCCGCCACTCGCGGCGGACGCCGAGCAGACCGAGCCGCGGGCGTCCGGGATTCATCCAGATGCGGACGAGACCGACGAGCTCGCCTGCCGGGGTCACGGCGACGAGGTACGTCCGTGCGTCGAACGCGGGGTCGTCGAAGGTATGCGCCCGGAACTCGGCTGGAGTGCTCGCCCACCCCGAGGTCCCTGGCACGTCCTGACGAAGCTCGTCGTCGAGCTCGCGCAGTCGATCCTCGTCAACGTCCGCAGCCGATCGGACTTCGAGATCGGGCGGTGCCTCATCTCCGCCGAGCGCCCGGAGCGCATCGACAACCGACAGGTTCACGACCGCCTCCTCGCGTGACCGGCTGAAGCCGGCGGCTCGAAGAGCGGCGAGCGCCTCCTCATCGCCGCCAGGGACGAATGCGATGGTCGGAAGGTCGTGCCGGCTCGCGACCGTTACGGCCTCAAACGCAGCCGCAGCGGTCCACCGCTCGGGACAGCTGATGTAGAGCCGCCCGTCCGGACGGACATGGGCGCGAATGCGGCGATTCATGATTCGCTCCCGTTTTCGATCGCCGCTGGAGCGTTTGTGTCGTCGAGGGCCGGTGAGCCCGGCCCGAGGACGACCAGAGGTCGAACGGACAAGATGCTCTCCTTCGTTCGGATGCCGTGGCCGCGGCTCGCGGCTACCGACGAAGCAGTTCGAAAGCGAGCTAGATCGAGGTAGCGTCGAGCCGGAGAGTGGTGCTGCGCACGTCTTTCATCGAAAGACCTCCTCTCGCTCGACGACGAACTCCGGAAGCGTAAGCGCCGAGGCGTGATCCGTCAACGACCGCGCTACAGTCCTCGCCCGTGAGCGAGGAGCCGCAGGATCTCACCGCGTCCGTCCTCGAGGCGATGCCGTACGGCGCGACGCTCGGGATCGAGTCCATCGTCGGGGACGCGGACGAGGTCGTAGCGACGCTCGCGTGGGCGGCCGGACTCTGCACGACCGGTGGCGCGCTCCACGGCGGCGTGCTCATCGCGCTCGCCGACTCCGCCGGCGGCGTGTGCGCCTTCCTCAACCTCCCGGCCGGCGCGACGACGGTGACGATCGAGTCGACGACGAACTTCTTCGGCGCCGTCCGCAATGGCATCGTGCGAGCCCGAGCCCGACCGCTCCACCGGGGCCGGACGACGATCGTCGTCGAGACGGATCTGCTCGACGAGAACGACCGCCGCATCGGGCGAACCACGCAGACCCAGGTCATCCTCGGCCCCGACTGACCGCCGGGAGCCGGGCGCTATCCTGTCCCGGCCGCGGTGGCGGTAGCTCAGTTGGTAGAGCCCCGGGTTGTGGTCCCGGTGGTCGCGGGTTCGAATCCCGTCCGCCACCCTTCGTCCCCGCGGCGCTGTTAGCGTCGAGCGGTGGGGACGATCCGCCACACGCGCACGGGCTGGTGGCTCGAGGAGGCCGGCCCGGTCACGCCCACGCGACCGCTCGAGGGCGACGCGCTCACGGACGTGGTCGTCGTCGGCGGCGGCTACCTCGGCATGTGGACGGCGTGGCAGCTGCTCGAGCTCGAGCCGAACCTCGACGTCCTCCTGCTCGAGACCGCGGTCTGCGGCCATGGTCCGAGCGGTCGGAACGGCGGGTTCTGCGAGACGCTCTGGGGCGATGCCGAGACGATCCGGGAGCGGTCGAGCGACGAGGCCGCGCTGGCCGTCTGCCGGGCGTCGGAGGACGCCGTGCGCGGCGTCGGCGCGTGGTGCGAGGCGAACGAGGTCGATGCCTGGTACCGCCCCGCTCCTATGCTCCGCGTGGCGACGACGGAGTCACAGGTCGGATCGTGGGACGAGGAGGTCGAAGCCGCCGCCGCGCTCGGCGAGCCCGGGGAGATCAGCGCCGCCGGCGCCGACGAGATCCGCGCCCGCTGCGACTCACCGCTCTTTCTCGGCGGCGCGGTCTACCGGCTGAACGCGACCGTGCAGCCGGCGCGACTCGCCCTCGGCCTCCGCGAACGTCTGCTCGCCCGCGGGGTGCGCATTCACGAGCGGACGCACGTGACGAGACTCCACCGCGACGGGAGCGTCGAGACGCGAAGCGGCCGGGTCAGAGCCCGCTCGGCCGTGCTGGCGGTCAACTCGGCCGCCGCCGGCTTCGCCGGCTACCGACTCTCGCTTGCCGTCGCGTCGAGCCACATCGTCCTGACTGAGCCCGTCCCAGAGGTGCTCGAGGAGCTCGGGTGGACGAACGGCGAGGCGATCGTCGACAGCCGCCGCCTCGTCCACTACATGCGGACGACGCGCGACGACCGCATCGCGTTCGGGTGGGGCGGCGGCGTCATGGGGCTCGGGAACCGGGTCGCAACACGCCTCGAGCGCGATCCGCGGGTCATCGGGCGGACGCGCGACAGCCTCCTCCGCTTCTTCCCGCAACTCCGGGGCAAGCGCGTCACCCACGCCTGGGGCGGGCCGATCGACGTCTCCCCCACGCACCTCCCCATCTTCGGGAGCCGCGGCCGCGTGCATCACGGCTTCGGCTTCACCGGCAACGGGGTCGGGCCGACGTACCTCGGCGGCGAGATCCTTGCTCGGCTCGCGCTCGACCGGCGGGACGAGAGGACCAGCCTCGCCGTCGTCGAGCCCGCGCGGAAGCTCTTCCCGCCCGAGCCGCTCCGCTACGCGGGCGGCTCGACCATCCGCCGCGCGCTCCTCGCGAAGGACGCCGCAGAGGACGCCGGTCGGGAGCCCGGACCGGTCACCGCATTCGTCGCCTCGCTCCCCCGGGTGCTCGGGCTCCACCTCCCTCGCTAGGTCAGCGACGCGGCCGACCGCCGGTGCTTGACGCGTTTTCCACCCGGGACTAGGGTGGCGCCGTCGACGAGCACAGGTGGGAGAGGCACGGGATGACGGCACGGCGTCGGTCGACATCGGGTTGTCCACGGCACGGTGCGGCGTGCTGAGCCTCGTCGCATCCGCCGGGTGGTGGCAGCTCGGGATCGTGCTCGAGATCGTCGTCATCGCCGTCGCCGCCGCGATCGTGATCACGATCGTCGCCCAGGCCATGCGCATCGCGAAGCAGGCGAAGACGGCCGAGCGAGCGGTCGAGGTGCTGCGTCAGCAGACGGCCGGGCTCGGCGGCATCGAGCGGATCAACGACTCGGGCGTGCGGATCCTGCACGCGGCCCGCTCGCTCCGAAAGGTCGCGGTCGGAAAGTGACCGCACCGCTCGCCGCTCTCTCGTTCGACGAGTACTGGACGATCGCGCTCGTCATCGCCACGGTCGCGGCGGCGATCGTCGCTCTGCTGCTGGCGCTGCTCGTGATCAACGTCCGCAGCATCGAGCGCTCCGTGGGGGGCCTGCTCGAGGTCGCCGGGAAGGTCGCGGCACAGACGGCGTACATCCCGCAACTCGAGTCGACGGCCCCGGTGCTCTCGCAGATCGTCGACGAGGCGGTCGTCCAGGACGCGTACATGAACGCCCTCACGGACGGCTTCGGAGAGCTGGCCGGGTGAACACCCTCATCGTCCTGAGCGTCGTCCTGGCCGCGGTGGTCGTCGCGGTCGTCGCCGTCGCGCTGATCGAGATCCGCCGGGGATTGACGCGAGTCTCCGAGGACCTCGCCACGCTGGCGTCCGCGCTCGACGGCGTCCAATCCCAGCACCTGCACCCGCTCGAGGGCGCCGTGACGGCCATCAACGCGCAGTTCGACGTCATCCTCGGCGCGCTGCCGGGGATCGCGAGCAAGGCTGCGACCGTAGCCGAGAGGCGGCCCCGGTGACGCTCTGGTGGATCGGAGACGCCGTCCTCCTCGTCGTCGTGCTCCCGGTCGTCGTCTACCTGCTCCGAGGAGTCCTCGGAGCGGCGACGAGCATCGTTCCGAGCGTCCAGACGATCTCGACGGCGACCGCAGCAGGCTCGCAGGACCTCGACGCGACCGCGCTCCTCCTCACGACCCAGGATCAGGTGGAGCGAACGGTGGCCGGAGTCGCGAACTACGGCGGCTCCCTCGACGTGATCGTCGACGACGCGGCAGCGGAGGCACGGTGACCCCGGTGCTCGCGTTCGAGGCGGCAGGCGGCGTGATGATCGTCGCCGTCGTCCTCATCGTCCTCGCCCTCGTCTACTACCTCGTCTCGGTGATCGCCCAGCTCCGGAGGATCGTCGTGGGGCTCGACGAGACGATCGCGAGCGTCGGGGAGATCCTCGAGAAGACCGCGCCCGTGAACGAGGTGGTGATCTCGATCAACCAGCAGCTCGACGCCGGGGTCGAGCTGCTCGAGGGCATGCTCGTGCAGAAGGCCGGGCTCCCGGACGCAGTCGGCCTCGTCGAAGGCCTCTATCCCGGGGCGGCCGCGGCGGGCCTCAGGAACTTCCCGGAGAGCGCGACGATCGAGGCGCCGCGGATCGGCGAGGTCTATACGAGAGGGACCCTCACGCTCGCACGACTCGGACGCGAGGCGCCGATCGCCGCCGGCAACCCGGCCGGCGCAGCACTTCGCGACGTCGAGCGAGGCAGCCTCTCGGCTCGCATGCTCTACCCGGAGGTGCGCCAGACGAGGCCGGAGGTCATGCCCAGGTCACCGGTGATCGGGACGGACGCGCCTGTCCGGTACGAGCAGCGGGAGGACATCGGCGAGCCACGCAAGCGCCTCCCCGATCGCGCGGGAGCCCCGGAGCCCCCGGAAGCGGCCTAGCAGGAGACATCCCGTGAATCGAGGCTCACGCGGATCGGCTCCGAACCACCTCGTCCGAGTTTCCGTACCCTGAGTCGAAAGGAGTTCCGTGCAGACGCCTGCGGCATTCGAGTACGAGCGAGCGACCAGCGTCGACGGCGCCATCGAGGCGCTCCGAAAGCTCGGCTCGGGGGCGAGGATCATCGCGGGCGGCCATAGCCTGCTGCCGATGATGAAGCTCCGGCTGGCAAAGCCGGAGCACCTGATCGACATCAACGACCTGACGGAGCTCTCGTACATCCGCGAGGAAGGCGACGAGATCCGGATCGGCGCGCTGAGCCGGCACGTCGAGCTCCAGGGCTCGGAGGTGCTCGCGCGGCATTTCCCCGTCGTGCGTGACGCCGAGGACGTGATCGCCGACCCGGTCGTGCGCAACCGCGGGACGATCGGCGGCTCGCTCTGTCAGGCGGATGCGGCCGAAGATCTGTCGGCGGTCTGCACAGCGCTCAAGGCACGCGTGGTGATACGCGGCGCCGACGGAGAGCGCGTCGTCCCGATGGAGGAGTTCCATGTCGGGCCGTACACGACGGCCGTGGGCGCGGCCGAGGTGCTCACCGAGATCCGGCTGCCGGTACGGCCGGGGGCCGGAAGCGCGCACGAGAAGGTCGAGCGCCGCGCGGGCGACTGGGCGATCGCCGCCGCCTCGGCCGCGATCTGGCTCGAGAACGGGACGATCTCGGACGCAGGCATCGGGCTCGCCGCGGTCGGCCTCACGACGGTGCACCTCACACGCGCGGAGGAGCTCCTGCGGGGCAAGTCTCCGTCGGAGGAGCTCTTCGCGGAAGCCGGCGTGATCGCGTCGGCGGACTGCTCTCCTACCGCGGACGGCCGCGGGCCCGTCGACTACAAGCGCCACCTCGTCGGCGTCCTCACGCACCGAGCCTTGAGCCGCGCGGCGGCGCGTTCCGGACACAAGGAGGCCTGATCGTGAACGTCTCGCTCTCGCTCAACGGCACTCGGGTCTCCCGCGAGATCGAGGCGCGCCAGCTCCTCGTGCACTTCATCCGGGAGACGCCCGACCTCACGGGCACGCACTGGGGCTGCGACACGTCGAACTGCGGCGCCTGCGTCGTGCTCATGGACGGGCGACCGGTCAAGTCCTGCACGATCCTCGCCGCCATGTGCGAGGGCCACGAGATCAGGACCGTCGAGTCGCTCGAGGTGGACGGCAACCTCGATCCGGTCAGCAGGGCTTCCACGAGAAGCACGGCCTCCAGTGCGGGTTCTGCACTCCGGGGATGCTGATGACGGCTCGGGCGCTCCTCGACGAGAGCCCCGACCCGACCGAGGAAGAGATCCGCACCGCGATCTCCGGCGGCATCTGCCGCTGCACGGGCTACAAGAACATCGTCGCCGCCGTCCGCTGGGCGGCCGAGCACCCATCCGTCGCGACACGGGAGGTTCATGACCACGGGTCGAGGACATTCGAGAACCTTCCGAGCGAGACGACGGAGCGCCCGATCGGGTTCGGCCGCCTGAAGCGCAAGGAGGACCTGCGCTTCATCCGCGGCAAGGGCCGGTACCTCGACGACATCCGGCTCCCGGGCATGGTCCACGGCGCGATGCTGCGCAGCCCGTACGCGCACGCGCGCATCGTCTCGATCGACACCTCGAAGGCGCTCGCGCACCCGAACGTCGCAGCCGTGATCACGGCGAAGGACCTCGAGACGCTCGGCCTCGCATGGATGCCGACGATCTCCTACGACACGCAGGCGGTGCTCGCAGGGGACAAGGTCCGCTTCCAGGGCCAAGAGGTCGCGTTCGTCATCGCGACCGACGAGTACTCGGCGAACGACGCCCTCGAGCTGATCGAGGTCGAATACGAGCCGTTGCCCGCGATCGTGAATGCACGCAAGGCGCTCGACCCGGACGCGCCGCTGATCCGCGACGACAAGGCAGGGCAGCGCGACAATCTCGCGAGCCCGCTGTGGGAGGCCGGTGACGAGGAGGCGACCGACCGCGCCTTCGCCGAGGCGGACACGGTCGTGAAGCGGGACATCATCTACCCGCGCTGCCACCCGGCCCCGCTCGAGACATGCGGGATGATCGCCGACTTCGACCCGGAGACCGGGCAGCTCGACATCTACAACGGCAACCAGGCGCCGCATGCCCACCGCACCGTGTACGCGCATGTGGCCGGGCTCGCGGAGCACATGATCCGGATCATCTGCTCCGACATCGGCGGCGGCTTCGGGAACAAGGTTCCCGTCTACCCCGGCTACGTGTGCGCGATCGCCGGCTCGATCGTCGCCGGCGTGCCGGTCAAGTGGGTCGAGAACCGCTCCGAGAACCTGATGTCCACGGGTTCGCGCGGGACTACGTGATGCACGCGGAGATGTGCTCGAAGGACGGCAAGATCACGGGCCTCCGCGTCGACGTCATCGCCGACCACGGCGCGTTCGACTCGACGGCGCAGCCGACGAAGTTCCCGGCCGGCTTCTTCCACATCGTGTGCGGCTCGTACGACCTCGCAGGCGTCGCACGTCAAGGTCAAGGCCGTCTACACGAACAAGGCGCCCGGCGGCGTCGCGTACCGCTGCTCGTTCCGCATCACCGAGGCCGTCTACCTCGTCGAGCGCATGGTCGACGCGCTCGCGCTCGAGATGAAGGTCGACCCGATCGAGCTGCGCATGCGGAGCTTCATCCAGCCGGAGCAGTTCCCGTACGAGACGACGACCGGCTGGACGTACGACTCGGGGAACTACGCGAAGACGATGCGCGTCGCGATGGACATCGCCGGCTACGACGACCTTCGCCGCGAGCAGGCGGAGAAGCGGGAGCGCGGCGAGCTGATGGGCATCGGCGTCTCCTTCTTCACCGAGGGCGTCGGCGCAGGGCCGCGCAAGCACATGGACATCCTCGGACTCGCGATGAACGATGGCGCCGACCTGCGGGTGCACCCGTCGGGAAAGGCGGTCGTCTCGATCAGCGCCCAGACGCAGGGCCAGGGCCACGAGACGACCTTCGCCCAGATCGTCGCCGAGGAGCTCGGGATCCCACCCGAGGACGTCGAGGTCCGCCACGGCGACACAGATCGCTCGCCCTACGGGCTCGGCACCTACGGCAGCCGCTCGACGCCGGTGTCAGGTGCGGCCGTCGCGGTCGTCTCGCGGAAGGTGCGCGACAAGGCACGCGCGATCGCGTCGACGATGCTCGAGGCAAGCCCGGACGACCTCGCCTGGGAGAAGGGCCGCTGGTACGTCAAGGGCGACCCGGAGAAGGGCGCGCTGATCGAGGACATCGCCGTGTACGCGTACAGCGGCGACCCGATGCCCGACGGGATGGAGGGCGGCCTCGACGCGCAGGTCATCTACGACCCGCCGAACCTCACCTATCCGTACGGCGCGTACATCGCGGTCGTCGACGTCGACCCCGACACTGCGCAGGTCACCGTCAGGCGCTTCGTCGCGGTCGACGACTGCGGCGTCCGCATCAACCCGATGGTCGTGGACGGCCAGATCCACGGCGGGCTCGCCGAGGGAGTCGGCATCGCGCTGATGGAGCTCATCTCGTTCGACGAAGAGGGCAACTGCCTCAACTCGTCGTTCATGGACTACCTCATCCCGACCGCGCTCGAGTGCCCGGACTTCGAGCTCGGCGAGACGGTCACGCCCTGCCCGCACCATCCGCTCGGGGCGAAGGGCGTGGGCGAGTCGCCGAACGTCGGGTCGCCGCCCGCAATCGTGAACGCCGTCATCGACGCGCTGCACGAGTCCACGGCGTCGACCACATCGACATGCCCTGCACCCCGGCGCGCGTCTGGGCGGCGATGCAGGGACGAGCCGCGCCCCCGCAATGACGATCGGCGCCGTGTCGACGCGGGCGCAGGAGCTCGCGGATCAGGGCGCGGCGTTCGTGGTGGCGACCGTCGTCCGGGCACAGCGCCCGACGAGCGTTAAGGCCGGAGACGTCGCGCTCGTCCTCGGAGACGGCACGATCGAGGGGTTCGTCGGCGGGGTGTGCACGCAGCAGA
>CAWKEV010000024.1:0-46434 GCA_963848725.1 uncultured Actinomycetes bacterium | reverse complement strand
GATGGTTGATCGGTAAATCACGGCTGGCGCCGTGATCACCGGGTAGGGGTCCAAAATCGAGGGTGTCGAAGGTCGGCGGTGTCAATGCTCCGTCGACCAGGAGGCCAACGTGCGCGCCGACCTCGACACCCTCGTGATCGCGCTCTATTGCGCGGCCTGCGCATTGTTTCCTTCCGAGCGGACGCCTCGCCGCGGCCGGCCGGAGAACTGATCACAGACAACGAGCTGCTCGCCTGATGGTCGCCCAGATGCTGCTGCAGTGCCCGAGCGACCGCGTCTTCCTGCGTCGCGCGCCGCCGCCGGCTCGGGCCATCTCTTCCCCTACCTTCCGGCGCAGTCGCGCTACAACGAGCGCTGCCGGCGCTGGCGCCGAAACTGGTGCTGCTCTGGAAGGCGCTCGCGGCCGAGACGCTCGGCGCCGGCGACGATCTGCGCCTGCTCGACACGACGCCGCTGCCCTGCGGCCAGTCGATCGAGACGACCCGGCGCAGCCAGCTCGCGCCCTGGGCCGGCTTCGGCTACTCGCCCAGCCCACTCGCGCCGCTACTGGGGCTTCAAGCTCGTGCTGCTCTGCGCCGCGGACGGCACGATCATCGACTTCGATCTCGTCGCCGCCAACACGCGGCGAGCGCGACGCGGCGCTCACGCTGCTCGAAGCCAACCCGATCGAGGGCGCAACGATCATCTGCGACAAGGGCTTCGCCGGCGCCGACTTCGAAGCAGCCGTCCGCGAGCTGCGCGCGCTGCTCGCTGCGACCGAGCAGACACCGACGAGCCGGACCGGCCCGACCCGCGATCGGCTGGATCCGGCAACGGATCGAGTCGATCGTCCACACGCTCAAAGACCAGCTCTGCTCGAACAGCACTGGCCAAGACCCCCGCCGGGCTCTCCGCGCGCATCCTGCGCGCATCCTCGCGCTCTGCGCGGCCATCAACCTCAACTGGCAGCTCGGCCGACCGCCACGCGAGCTCGTCGGCTACCGCGATTAACCGGTCAACCATCTAGGGGGTGGTGGCGAGGACGGCGAGAGGTCTCCCTTCGGAAAGAGCGCGAGGTTCTCGCCGCTCTCGCCAGTCGCAGAGGCGGCGAGCGGCGAGACCTCATGAGCAGCGGGATAGAGGTATATCCCGTGCACCAGGCTTCCGAGGCCGGCGACAAGCCTCGGCGTCTCGCCGCTGTCGTTTCCCTGCAACTGCCTGTCGATCGTCCGCCGCGCGAGGTTTCGACCGCGCTGCCCGTGAGCCTCGTGGAAGGCTTGCTCGACCTTCCCACGCGCGAGCCCGGATGGTCCACGACGTAGGCGGCGAGCCACTCGAGGCACTCCGCCTCGCGTTCCTCGCTCTCATCTGCGCCTCGCCTGAATCCACGCTCGCGGTCATAGAGGAGTGCGACGGTGTCTCCTACCGGGAGGTCTCCATCGCGGTCCTTGAGAAAGCGAAGTCGAGCCGCGCCGTGCGCCAGCCGCTCGATTGCAATCACGACCTCGGCGCCACGTGTGATTCAAGCCGGACGAGCTACGAGTTGGGGTCTTCGGCTATCGAGACCGCGCGGAAGAAGGCGGCAGAAGCGCCTGGCCTCGAGCGCGAGCCCGAGGTCCACCGGCTCGTGCCGACCATGCGGTCGTTGCTTCACGGTCTCACGCAGCCTTGTGAAGCGGTGACTGTCGAGTCCGGAAGCCGACACACGTGAGCTGCGGTAGGGACTTCAATCTGTTCTAAGGCGGTTGAAGATCCGAAAGCAAGAGCTTGCTGAGCGTCAGACGGCCGACTGACTGGAGTTCTGCGCACTCCTGTACGGGTCGAGTCTGCGATCCGCCAGTGTTCTGGCCTGCGGTGACGCGGCCTTCCGCCCGCCGGAACTACAGCGACGAGGCATCGGGACGCTTCATCGTCCAAACGCCCACGCCACCATCAACGGCAGCTCTTCTCGCCAGAACGCATCACCGTGCGATCCGACGCGCTCGGTCATCACAACCTCGGCGTCCGCATCGCGCAACGCGGTCGCCCAGCGGGTGGCGTTGTCGCGGAAGAACGGCTCCAGGGTGCCCGCGACGAGGTACACGCGCGGAAGCGAACCTGGCATAACGCCAGTCGGCTTGTAACCGCCGCCAGGCGAGGCGCAGAAGATCGCGCTGTAGACGTCGGGGTGCCGAAGCCCAAGGGCGAGGGCCAACTCCCCACCCGCCGAGACACCGAACACCGCCGTGCGTTCGGCGGGCATCCCGACTCCGAAACGCGCTCGCACCCATCCACGTACCTCTTCGACGAAGAACTTCTCGTGTGCGGCGAACCGCTCCGGCTCGAAGTCCGGTGAGTACTCATGGAGCCGCTGCGATTCATCCGGTAGCCGATGGACACCGACGAGCATCGTTGGCGGTACGTCAGCTGCCTCGAGGGATGCGCTCCATTGCGAGATCAGATGACCGTCCCCGGCGAACACGACTGCCTCAGCCGACGCCGGCGGGACGTACACGGTTACCTGCCGACCACCGTCGTACTCGAGTGTCTCGGTAACGAGCTCTCCCGCAATCGACGACATCGTCGTTCGGTCTCCTTTCATAGGTGCTCGAACCCGGTCAGGGTCCGGTATCTCGTAGACGGAGCGCTCAAGCCGCCTCACCCAGATGATGCCTCGCAGGGTTAGCGAGCCGGGCGTCATGATTGACGGGCTGCGCGAGTGTGCGGGAATGTCGCTTGAGTCGAAAGTCGCGGATACACAGGGGGATCTCAGCGTCGCGTGCCACAGCGTGCGGGAGTGTCGCGGGACGTCGCTAAGCCGGGATGCTGCGTGGGCGTGAGCGGATCCAGCTCAACCACAGCCAAGCAGCGAAGCCGAGCGCGATCATTGCGAACAACAGCAGAATCCACTCGACCGGGGTGGATGCGCTCGTGTGGAGGACTTGCTGGCCGGGCCCAGGTCGTACGAAAAAGCCCGGTGGTGGCGAGGGAAGCTGAGATCGTGTTGCCCTGACCGCAACGAGTGACACCTTCGGCTGCCCGGTGAGAAGGAGAGCGAGGCAACGATCACCGCGATCGCTGCAAGCGCCGTGAACCTCACGGGGACGAGCGGTCTCCGACGGGCTCGTCACCGCGGGCGGGCGGGTCGTGGCCGAGCTCGCCGACGGTCAGATCTGGGAGAGCTTGGACAGCGAGACGTGGCATCGCCTCAAGGTTGCGGGCCGCGCGTATCGATGCACTCGTCGCGCTCGCCGTCGTCTGAGACGAGGCGCTAGCTCGTGAGGCACCGGTCACAGGCGCCCTTGCCCGCTACGGAAGTTGCAGGCGATAGACGCTGAGCCCGCGGCTCCCGCTGGCATTGAGGTTGCGCAGACCGATCGTTCCGCGAGCGTTCGCATACCTCCCGGTACCGCCGACCACCCGAAACGTGGCCGTCGTCTGCGCGAAACTCAGCGCGCCCATCGCGCGAATCGTCCCTCTGGGAAGCGTGGTCGTGGCCTTCACCCTAATCGTGGCGAAGGGGGCGATCACGATGGTGGTAGTCCACGTGTCGCTTCCGATGACCGCGCCCTTGGGCCGACCGAACTGAGCGACTGCATTGCGCAAGGTCGACCTCTCTCGGATGACATCTCCCTTGTTCGGATAGCCCCTCGGTGCTCGGTCGATGAGATACCTGGAACCCGCCTCGGTCACGATCAAGCGAATCGTGATCGTGGCCGAGCCCTCGTGCCGCGCGGCTTGGGCAGGCAATGCCAGCACGAGGAAGCTCAGCGCCAGAGCGAGCATGAACCGCATGAGTCGAACTCTACGAACCGGGCAGGCAACGACGCCCTGAGCCGCGGCCGCACCAGGCCCTGGCTACGGAATGTCGCTGGAGCCATCCTCCGAAGGCTCTTGAAGGCGGGCGTTCAAGCGTTTCTGGTCGCGTCCATCCTCACGTGCGGCCCACCAGAACATGGCGGCGACGATCGCGAGGCTGATCGCGAAAACGAAGATAAGGATGATCCCGAAGACGGCCGCCCCCGACACGAGGGTGAGCGTAGCCCGCGCGAGTTGAGCCGAGCCGGCTGTCCGCGATGGTCAGGTAAGCGAGCGACTCCTCGCTCTTCTTCTCGAGAATTGCACCGAACGGCGAGCCTTTTGACGTCTATCGTGACGGCGATGCTCGTCCCCTCGCCACTCCAGCCCAAGGACCGGGAGCCGCGCGATCTCGATGTTCATGCGTCGGGCAGTGAGGGTCTCGGCGATGGGTGGATCGAGTTTCGTCCCGCGCGCTGGCTCGTGGCCACGCTTGCGCTCGTGTGGCTCTGGCTCGTCCGCCCGCAGTTCGGCAAGCGAGCGCTCGTCGCCTTCGCTTGGCGATTCACTCCTCGAGGGCTCAAGCTCATCGTGGGGGGCGTCGCAGCACTCGCTCTCGTCCTGCTCGCGGGAAGCGTTGCAGCACTCGTCCTCGTGCTCGGTCAGCTGGCATAGAGCAGACGAAGTTCCATAGCCGATTGGCGAGAGCTCGCCTGCGCACGCGATAGCGCTCGAGCAACCACCCGGCTCGCAGCGAGGAGGAGTGCGAGCGTTGTTCGGTTTCCCGTACCCCTGGTGGCCGGCCGGCTCCACTGCGGAGCGCGCACGCTGGAGCGATCGTTCAGGCGTGAGCGTCTCCCCGTCTATCGCGATAGCACCTCGGGGGCTCGAACGATCGCGCGTCCCGAGCCTCGGGTCTCCCTCGGTTGTGCTCTTCCTCGCCCTCTTCGCGAGTCAGTCGGGCATCCTGACGCTCGCACCGACCTTGAGTGAGGTCGCCGCGGACTTCGACATCTCCATCGCGGAGGCGGGCCAGGTCCGCATCCTCGCCGCACCGATCGCCGCAATCGCCGCAATCGCAGCAGGTCGCTCACTCGTTCGCTTCTCACCCCGCGCGCTTCTCGGAGTCGGAAGCGCCCTGCTGGCTCTCGGTTCGGTGGCGAGCGCCGTTGCACCGACGTTCTCTCTCCTCGTCGCTGCGCAAGTCCCGGCCTGGGTCGGAGTCGCGACCCTGATCGCCGCGGGCGTGGCTGCAACCGCCTCCTGGAGCGAGCCCGAGAGCCGGACGCGAGTCGTCGCGCACGCGCTCGCCGGGCCGCCGGCGGCCTGGATCGTCGGCATGCCGGTGATCGGCCTCGTCGCGGAGGTCAATTGGCGGCTTGCCTTCGTCGCGCTCCCCCTCCCGGCGGCGCTTCTCGTCGGTGTCGCGGTCGCTCGGAGGCCCGGAGATGCACCTCTCACAGGTGCAGGCCCTTCGCTCGCAGGGCTCCTCGGCCGTCGCGAGGCACGGCGCTGGGCGCTCGGCGAGCTCTTCGCGAACTCGGCCTGGGCGGGCACGCTCGTCTTCAGCGGCGCCCTCTTCACGGAGAGGTACGGTATGTCCACGGCGACGACCGGACTCGCGCTGGCGGGCGTCGCTGCCGCCTACCTGGCGGGGAACCAATTCGCGGGCCGGACCCATCCAGGTCGCGCCAGACGGGCGATGCTCGAAGGCAGCGTGGGCGCCTCCGTCCTCGTCGCGCTCACGTGGACGTTCACGCCGCCGGTCGCAGTCACACTGCTCGTGTTCGCTGCAGCGGCGTTCGTCGCGGCAACCCGGACCGTTGCCGGGACCGTCTTCGGCTTCCAGGTCTCGGGAGATCTCGGTCGCGAGGTGGGATCGATTCGCGCCGCCACGAGCCAGGTCGGATACCTGGTGGGATCCCTGCTCGGGGGGCTCGCGCTCGCGGTCGGCGGCTTCTCCGCGCTCGCTGTCGTGTTCGGGGGACTCTTTCTCGCCTCGACGCTCCCGTACGTCTGCCTACGACGGGCCTGCCGCATGCGGCCCGCGCTCGAACCCACGCTCTAGTTCAGATCTGCCACGGTGCCCGGAAGGTTCGGAGGTGGACAAACTCGGCTGCGCAAGCGTGAGGGGTCGCTAGGGCTCACGAGGCGCTGACGGATCACTTGATACGGCTATGACGCGCAGCCGAGTTCATGCTCTTGCATCATCTGTAACCGCTCCGCCCGCACATATATGTGTGCGGAATGTCCCTTGAGGGTGGCTCACGCCAGAAACTGCGCCAACCGCTCGAGCGTTTCGGTCCAGCCTGCCTCATGGAGCTCGTAGCGAGCCTCGGTCGCGAACGGCCCCTGGTCGAGAATGAACTTCGTTCCCGCGCGATCGTCGAGGAACGAGAGCGTCACTACCGTCTCCTGGTCGTCCGGATCCGGCTCCTCCCACTCGAATGTGTACATGAGGCGCCGGGGTGGATCGACCTCCGAATACTCCCCGCGAAGATGGAACGCCTCTCCCTCGGGCGGCTGCATCGTGATGCGGTATCGCCCTCCGTCGCGAACGTCGAGCTCGACCCTGTGAGTAGTGAAGCCCGCGGGGCCCCACCACTCGGCGAGCTTCTCCGGCTCGACGCACGCCGCGAATACGCGCTCCTTCGGCGCTTGCAGAACCTTCTCGAGATGAAGGATCAGGCCACCGGGGTCACCCGCCACGTAGCGATTATCGGTGCGTCGCCGCGATGACGCTCGCGTCTACAAGCTCGGGTGGAAACGACCCCGCGTCAAGGGCAGAGCGAAGTCTCTGCAACCTTGCACCAACGTCTGCCGGGTCGCCCCCGAACCTCGCCACGCGCGCCTACTCAGCTAACCGAATCGCGGAAGGCGACAGCCTCTCCTGCGATGGCAGACGATTCCTCGATCGGCACGGTCGGATTCGTCGTGAAACGCAACCACGGCGCCCACGGGGCCGTGGTACGGGCGAGCGCGGCAGCGCTCTCGGCCTCGATCAGCGCCACACCTCCTCCGCCATCGGCGAAGCCGTAGAACCCCTTGAACTCGGCTCCCGCTGGTGGCTGCCATTGCGAGAAGACACCGAGCGACCTGCGAATGCCATCCTCGCTCGCATCGATGAACTCCCAAGTGACCGTGGAAACGGCATAGGACTAACTCGTCTCCTCTACAGGTGCGTGTGCGTCCGGCTCGAGGCCGAAGAGCTCGCGGTAGCGCTCGACGAACATGTGCGTCCCCTTGATCTCCGCGGTCGCATCGGCACCGATGATCTCTTCCTGTCCCGGGAGCTCCGACGCACCGCCGGTAGGGCCGAGCGGGATGACAATCGCGGGAGGGGACGGCTCGTACGCCTCGAGCTCTCGTCCCTCGACGAGCGCCCGAATGTTTGCCACGACGAGTTCGGCCTGGCGACCTGCACGGGCGGCGCCCTTGAGGTCTGCAGCGGCGACGTCTCCGAGTGCGAAGACGGTTGACTGCCCCTTGACCTGGAGCGTTCGCTCCACCTCGATCCACCCGTCGGCCAGCCTCACGGCTGCGAGATCGCCGCTCAGGTAGTCGCTCACGGGCCTGAGCCCGTAGCAGCGAAACCAGATCTCAGCCTCGATCGACCGCCCCGCGACCGTCGAGACCGCGAAGCGGCCGAACGTGGCCGGCGGGCTCTCCGGCTCCCCGGTGAGCGCGTCACCAAGGACGAGCTCGACTCCCCGCTCGACGAGCTGGCGGCGCACCTCGTCGCGGAGCTCTTGCTTGTACGGGCCGGCGAGGATGCCGTGCTCAGGCTCGAGGATCGTGATCCGCTTTCGCGGCCAACGGGCCTCGATCTCGCCCGCGAGCTCGAGCCCGGTCGGTCCCGCTCCGACGATCAAGACCCGCTCGGCGCGAGCGAGCTCTTCGTGGCTGTGCCGGTAGCGGCTGACGGCAGTCGCCGTGTCGTCGGTGCCCGTCTTGGCCGGGTACGGGTACGTGGAACCTGTTGCGAGAACGACGAAGTCGGGTGCCAGCTCGCTTCCAGAGGAGAGGATGACCCGATCCGCCTCGACCTGGACGGCCCTCTCGCGAAGTACGCGCCCGCTGGTGAGGAGCTTGTCGTAGGGCAGGAAGATCGTCTCCAGCCAGTCCGGCTCGACGAGCGCCCGGAGAGCGGCGACGTTGTGGACGAATGCGTCGCGCGGCTCGACCAGGGTCACGTCGGTGAACTCGTCGAGACCCTTGGCCGCAACGAAGCCGCCGTAGCCCCCGCCGATCACCGCGACGGTCGGGCGGACGGCGGGGGTGTTCGCACTCACTCGGGACTCCTTCTCCAGACGACTATCGCAATCACTATCGCGCACGCCACTTCTGAGAACCGAAATCCTAGTATTCATGCGCGTTTGCGCCGACACCCATGCTGGTCTTCAAAACCGGCGGGGGCCACGTCGAGTCGGGAACGCATAGCCGCTATCCGGACGTCACATGCGGCACGGCACCAGTGGCGGGACGGCCAGGTCATGCCGGGACAAATCGAGACACGCTGCGCTACTCCGCAAGACGTAAGCTGAAAGTGAGGGAGGTGGCGGCATGACGGAACCGCAGGAGCGAATCCCGTCGATCCTGAATGGCGCTGGAGATGCCCCGCGAAACGTAACGACGGTCGCGGCCCAGGCTGGGTTCAGCGTCCGCGAGACACAAGCGATCCCCTACGGGTCTCGTTGATGCCGGCTCGGGGGTGGACGCGAGGGCGGCTCCTTCTTGACCGCCGCTGGCGAGGAGGCGCGGCCGTACTCGGGCGTGTGGCTAGACGGGAAGCTTTGCGAGATTCACACGCCGGACGGATGACGGCATACACCAGCCACTTCATGGACTACCACGAGGGAGGGTGATGCGGTGAGTGATACGGACCTCGTCATGGCTCCATTCGACGACGACGAGCTGCGAGAGAGGATCCGATCGTCGACGGTCACCGTCGACCACGCCCGAGGTGCCGACGGGCTCTACCGACGGACGCTTGGGGGCGGCATCTACCTCCTCGAGCTCCTGCCGGCAGGGACGATCGTCCCCGAGCTGCAGACGTTCGACGCCACCGCGCCGGTGCGGTACTTCACGCTCGAGGGGAAGGGGCTCCTCAGGCGCCGCGGCGAGCTGATCGAGTCCCTTGTTCGCAACGTCGGATTCGTGGAGAACGCGAACGCGAGTAAATACTTCGTCGGCGCCTGGGCAGCCAACTCGAGCCGTGGAGGTCAGCGAGGACGAGGCGCGCGAGATTGCGGCCAGGCTCGGCGTCGATCTAGAGACGCCAGCGGAGCGGGACGACGTGGCGAACTCTGACCGCGACGAGCCCGTCGAGCGCTCCGCACCGACGACCTGAAGTCGGTTCGTCCAGGATGACCCCGAGCTGATCAGTTTCCCCCAGCCAAACGTGCCGGAGAGGTACAAGAAGCGCGACGCCTGACGACCTCAGCGGGAAGGACCTGAACCGCCTGCTCGCCCCCGGTACCTCCCCGCGGCTGTCCGAGCTTCGGCTTGATGAGCTGGAGGTCGTGGCGCCGCCCGCCACGATAGGTGTGTGTCTTCCGGCAGTGCAGGCAAGACGCACTCGGGCGTATCGGATCGACTCCGGCGGCTGGGGGCTGCAATCTCAGCGCACTCGCCGTTCCCAGAACCACTCGTCGAGGGAGCCGAGCCGGCGTCAAGCAAAGCGTCGACGTCCTCGCGCTCTACCGCTTTTCGGATGAAGAGCCATCTGTAGGCAAACACGGGCGAACCCACTCGCTTCGGAAGCTGCACGGCCAGACAGGTTCTTGGCCTGTCGAGCCATTCAAGGAGGCATCTGACCGGCGTGCGTTGCTCAGAACGTTGGCCGTTCGACCGGCGGGCTCGATCGGGCCGCAACCCAAGCGTCCCGCTCGCGCTCGAACAGCTTCCTCTTTCTCGCGCGCGGCCTGACGGCGGAGACGCTTCTCAGCGATGCGCGCCGCAGCCGCCCCGGTTTCGGGTACGTTCGAGCTCGTCAAGTCGCCGTTGAACGTCTTCCTGTTCACGCTGAACTCGCGCGCGAGGTCGATCTGCTGCTCGCCGCACTAACGCGGCGGCGGATCCGTTTGACGTTACATCGGTCAGCTTGGCGGCGTGCCCACCCCCTGATCGTACTGTGATGGGACATATCGTGGGACATATGGAGGTGAACGTGAGGTGGACCCGTGTGACGCATACAAACCTGCGCGTAAGCCAAAAACCCAGCTGCGATGCCAAAAAAACGTAACCGGGATGTACGGATTTTTCAATCCCAAGGTCGTTGGTTCGAATCCAACCCGGCCCACCTCGTCACGCTTAGGTCGCTAGTCGACCAGCAGAGCGGTATCCGCTTCGAGCGTCTCGATCGCCTCGCGATGGAGCCCAGACGTTCGTGATCGTCCGCGTCACCTCGCCGGCGACCGCGATCGCATCAGCCTCCGGTCGGTTACGCGCGCGACACCGGCTGAGGATCACGCCGTAGTACCCCTCGACGAGCATCGCGAGGTCGCCGGCATCGAGGAGTTCGGCCCTCTTCGTCCCGCGCATCGTGCATCGAGGATGTAGTCACGCCGGACACGGCCCGATCTTACGAGGCTCGCTGCGTCATCTTGCGGGGACGAAGAGCAGAGGGGCACGCTCGCTGAGTGGATGAAGAGCAGGGGATCTACCGCGACGAGGTCACGACGATCATGTGGAAGTTGGCCGACATCGAAGTGGCCGTCAACAAGATCCTTGCCTACATTGAGGGAGACGATGAGTGGGAAGAGGAAGAAGAGGAAGAGCCTCCTGACGCCGGAAGAGCGAGCGGCGCAAGAAGCGCGGACGAAACAGCTCATGGAGCTGATTCGACGCGCCGAGATCGAGCTCGCCACCGGGAAGCGTCCGCCCCCGGCACCGGCCTGAGTTCCGCAGACCGCGTTTGCTCACTGCTCCTCGCGGCGGAGCCACTCGCCAAGGAACGGCTCGGTGATCCGGTAATCGCCGCTCTCGTCCCGCGCCACGAGCTCGTCCTTGACGAGCTGATGGAGCGCGCGCTGGACGCTCGACGGGCCGGGGAGCCCGTGGCGGCGGCGGTAGTCCCCGGTCAGCGGGCGACCCGGCTCGTGCGCGAGTGCCTGCAGCACGATCCGCTGCGCCCGCGACGCCTGGTCCCAGACGAGCCCGAAGTGGGCATGCTCGGCGCGGAGGAGTCGCTCGAGCGCGGCCTCGTACTCCGGCTCCCCGGCTGTGGCGCCCTCGGGCGTCTCACCCCAGAGGAAGTAGCAGAGCTCCTGCGTCGCGTACGGGTGGCCGAGGGTCGCGTCCAGGACACGCGCGACGGCGGCGGGCTCGACGTGCCGCCCGGTTCGCTCGAAGTGCGCGTCGATGTAGTCGCGGAAGAGCAGCGGCGCGATCACCCCGAGCTCCATCTGCTTCGCGCTCCGCCAGAACGGCTCATTCTCGTCGTTGAAGATCCGCTCTAGCATGTGGCGCTTGCTCCCCAGGTAGACGTGCGCGACGTCGGGCTGCGTCTCGAACACCGAGCGCATGAGCCGTGGAAGGTCGGGGTCGATGTCGACGATCTCCTGGAACTCGTCGAGGACGAGGGCGACCTTCCGACCGCGCTCGGCAGCGAGCTGGCCGGGGAGCTCGAGGAGCCGCTCGAGAGTCGCGGCGAGATCCTGTGGCTGGCGGCCCGCGTCGAAGGAGAAGCCGATCATGCCGGTGTTCGGGTCGACGGTCACGATCGGGGTGATGCGGAGGCCGGCGAAGACGCGCAGGCGCTCGCGTGCGCGGAAGAGCGTCGAGGCGAGGTCGTCGTGGATCGTCTCCGCGAGCTTCTCGGCGAGCCGCTCTGTCCTCGGCGTGGTCATCAGGTTCACGTGGGCGACGAGCACACCGCGCGCGATCGCCTCCTGCGAGACCCGCCAGACGAGCGACGACTTGCCGTAGCGCCGGGGTGCAAAGACGACGACGTCCTGGCCGTTCAAGACATCGGTGAGGAGCTCCGCGACCTCCGCCTCGCGATCGGTGAAGGCGTCGTCGAGCGCCAACGCGCCGTAGCGGAAGGGGTTCGTCGTCACCGCGACGCAGCGTAGCATGTGTTATGCGTAGTTGCGTTATGCAGTAGTGCGTTACGCGGTAGTGCGTTACGCGGCAGCCGAACCCGGGGGCGGCGCCGGACGTCGAGCGATCAGGCGCGAAGCTCGGTGAAGCCCGCTGCTTCGAAGTCCCCATCGAAGGCAAGCGCATCCGTGATCCGGAGCTTGCGCATGAGCGCGAAGCTCGTCGCGTCGACGAACGAGTACGCCCGCTCGTCGTGCACGCGGAGCCACGCCCATGCCTCGTCCTCGATCGTCTCGTCGATTCGTTCGACGACGACGTTGGCCGCGTTACGGACGCGATCGAGCCAGCGGATCGCGACGCGGTGGTCGGCGCTCCGCCGCAGAAACGTCCAGGTTTCGGCGACAACGGCCGAAGAGGTGACGAGCGCAGCCCGAGGCTGTGCGCTCTCGAGTGCGACGGCGTCGGCGTGGCGACCGTCGCGTGGAAGTCGTTGCGCTACCCAAAACGAGGTGTCGACAAAGATCACGAGTTCGCTTCGAGCGGCCCGTAGAGCACGGAGTCGATGTCCTCCGGCTCTACGTCGACGAACTCGCTCGAGAGCTGGCCGATCCAACGGAGGCCGTTCTCCGATCCGTCGGGAAGCCACCTCGCGACGCACTCGCGGACGAGCGCGCTCTTCGACATGCGCCGAGCCGCGGCCTCGCGCGCGAGGCGGTCGTCGAGGTCTGGGTCGATGACGACCTGGATCCTCCGCATGCACGCCATGGTTACACACTATCTGCCAAGAGTGTGTAACGCAATCGAGGCGTAAGACGCGTGGTCCTTCGGCGCGACTCATCGGGCAGAACCCGAAAGGAGTCCGGCCGGACGCGTTCGGCCGGATCGCGCGCCCGAGCGTCAGGCGGTGAGCCGGCGCTCGGGCCGCGGTTCCCTCACTTGGCGCTCGCGCACACCTCGGCGGCTCGACCCGCGAGCGCACCGAGCGCTTTGGACGCGTCGAGGTCGAACTTCAGCATCGTCCGCCCCGGATGTGGCACGCGGAGCTGGATCATCCCGTCGTCCGTCTTCGAGATGCAGCCGAACGACGGCTGCCAGTAGGGCGAGCTGCGAACGGCGAGCGCGTACGTCCCGGCGCTCCCGAGCTCGAGCGCGATCCGCGACTGCGTGAGCGAGACGACTCGAGCGGGACCGGTGCCCACGACGATCGGGACCGGATCGGGAACCTCGTAGATCGTCACGTGCGGGGTCGCGAGCACTGTGCGGAGCGGGGAACGGGTCCCGGAGATCAGCGCAGCCTCGGCCCGGGAGCTGTAGTCGGGCGGCCCGTCGGTGAGAACGACGTAGCGGACGCCGAGCCGATGGAGCCAGTCGACGTAGGCCCGCGGGCCGAGCTTCCCGTAGAGGACTGCGTTGATCGGGAAGTCGTCCTGACGGAACCAGCCGCGCGCGAGCGGGATGCCGGCGCGGGCGAGGTAGAGCGCGGGCCAGTGGCCGGTCGTGTCGACCGCTTCGACCCGATACGAGGGAGGGTTGTGGGTACGGAGGAACGAGATCGCGGGCGTCCAGTACGCCTGGTGCGCGGTCTGGTCGGTCCTGCCCTTGGCGAAGTTCGCAGCCAGCGGCGAGACGTTCCACGAGATCGCGAGCGCGAGCGCGAGCAGGGCGACCACGCGCGGACGCCAGCTCCGCAGCGAGAGGACGAGCACCGCGATCGGGATCGCGAGGTAGCGCAGGCGCGCGATGTTCTCCCCGATCGCCGAGGGCACGAGGAAGGTGACGATGCACGCGGCCCCGTAGACGACGAAGAGCAAGCGGAGGCCCCTCGCCCGGTCGACGTTCCACGTCAGGGCCGCTCCGATTCCGCAGAAGACGCACGCTGCTGCGAGCTCCGCGAGCGAGAAGTGGTACGCGCCCTGGCCCGGGAACGCGCGCCGGAGGAGGAGCTCGAGAGCGGTGATCGTGAGGAGCGTCCCGGCGACCTCGAGGGAGAGGCGACGGTCGACTCGACGGCTGGCGCCGATCCCGACGATGACGACTGCGAGGAGGACAAAGGCCACCGGGCTCGCCGCTGCGGTGAGCACCGCGAGGATCGCGAACCGCCAACGTCGGTGCGCCTGCAGCGCGCAGAGCGCGAAGAGCGCGAGCGCGGCACCGAGGGCGAACGGAAAGGCGGCCGAGAGGACGATCCCCGCCCAGACGACCGCGAACGTCCGGCTCGACCAGCGCGCCGCCGGCCCGAACTCGCGCCCCATGAGCACCGCGAACGCGAGCGCCGCGGCGGCGATCGTCGCCACGGCGAGCAGCCGGATCCCGAAGAACGCTGCGAGCGGGTAGTAGATGACGCTGTAGGTGACGAAGCTGTAGCGGCCCGCGTACCAGAAGTTGTTCCAGAGCATGAAGCCGTGGTGGACGTAGACCCAGCGCTGGTACAGGTGCGCGGCGAGGTCGGCTCCGGGCGGAGCCTTCCAGACGAGGGCGGCAGCGAGCACGGCAGCCGCTCCGCTCGCGAGCACGGCCTCACGCGCGAGGGGAGACGCGCGCGACGTCACGGGGCAACACTAGTCGCTGACGGATCGCCTCCTTCCGAGAACCGCCATGGGGCCAAGCCGACCCCGGCCCCGAGGGGCGAACGGCAGGAGCCGCCCGTTAGAGTCGGCCCGGCCGGCCACCCGAACGGAGGAGCGATGAACGAGTACACGATCAGGCGGCTCGAGGAGGTCGACGACGTCCTCGGCGACTACCCCGGCGAGATGCGGATGCTGACCGAAGGCCTCGACGCCGAGCAGGTCGCGTTCACCTATCGGCGCATGCCGCAACACACGGGCGGGAAGGGCTCGTACGGCCATCGCCACAAGACGCAGGAGGAGATCTACTTCGTCGCCTCCGGCACGCTCCAGTTCAAGCTCGGCGACGACGTCGTCGACGTGCCCGCCGGAACCGCGGTGCGCGTGCCGCCGGACACCTGGCGCTCGGTCTGGAACGCGGAGGCGGGGGACGTGGAGCTGATCATCGTCTCCAAGCGGATCGACGGCGGCTCCGCGGAGGACGCCGAGTACCTGCCCGACTTCTGGCCCGAATAGGCGGTTCCGGGCGAGACCGGCGCCGAGTTGGCTAGCGCACCGGCCAGCTCATCACGTCGGAGATCGGCCGCCGCCACTGCTTGTGGAACGCGGGGCCGCGTGGGCCGCTCCCGAACGGGACCGGATCCTGGCCGGCCCCGACATGGAGGTACTGGCTCTCGCCCCACGTGCCGGCGAAGGCCATCCACTTCGGCGTCGTCGCGTTCACGTGGAAGACGACCGGCTGGATTCGGTGGCCCTTGCCCGTGTGATCAGCGGGGAGCACGCCGAGCGAACGGATGATCTGGATCAGCTGCTTCGGCACCCATAGCGGGCTGAAGGGCTGGACGCCGGCGTCGAAGTAGTTCGCGTGGGAGCCGAGCGCGACGTAGACGATCGGATGCTGGCCACGCTTCGGCACGGCCGCCCAGGCGCGCCGGGCGCCCTCGCTGTGACGTGAGAGGCCGACCCAGAGCGGCGTCCCCTGGCTGTCGAGGATGACCGAGACGGACTCCCAGTCGCCTTCGTGGACCTGCCAGATCTGACCGGCCGGAACGGTCGGGCTGTACGCGTCGTACGGGTAGAAGAGCCAGTACTGGAGCGCGATCCGGTTACCGCGCCGGAACGCGGCGCCGTAGGCCGTGGAGACCGCGGCGTGCGTCGCCTGAGCGCTCGCGTAGCACGGGATCGCCGCGATGCCGTCCCGCGCGCTGCAGAGACGCTGGTCGAGCCGGAGGCCGGCGCCGGGCGCTCCGACCGGGAGCCGCTCGTCGATCTTCTCCCAGCTCGGCGTGGTCGGATCCAGCTGCTGGAGGTCCGAGTCGAGGAGATACCCGTCCACCGGCACCGGCTCGAACCGCTCCGCCGGGTGGAGGACGAGGAGCGGCGCGTAGTCCCCGAGAAGCTCCGAGAGAGAGGGCGGGGGCGGAGTCGCTGCGACGCGACCGCCCGAGACCGGGACGAGGACGAGCGCAGCGAGGACGAAACCACAGAGCACGCGCAGGGGGCGCACGCGGCCAGTATGCCCGCGTGTTCTGAGCGTTCTGTTCGGACTTTAGGAGGAGCTCGGGAGGTGGCCCTGCGGCGTCGCGTCGTCGATCGCCGTCGGCAAGGCGTGCGCCAGCTGGTCGGCCGCCTCGTCCTCCGTCAGCCCCAGCTTGTTCGCGATCCGAGCGACGTCGTCGTCCCCGAGCGCCTTCTTGATCTCCGACCCCACGACGGGAACGTTCTGTCCGGTCGAGATCCAGCTCGACACCTGCTTGTCGAGCCCTTGCTCGCGGAGCTGGGATGCGAGCGCATCGACGCCCTTGGTCTCGAGCAGCGCCTTGACCTCGCCCATGATGTCCATCCCTCGCCCCCGCTCCTCGTCGCTGACCGCCCGAGCGTACTGCTCGCTCAGGCGCGCGCCCAGGCGACGACCGCGTCGACGAGCGAGCGGAGCTCCAACCCCTCCGAGGTCAGCACGTACTCCACGAGTGGCGGCCGAGCGTCTCGCACCTCGCGCCGAAGGACTCCCGCCCGCTCGAGCTCGACGAGGCGCTGGGCGAGCGTCCCCGGCGGGATCTCGCCCAGCGCCTGCCTGAACTCGGTGAAGCGGGTACAGCCGTGGTGCGACGCGTACAGGATCGAGACCGCGTAGCGCCGCTCGAGGACGCCCGCCGCCTGGCGGAACTCCTCGGGGACGGCGTTCGGCTCCTTACACCGCCACATCGGACCGGACCGACTTCTCCTCGAGGGCGAGGCTCAACACCTCTCCGATCGACATGACCGGATGGAACGTCACCTCGTCCCGCACCTTCTCCGGGATGTCCTCGAGGTCGGCCCGGTTGCGCTCCGGGATGATGATGTCCGTGATCCCGGCGGCGTGGGCCGCGAGCACCTTCTGCTTGAGTCCTCCGATCGGGAGGACGCGCCCCTGGAGCGTGATCTCGCCGGTCATCCCCACCGTGTGCCGCACCGGCCTGTCCGTCAGGAGCGAGGCGATCGCGGTCGCCATCGTGATCCCCGCACTCGGGCCGTCCTTCGGGATCGCGCCCGCCGGGACGTGGACGTGGAACGAGCGGTTCTCGAACGCGTCCTCGTCGATCCCGAGCTCTAGTGCGTGCGCGCGCACGGAGGAGAGCGCGATCTGCGCGGACTCCTTCATGACCTCGCCGAGCTGTCCGGTCAGGACGAGCTTATCGCCGTCCTTGTGGGACGTGGCCTCGATGAAGAGGACATCGCCGCCGGTGGCCGTCGCGGCAAGACCGGTCGCAACGCCGGGGACGGCGGTCCGCTCGGCCGTCTCGCGGAAGACCTTCTGCCGCCCGAGGGCGTCGCGCACTGCGGCCTCGTCGACCTCGATAGGGGGTGTCGCCTCTTCGGAGGCGATCTTCGTCGCGGTCTTCCGGAGGATCGTTCCGAGCTCGCGCTCGAGCTGGCGGACGCCCGCCTCGCGCGTGTACTCGGTGACGACGAGATCGAGCGCCTCGTCGGAGACCGCGACCTCGTCCTCGCGGAGACCGTTCCGCTCGCGCTGCCGCGGCCACAGGTAGCCGCGGGCGATCGCGACCTTCTCCTCGGTGGTGTAGCCGTCGAAGCGGATGACCTCCATCCGGTCGAGGAGGGGGCCGGGGATCGTCTCGGCCATGTTGCCGGTGGCGATGAAGAAGACCTCGGAGAGGTCGAGCTCGACGTCGAGGTAGTGGTCGCGGAACGAGTGGTTCTGCGCAGGGTCGAGCACCTCGAGCAGGGCCGAGGAAGGGTCGCCGCGCCAGTCGGCGCCGACCTTGTCGACCTCGTCGAGCATGATCACCGGGTTCATCGTCCCGGCGTCGCGGATCGCGCGGACGAGCCGACCCGGGAGCGCCCCGATGTACGTCCTGCGGTGGCCGCGGATCTCGGCCTCGTCACGGATGCCGCCGAGCGACATACGGACGAACTCGCGCCCGCTCGCCCGCGCGATCGACTCGCCGATCGACGTCTTGCCGGTCCCGGGCGGACCGATGAGCGTGAGGATCGCGCCCGAGCGCCTGTCGTCGGGGACGCCGCGCTCCTTGCGGAGCTTCGCGACGGCGATGTACTCGACGATCCGGTCCTTCACGTCCTCGAGCCCTGCGTGATCCTCGTCCAGGACCTCGCGTGTGTGCTTCGGGTCGAGGCGCTCCTCCGAGCGCTTGCCCCACGGGACGGCGAGGAGCCAGTCGAGGTAGTTGCGGATGACCGTCGCCTCGGGCGTCTGATCGCCCATGCGCTCTAGCCGCGAGAGCTCGCGCTCGGCCTGCTCGAGGACGTTCTCGGGCATCTCGGCCTCGGCGATCTTCGTCCGGTACTCCTCGACGACGGACGCTTCGTCCTCGCCGAGCTCCTTGCGGATCGAGTCGAGCTGGCGGCGGAGGATGTACTCGCGCTGCTGCTTCTCGACGCCGGACTCGACGTCCTCCTGGATGCGCTGCCGCACCTGCAGGAGCGCCAGCCGCTCGCGCTGCAGCTCGAGGGCGAGCTCGAGCCGCTCGCGGACGTCGACCTTCTCGAGCAGCTCGACCTTCCGCTCGAACGTGAAGTCGGGGGAGTAGCCGGACGTGTCGGCGAGCGCGCCAGGTGCAGAGATCGAGCGGACGAAGGCGGCGATGCGCCCGTCGTCGCCGCGCAGCTCGAGGATCTCCTCGACCACCGCGCGGTACTCGACTTCGAGCTCGCGGATCCGGCCGTCGGCGACGTTCTCGTCGTCGGGCCGCTCATCGACCTCCACGAAGAGCCGGCCCTGCGGGTCCGAGCTGGCGGCGCCGGCGATGCCGCGATGGAGGCCCTCGAGCGCGACTGCGCGGCCGCCGCCGGGAAGGCGGATGCGGTCGGTGACGGCTGCCACCGTCCCGACCTTCGCGTACTCGTCCTCGTGCTTGGGCACGAGTAGGACGCGCTCCTCGTCTCCCACCTCGACCGTGAGGGTGACGTTCATGTTCGGGAAGACGACCAGGTCGTCGAGCGGCACGAGCAGTAGGCGAGTGCTGTTCGGGTTCGTGCTCACGATCCTCTCTTTCGTACGGTTGGCGAAGTTAGTTCAAGAACTGTACCGATCAAGGGCAGGGCTACGTCGAGCCGGCGCTCGCGCGTCGGCGTCGCGCCTTCGTTCAGCCGCGGCCGAAGCGGGCGAGCGCCTTCGCGGCACAGCGGGCCGCGAGCCGATCCGCTGCAATGCCGTCCCCCGCGGCGTCCCAGGTCATCACGCTCGCGACGAAGACCCCGCCGTGCCAGAAGACGAGGCCCGCGTCGTGGCGGGCCGCATCGATCCAGCCGGCCTTGTGGAGCACCGCCACGCCTTGCCGGTCACCGACGACCCCGTCCAGCTTGGCCGTGTCGCGGATGTGCGCGAGGAGCCAGAGGAGATAGCGGGCGTCGCCGGGCGTGAAGTCCGGACGCGCGGAGTGGAGTGGCCCGCGGCCCGCAGCCGCGAGCCAGATCGAGCGGAGCAGCGTCGCGAGATCCGACGCGGTCGTGTACTTCCCCACGCCGAAGTTCGGCTGCGCATCGACGCGCGAGGGGATCGTCCGCGCGATCGTCCCGGTCTCGTACCCGCCGTACATGAGCGAGTCGGCCATGCCGATCGAGCGCATGAGCGCGTCGACCCGATGCGAGCCGCCGCTCGTCGAGCCGCCGAGCGACACCTCGAGCGCGTTTGCGGACGCGTTGTCGGAGTACACGAGCATGGAGTAGAGGAGCTGACCGACGTACGACCCGGGCGGCGGGGGCCCGGACTGCGCCGCGAGCACGGTCGTGGCGATCGCGAGCTTCAGTGTGGACGCAGCGGGAAAGCGTGCCTTCGCGTTCCATGAAGCGCCCCTCCCGGTCGTCAGGTCCTGCACGTAGAAGGCCGCGGTGCCGTGGAAGGTGCGGGTCAGCCCGCGGAGTTGCGACTCGAGCCGAGGATCCTCCTGCTCCTTCGACACGCGCGGCGAAGCGGCGGCCGGCAGGCCGTAGACGCCAGTCACCGTCCGCGACGAGCTTCGGCCGTCCTTCGCGATCGTCGTCACGCGGACCGAAAGGTCGCCGGTCGGGAGGCTCACGTGCAAGAGAAACCGCTTGCGGCCGAGCGGCGCAGACCCGAGGACGTGCCCGCGGGCCGAGACGACGACGCGTGTCGTTCCTGGCGCCGCGTCGCCGGAGACGACCCCGAACGAGACCTCCCGTGCCGCCGGCTGCTCGATCGCCGGAGGAGGGAGCGGTGGCGCGTGTGTCACGCGTCAACGATACGGCGGCGTTGCGGTGGGCGAGAGCCAGGAGCTCGCACCTCAGCACAAAGGCAACGTGCTTCGGCACGAGCCCCTGCCACTCGCCTCTCACAGGTCGGTGTCGGACCCCCACGTGCCACAAGCGCTTTGGAAAGGACGGTCGGAGCGGCGCGAGGCGGCTGTCGCCACGCGCCACAGGAGCTCAGCTGATGGGACATCGAGGCACATCGCCCGCTCGTCGTCCCGGATCCACGAGGTTCGACGCTTAGCCTTGTGCCGTGGCGATCCTCGCGCACCTCGATCTCGACGCCTTCTTCGCGGCGGTGGAGGAGCTCGAGGACCCGAGCCTGCGGGAGAAGCCGCTCGTCGTCGGCGGCGATCCGCACGGCCGAGGGGTCGTCTCGACCGCGAACTACACGGCGCGCGCGTTCGGGATCCACTCGGCCATGAGCTGTGCGGAGGCGCTTCGTCGCTGTCCGCATGCCGTCTTCCTCCGGCCCCGGCACGCGCTCTACCGCCAGTACTCGCGCGCCGTGTGGGACACCGTCTCGGAGATCGTCCCGCGAGTCGAGCGAACCGGCATGGACGAGGGCTACCTCGACCTCGGGACCGTCGCGCGCGACTTCGTCGGAGCCCGGAAGATCGCCGCGGCCGTCCAGACCTCGGTGCGCGGGACGACGAGGCTCGGTTGCTCGCTCGGCGTCGGGACGTCGAAGGTCGTCTGCAAGATCGCGTCCGACCGCCGAAAGCCCGGAGGCATCACGATCGTGCCGCCGGGTCGCGAGTCCCGCTTCCTCGCGCCGCTCGCCGTTCGTCTCTTGCCGGGCGTAGGCCCGCGGGCAGAGGCGCGCTTGCGGGCGGCGGGCCTCGACACGATCGGCGGGCTCGCGGGGCTCTCGGACGCCGACCTCGGAGCCGTCCTCCCCGGCTCCGTCGGCCGGTTGCTCCGTGACCGTGCGCGCGGGATCGACCCGCGCGACCTCGATCTCCAGCTGGAGCAGGTGTCCGTGTCCGCGGAAGACACGTTCGCGCGCGACACATCCGATCGAGCGGCGTTGCACGTCGAGATCCGTCGCCTCGCCGAGCTCGTCTCCGATCGCCTCCGGACCTCCGGTCTCTCCGGTCGAACGGTGTCCGCGAAGCTCCGCTACGCGGACTTCTCGATCCGCACCCGCTCGACCACGCTTCCCGCTGCCGTGGACGAAGCCGCGATCATCGGCGGCGTCGCCTGCGGGCTGCTCGACCGCGGGCTCCGCGACCGGCCGGGAGCGCTCCGCCTGGTCGGGGTCGGCGTCTCGAGCCTCTCGCCGTTCCGCCAGCTCACGCTCGAGGAACCGTCGTGGGCAGACGGGTCGGATCCCGCCCTCCGGGAAGAGCCTCCCGACCCCGAGCCCGCCTCCGTCGATCTCCCGTCTCCATAGCGCCGGACCTGCCCGTGCACCGGCGCGGTTTGAAGCGAACCTCCCCGGCCTCGTCGCGCGATACCTCTTGTCGCGAGACGAGGCCGGGGAGGTTCCGGGAGCGCTACGTTCGTAGCAAGGGGCGGGTCAGGCACGTCGGCCCTCCGTCGCCCTTCCGCGAGATCTCGTCGCCGCAATAGACGCTGACGTCGACTCCTGCGCGTTCCATCCGCCTTCGCGCCACGGGGCTCCCGTCGAGGGCGAGCGCGCGGCGCGGCCCGAGCGCGAGGACGTTCGGGCCCTGAGTCTCGAGCTCGTCGTCCGGCACCTCGACCGTCGCGATGCCGCGCTCCGCGAGCAGACGGAGGAGCCTGACCGGCGCGAGGCGCGGATAGACGAGTGCGAGATCGCGATCGAGCGGCGAGACGAACGAGAGCAGGTGGAGGACCTCGCCCTCGCCGTTCCAGTGCGGGAGGTCGAACGGGACCACGTCCACGCCCGGGAACACGGCCTCGAGCGCAGGAATCGCCCGCGCGTTCGTCCGGTACCCGATCCCGACGAGGAGGGTCCGTTCGTCGAACCAGAGCGTGTCGCCGCCCTCGATGGTGGCGGGCGCCTCGACCGCCGCGCGGACGGGCACACCCGCCTCGCGAAGAGTCTCCGCGACCGCGTCGGGCTCGCCACACCGGCCGCGCTTGCCCGGCCGGAGCAGGACCGCGCCCTCGCTCCCGACGAGGACCGGATCGAAGGGATAGAGCGCGTCGGGGTTCCCGGGATCGTGACGCGAGACCACGACCTCGGCCCCGCCGTCCTCGAGCAGGACGCAGAAGGCCTCGTGCTCGGCCGCCGCGGCGACCGGGTCGGGCGCTGCACGCCATCCATGCTCGCGCCAGCGCGCGGCGTCCTCGGGGAGCGGCGGCCGCACGAGCACGCGCTCGAGCGTGCCGGTCATCGACGCCGCCCCGAACCGGGTCATCGCCGCCTGGTCGGTCACCCGGAGAGGACGCGCGGCGCGTGCGAGGACGAGTAGACGTCCTTCCGCGCGATCAGGCCGTCCTCGAAGGGGAAGACGTCGACGCCGTCCCACTCGAGCGCGCGGCCCGACGAGTCCGTCGCCGTCGCAGTCCACTCGCTGACCACGAGACCGTCGCGGGCGTACAGCCGGCGGCCCCGGAACGCGAGGTCGGGCCAGCTCTCGAAGATCCGCGCGATGTGCCCACGCACGTCGTCGCCCTTGACGCGTTCTGCCGCGGTGTGGTTCTCGAAGACCATCCCCGGCGCGTGGAGCGCCACGATGGCGTCGACGTCGTGCGCGTTCCACGCGTCGTTGTAGCGCTCGATCGTCCGCTCGACCTCGGTCGCCGCGTTCCGCCCGCCCACGCGGCGAGTATCGCAGCGAGGACTGCCTCAGGCCAGGAGGCGCCTGTTCTCGCGAAGCGCCGCGAGGATGCGATCGACGTCGTCCGCGACGTTGTAGAGGTGCAGCGAGACGCGGAGGTTCGAGTCACGGGTGGAGGTCACGATCCGCTCGCTCTCGAGCGCGGCGACGAGAGCGCTCGGATCGGTCGAGACGACGCAGATCAGCGGGCCGTACTCGTTCTCGCCGCGCGGGGTTGCGACCGTCGCGCCCAGCTCGTCGAGTCCCGCGAGGAGCCTGTCGGCGAGGCCGCGCACGTGCAGCTCGATCGCGGGCACCCCTACCTCGGCGACGATGCTCATCCCGGCAACGCCTGGGTAGAGCGAGGGCACCGGCGGAGTGCCGCTGTCGAAGCGCCGCGCGGTGGCGTGCGGCGAGTAGTCCGCGATCGACATGGCGAAGATGTCCTCGTCCGCGAACCAGCCCGTCTGCACCGGCAGGAGCGAGGAGAGGAGCGAGCCGCGCACCCACATGAAGCCGAGGCCGGCGGAGCCGAGGAGGTACTTCACCGTCCCGCCGGTGACGACGTCGGCGCCGAGCGTTCCGACGTCCAGCTCGAGCGCGCCGATCGCCTGGTAGCTGTCGGCGAGCACGAGGGCGCCGCTCGCGTGGGCGATCTCGGCGATCGCGGACACGTCGTTGCGGTAGCCCGTGCGGAAGGAGACGGCTGTGCAGCAGACGAGGGCGGTGCGCTCGTCGATCGCCTGCTGGAAGCGTTCGAGCGGGATCCGGCCGTCGGGCTCCGCGCTCACCTGGACGACCTCGGCGCCGCGCAGCTCCTGCGCGTGCGCGATCTGCCCGATCGTCGGGAACTCGTACTCGCTGATCACGATGCGGTTCCGCTCGCCGCCGAGGTCGAGCGCGGACACGAGCCCGCTCACGCCCTGGGAGACGGACGTCGTCACGGCCACCTCATCGGGCTCGGCGTGCAGCAACCCCGCGAACGTCTCGCGCGCGGCCTCGTTCCGCTCGACCCAGAAGTCCCACTCGGCTCCGTTCTCGTCCCAGCCCGCGAGCCAGCCCTCGACGGCCGTCCGAACCCGCTCGGAGAGCGCGCCCTGCGAGCACGAGTTCGCGTACACGGCGTGCTCGAAGATGGGGAACTCGTCGCGGATCGCGTCACCGGGCGTCATCTCATCTCCCGAGGTAGGCCTTGCGGAGCTCGTCGTGTCGGATCAGCTCGGACGCTTGACCCTCGAGCACGATCCTCCCCGTGGAGAGGACGTAGCCGCGATCGGCGATCGAGAGCGAGATGTTCGCGTTCTGCTCGACGACGAGGATCGCCACCCCCGCCTCGTGCACCTGCTCGATGATCTCGAAGCTCCGCTCGACGAGGATCGGTGCGAGGCCCATCGACGGCTCGTCCATGAGCATCAGCTTCGGGCGCGCCATGAGCGCCCTGCCCATCGCGACCATCTGCTGCTCGCCGCCCGAGAGCGTGCCCGCGAGTTGCGAGCGGCGCTCGTGGAGGAGAGGGAAGAGCGTATACACGTGCTCGAAGTCCTCGGTCGTCCCGCCGCCGTGGAGGTAGGCGCCCATCTGCAGATTCTCGAGCACCGACATCGGGCCGAAGAGCCGCCGGTTCTCGGGCACGATCGCCATCCCCTTGCCGATGCGGTAGCTCGTGGCGCGGCCGGTGACGTCCTCTCCGGCGAACGTGACCGTGCCCGTCCTCGGCGGGACGATGCCGAGCACCGTCTTCAGCGTGGTCGACTTCCCCGAGGCATTCCCGCCGAGGAGGCAGACGAGCTCGCCCTCCCCGACGACGAGGTCGACGTCCTGGAGGATGTGCATCTCCCCGTAGTAGGTGTTGATGCCGTCGAGCCGGAGGAGCGGCTCCGCGGACCCGTTGGCGCTCACTTCTCCTCCGTCGCACCGGTGCCGAGGTACGCCTCGACGACCCGCGGGTCGGTCGCGACCTCCTCGAACGTCCCCTCGGCGATCTTCACGCCCGTGGTCGAGCGCGACGACGCGGTCCGAGATCCCCTCGACGACGTGCATGTCGTGCTCGATCACGAGGATCGTGTACCCGCCGTCGTCGCGCAGCTTCGCGATGAGCTCGGTGATCTCGTGCGTCTCCACGGGGTTCATGCCGGCTGCGGGCTCGTCGAGGAGGAGGATGCGCGGCCTCGTCGCGGTCGCGCGGGCGATCTCGAGCCGGCGCCGGTTCGCGTACGAGAGGCTGTACGCGGGCTGGTCCCAGCGATAGCCCATGAGCCGCTGGCCGAAGAAGGCGAGCTTCTCCTCCGCGAGGGCGTTCGTCTCGCGCTCCTCGCGGCGCGCCCGCGGGAGCCGGAGGATCGACTCCAGGATCGAGGCGTGCGTGCCGCCGTACGCCGCCGCCATCACGTTCTCCTTGACGCTCATGTTCAGGAACAGGCGGAGCGTCTGGAACGTCCGCGCGACGCCACGGTTCGTGATCTTGTGCGGCGCGAGCCTGACGATGCTCTCGCCGTCGAGCAGGATCTCGCCTGAGTCGGGTTCGTAGATCCCGGTGACGAGGTTGAAGAGCGTGGTCTTGCCGGCGCCGTTCGGGCCGATCACGCTGACGATCTCGCCCTCGCCGACCTCGAGGTCGAGCTTGCTGATGACCTGCAGGCCGCCGAACGCCTTGCCCACGTCTCTGAGTTGGAGCAGCGGCTCGGCCACTAGACGATCTCCACCCGCGGTCGCCCGAACAGCCCCTGCGGCCGGGCGATCATCACGACGATGAGGATCACGCCCAGGAGCAGGAGCCTGGTCGGCCCTGATGCCTCGAGCACGAGGCGTGTCTCCCAGACGAAGCCGGCGAGCCAGATCGTCGGCACCATCAGCACGTCACGCTTCCACCCGCGGAGGAGCGTGAGGACGAGCACGAGGACGATCAGCCCGACGAGCGCGATGTTGAACGGTGCCGTCGTCCCCGTCTCGTAGGTGTCGCCGGGAAGGGCGAGCCAGTGCCGGATGAGCCATCCCATCCAGCCGCCCGCGCCGAATGCCCCCGGGCCAGTGCTGACCAACCCCGAGGTCCCGTTGGTCGTCGTCACGGCGACGATCGCGTGCACCGCGAGGCCGAATGCGATGACACCGCCGAGAATGGCCGCGAACCGCCGCCACGGTCGGATCCTGGCAATGAGAATGAGCAGTATGGCCCCGTAGACGACCCACCGTCCGTTGTTCGTCCAGTCGCTGATCGGCGTCTGCGGGCGCAAGCCCTCGGTCAGGAGCACCTCGACGACGAAGCGCTCCGGCGATCGCCCCGGGGAGGCTCCCTGCCCCGCCGAGGATCACCATCGCGTAGATGATGATCAGGACCTGCGTGTTGTAGTCGTCCGGGAACGCGCCCTGGAGGAGAGCTGCGTTGATCGTCCCGGCGAGCGCGGCGACGGCTGCTCCCGTGCCGACGGCCATCAGCTTCAGCCAGTTCACCGGCATGCTCATGGCCTGAGCAGCCAGTGAGTCGTCGTGGAGCGCGCGCCAGGCGCGACCCGTGCGCGAGCGGTTGGCGAGGGACAGCACGGCAAACACGATCACGACGGCGGCGAGGGTGACGTAGTAAGTAGGCGTGCTCGCTCGAGGCCGTCAGCCCGCCCAACCGGAAGCGGTCGACGTTGGCGATGCCGTTCGGACCGCCGGTCAGATCCCAGTTCGGCCGCAGGCCGAGATCCTTGTTCAGACCGAGGACCGAGACGCGGTACCCCTGGTTCACGAGCACGTAGAAGATCTGGCCGAAGAAGAGCGTCACGATCGCGAGGTAGTCGCCGACCAGGCGACGGGACGGCAGCGCCAGGAGGAACCCGAGCGTCGCCGAGATCAGGACGACGAGCGGGATCACGAGCCAGGCCTGCCAGTGGAGCCCGAACTTGTCGGAGGAGAGCATCGCGTACCCGTAGGCTCCGACGCCGTAGTAGGCGATGTAGCCGAGGTCGAGGAGCCCTGCGAACCCCACGGCGACGTTCAGGCCGAGCGCGAGCAGCGCGAAGACGAGGGCGACGGTCCCCACGCGCGTGTAGTAGAGATCGTTCTGGCTCTGCGAGGCAACGATCGGGATCAGCACCGCGACGAGAACGAACGCCGCAAACACGACCGGCTTGGGGACGCGCTCGTACAGAAGACGGGCGTGACCCACGAACCTGCGCTGGGGCCCTGACCGCTCGCCAGAGCGAGCGACCCACTCGTCGGCGCCGATCTGCGGACCGGCGGGCTCGGTGGGCGGGACGTCCGCCATCTTCAGACCTTCTGGGGCGCCGGGACGCCGAAGATCCCCGAGGGTCGCAGGAGCAGGAACAGGATCAGGATCCCGAAGACGATCACGTCCTGGTACGAGGAAGAGACGTAGCCGATCGAGAACGCGCGGCCGAGCCCGATCGCGAGCCCGCCGAGCATCGCACCCGGCAGGCTGCCGATCCCGCCGACGACGGCGGCCGTGAACGCGATCAATCCGACCTGGAACCCGACGTACGGGTCGACGTTCTGGAAGATCAGCCCGTTCATCACCCCAGCCGCCCCGGCAAGCACCGAGCCGATGAAGAACGTCACGACGATGACGCGGTCGACGTCGATGCCCATCATCGACGCGGCCTCCAGATCGAACGAGGTCGCGCGCATCGCGCGGCCGACCTGAGTGCGCGCGACGAACACCGTGAGTAGCACCATGAGGACGGCCGAGACCACGATCACGAAGAGCTGCATGTACTGGATCTCGAACGGTCCGATGTTGATGTTCGTGAAGAAGTTGCCGCCGTCGAGACTGAAGGTGTCGTACTGCCTCGGCGTCGCACCGAAGCAGATGACGGCGATCTGCTGCAAGCAGAACGAGACGCCGAGAGCGCTGATCAGCGGAGCGATTCGCGGCGCCCGCTTCACCCGGAGGGGCCGGTAGGCGAACCGCTCGATCGCCACACCGAGGCACCCGGCTCCCAGCATCGCGGCCGCGAACATGAGGGCGATCAGGAGCGCGACCGGGATGTCGGGGCTCGCAGCGCCCCCGAACGCCGTGAGGACGAAGTAGCCGATGTACGAGCCGATCATGAACACCTCGCCGTGGGCGAAGTTGAGGAGCTTCAGGATCCCGTACACCATCGAGTAGCCGAGCGCGATCAGCCCATACAGGCTGCCGAGCGTGAGCCCGGCGACGAGCTGATCGAAGAAGTAGCTCCACGTCAGCTGGAAGCTCTGGAAGTAGCCGACGACCTGGAGCGGGTGCATCGCGGAAGCTTCTCACCTCGACGTGCGGCCCATCACGAGGATGGGCCGCACGTCCGGCATGTACGGAGCTCTAGCCCTTCTGCACGACGTTGTACTGGCCGCCGCTCCCGATCTGGAAGATCGTGAAGCCGACGCCGCCGACCACGTCGCCGAACTTGTCGAACGCGATCGGCTTGCCGAGGAGCGAGGTCTTCAGCTTGACGTTGCCGATGTCGCGGCGGACCTCGCCGCGGCTCGTCTTGCCGTCGGCACAAGAGGCCGAGATCCCCATCGCGATCGTCTGCACCGCGACCCACGAGGGGGCCCCGAACGAGTTCGTCTGGCCGTACTGCTTCTCGAAGGCAGCGGTGTACGGCTTCGCGATCGGGACGTCGTGGATGTCGAGGCTGAACGACGAGATGTAGGCGCCCGGCACCGTGAACTTCGTCGAGTCGAAGGTCCCGTCGGTGCCGAGGAATCCGCCCGTGTAGCCCCTCGACTTCAGCTGCTGGAAGAAGAGCTGGGCGTTCGAGGCGACCTGAGAGCCGAGAACGACGACCTTCGCGCCTTCGGCCTTCGCCTTGTTGGAGAGGGCCGTGAAGTCCGTCTGGGCCGCGCTCTGCGACTCGTGGTCGACCTTGACACCCGCTTTGGAGAGGATGCTCGAGATCAGGCTGATCAGGGGCACGGAGTAGGCTTCGGCCTGGTCGACGGTCATGACCTGATCGCCCTTCGTCACGCCCATCTTCTTGAGCACGAATGCCGCGTCGGTCGCACCTTGAAACTTGTCCGTCGGGACGACCCGCCGGAAGTACACAGGAGCGAGGATCTTTCCGGCGGCATTCGCTTTCTTCAGCACGCGGCCGTCTGGGGTGATCGGGTCGGTCAGGCTCGCACGCGTCGCCGAGCCGGAGACGAACGGGACGCCGCCGCGACGGAGGATCGGGCCACCGGCCACGTTCTCCTGGCTCCCGGAGAAGCCGTTGAGGGCAAGCAGGGCCTTGTTGGAACGCAGCTGAACGGCAGCGGTCGCGGCGAGCTGCGCGTTGAGCTGCGTGTCGACCTCGATCGGTGTCGCGAGCTTGGTCCGCTTGAAACCTTTCGGCACACCCGGGATCGGCTTGCCCGCGTTCCAGTACTGGATGAACAGCTGTCCCCAGTTCCGCTGGTCGATCCCCGCCGAGGCCGCCGGTCCTGTGTACGGACCGTCCAGCCCTATCAGCGCCGACTTACACGACGGGCCGGCGGCGGCCGCCGCGACCCCGTTCGACTGCGCCACCGCGACCGATGCGGCGGCGGCGCTGGCGATCGCGACGACCGTCAGCGCGAAGATGATGCCTTTCTTCATGTAGAGCACCCTCCTTGGTAGCACCTGCAGGTTCTCCCTTTGACGTCAGCCATGCTCGATGGTTGCCGCAGCAACTCGGGCACGACCGGTGCCCTCGAGTCGTCACGGGACTGTGACAGCAGCGTCCGTGACATGTCAACAGAGCTGCCCGTGCTGCTCGGGTGTCTAGGGCGAGAGCGCCTCCACCCAGCCGGCCGTGTCGAGGAACTGGCGGAAGCGGATCGCGAGGCCGTCCCGGAACGTCCAGACGTGGACGAAGGGCACGTCGAGACGCTTGCCCGTGCCCTTCGCGATCCCCCGGTAGCGTCCGAGGACGACGCAGCGGTCGCCCGCTTCGATCAGCTCCTCGGGCTCGACGATGAACTCCTGCCACCAGTCGCGGCCGAGCGGGTCGAAGATGTTCTGGCGCACCTCGTCGAGCCCCCGATAGGTGCCACCGTGCGGCAGCCCTTGCGCCTGGTGCCACTCGATCTCGGGGTGCATGTCCGCGAGGACCGCGTCCATGTCGTCGCGCGCGAATGCTTCGTACGAGCGGGTCGCTATCTCGGCCGAGGACACAGCGCGTTCGCTAGAAGTAGAACTGCTTCCACGCTTCCCACCACGTGTCGGCACGGGAGACGATCACACGATCGTCGAGGCGCTCGACGCCGGCGCGGAAGCGGAGATCGTCCGGCGCCTTCGTGTTCTTGTACTCGACCCTGATCGCGCACGGGCTCCCGGGGTCGTAGGGCTTCACCGCGTCGAGATCGGAGAGCGCCCGTCGCGCGCCGTCCTCGATCAGCTCGCGGGCTCGCCGAGGCGGGATCATGCGCGCCGAGACGGCGCCCAGACCGCGCTTCACCGCAACCGTGGTCAGCCCTTCGCCGAGGAGCTCCCGGCCCTCGCGGCACGCCGCCTCGTCGCCCGTGACCAGCAGCACCGGGCAGCCCCAGGTCCCGCAGAGCGCAGCGTTGATCCCCGTCTCGCCGACGAGGGTGTCGTTGAACCAGAGATTCTGGAAGTCGCGGCCGGAGATCGTGTGGTTCATGACGCCGTCTTTCGTCCCCGCGCGGGCGTGCATCCCGACGAAGAGGCCCGCATCGCAGCCCTGCTCGAGGAGCTCCGTGTACTCCGTCCACTCCTCCTGGACGACGTACTCGCAGGCCGGGTCGAGATCCTCGTGGATCAGCGAGTTGAAGGTCCAGCCCTTGCCCGCGCCGTGGCAGTCCATGACGACGATCTCCGTCGCACCGGCTGCCTTGGCACCGCGGACGGCAGCGTTGATCTCCTCCGTGTAGAGCCTGCGCCCCTCCTCGTAGAGCGCCTCGCCGCCCGACGTCTGCTCCGCTTTGACGATGCCGCCCACGCCCTCCATGTCCGAGATGACGTGGACGCGCATGCCGGCAAGCCTAGAAGAGACACGGCCGCAACGCCGCCGCGACGTGGGCGCCTTCAGGGTCTCGGCGCAAGACGGCCGCCTTGCGGCCGTACCGTCCCTTCAGCCGCGGGCAGGCGGCAGCCGCGCCGCGAGGCCGCGAAGCATGAGGTCGAGGCCGGACTCCCAGACGTCGTCCCAGCGAAGCTCGGCGGCGAAGGGCGCCACCTCCGCCTGGCGCGGGTACAGGCCGCGGTCGATGCGTCCGGCCGCACCCCGCCAGATCTCCGCTGCCCGGTACGACTCCGGCGGCCAGCCGAGGAGCGCTCCGTCGAGGAAGCAGACGAGCGTCTGGTAGGCGAGCGCCGTGCCCGCCTCGTCGAACCCGGCGACCCGGAGCGCGTCGAGAAGATGCTCGGTCGTCCGCCGCACGGCGTCGGTCGGAAGGCTCCCGCGATACACGAGCGGAAAGGCGTTCGGGTAGCTCCGCTGCATGCCCGCCCACGAGCCGACGACGGCGCGAATGCGCGCCTCCCAGTCCAGGTTCTCCTCGGGCAGCGCGAGCCGCGAGAGGACGGTTCCCGCGAGCGCGTCGAGGAGGTCGTCCTTGCTCTCGACGTAGGTGTAGAGCGTCATCGCCTCGATCCCGAGACGCGCTCCCAGCCGGCGCATGCTCAGCGCGGACAGGCCCTCGCTCTCGACGAGCTCGAGCGCCGTCGCAACGACCTGAGCGCGGGTGAGCCGTGGCCGCCGGCCCGGTCCCCGCTTGACAACTCCTCCGTCATCCGTCATTTTCTTACAGCGTAAGAAAATGAACGGACGGAGAACAATCGCGAGAGGAACTGCCCGGGGTGTCGCGCTCGCGCTCATGGCCGCGGTGGTCGCCCTCGTGGCCGCAGGCTCTCCCGCTGCCGGCTCTGCCCCGAGGCCCTCGGCCCCCGTCGTCCGCGGGCCCCGCGTCGTCACCTCCGCCTTCGCGACGTTCCGTCTGAGCGCCCACGAGCGCGGAGTCCCAGCGCGCCGCCTCCGCTTCGACTGCGTCCTCGATCGCGGTCGATTCCGCCGCTGTGCGGCGACGTATCGCGTTCGCGTCGCGCCAGGGGTTCACGTGCTCCAGGTACGAGCGTCGGATCCCGCCGGTCGCATCGGGCCGACGACGCGCGTGTCGTTCCACCGGGAAGCTGCCCCGCCTCCCCCACCGCCGAATCCCGTCGCGACGATCGCCGTCGGGGAGCGGCCCTGTGAACATTGCCGCCGGCGCGGGCTCCGTGTGGACATCGAACCAGGGAGACGGGACGATCTCGCGGATCGATGCGTCGACGGGCTCCTCGTGACCGCGACGATCACCGTCGGCGGCCAGCCGGGTGGCGTCGGCTTCGGCGACGGCTCCCTGTGGGTCGCCAGACTTCGGCGACGGGACCGTCGAGCGGGTCGACCCGACAGCCAACGCGGTCGCGGCGAGGATCACGGTCGGCGGCCAGCCGGACGGAGCCACGGTCCCAGCGACGGCACGGTCTGGATCTCCGACTTCGCCGGCGCGGTCCTGCGGATCGATCCGACGACGAATGCGGTGGCGGCGAGGATCCCGGTGCCCGGGAACCCGAGCTCGCCGGTGCTCGCGTTCGGACTCCTCTGGATCGGCAACGTCGACGGCTCGGTGCGGACGATCGACCCGGCGACGAACGCGATCGCCGGATCGCCCGCGGTCTTCGACCACGACGCCGACGCCCTCGCCGCCGACGCGAACGGCGTGTGGGCGACGACGTTCGACTCGGGAACGGTCGCGCTCATCGATCCGACCAGCCGGTCGATCGGTGCGCAAGGGAGCTCGTTCCCGGGCACGCAACTGGTCTCCTCCTCGCCGGCGGCTCGCTGTGGGTGAGCCTCTACGACCGGGGCCAGGTGGTGCAGCTCGATCCCGACGACGCTCGCCATCGGGCGCCGCGTCAGCGTCGGCACCGAACCGCGCGAGGTCGTCTCCGCGGACGGCGATCTCTGGGTCGTGAACGAGCTCTCCGGCACCGCTCTCTCGTTTCGCGCCGAGTCTCGGCTCTCTAGCTCGACGACGCGAGCCCGAGGAAGGACCCGATGCCGAAGACCGAAGGCCGCCGCTCGGCGACGCCCATACGACCCCGTTCCTGCCGTACGACCTGGAGGGGCCGGTTCAACCCGAGATGAGCTGGCTGCCGCTCAGCTACGACCTGGAGACGGGGGCCGGCACGTACCTGATGCGGATGGAGCCCGGAGCGGTCACGCTCGAGCACGAGCACGAGCTGATGGAGGAGTTCCTCGTCCTCGAAGGCGACCTCGTCGACTCCGACGGAACCGCCTTCACTGCCGGCGACTTCGTCACCTACGACGCCGGCACGGTCCACAACTCGACCACGAAGGAGGGCTGCCTCCTCGCGGTGTTCGAGTGGAGAAAGGAGCCGTAGGCGCGCACCACGGACATTGCCCTGGGGGCGGAGCGTCGGCTTCCGCCTTTCGGGACGAACACCAAGGTCCCGAAAGGCGGAAGCCGACGCCACCACTGAGTGACTCCTGCGCTCCTGAGGCGGAAGGGAAAGTGGAAGAAGGAATGAGAATGGGCGGCGTCGTCCGCCGCCCCATTCTCAGCGCATCCCGGGTCGAGCCCGATTTGCCGTCAGTTCCCAACCCAGGAGTCGGTGTCGCTATCGGCACGCTCCCACGTGAGCTTGAGCCGGAGGAGGAGGCGCGAGGGGACTGGAGCGGGGTTGCCGCCAAGCGCCCCGCCCCCCGTCCCTGCAAGGTTCCTCGAATTCGAGGAGGAACCGCGCTCTTCCCCTCTGTCGTCACCTGCGCAAGACGCCGCATGTCCGCGCGCGATGAACTGGGCGGAGCCTGCGACATTTCGTGACCACGAGCATCCCCCTGGCGTTGGTACACCCGTCCCCCGGACGGTGTTGACGACCGCGGTTGACTCGCTCGCGGGCCGACACCGATAGCGCCAGGCGACCGAAGGCACCCGCTCTCCGTGCTGGAATGACCGGATGAGCACGTTCCTCGACCGGCTGCGAACGGGACCGCCGCTCGTGGCGGACGGCGGCATGGGCTCGCTCGTCACGGCCGCGGTGCCCCGGCTTCGCTGCCCGGAGGAGGCGAACGTCCGGGCGCCCGAGGCGGTCGTCTCGCTCCACGTCGGCTTCATCGACGCGGGCGCGGAGCTGATCGAGGCGAATACGTTCGGCGCGAACCGCCGGAAGCTCGCCCAGCACTATCTCGAGGACGATCTCGAGCGGATCAACTCCGCGGCGATCAAGCTCGCCCGCGACGCGCGCGAGATCGCCGGGAAGCCGGTGCTCATCGCCGGGTCGCTCGGCCCCCTAGGTGAAAGTGCGTCCTCGCGCGTTCGCCGCGAGGTCCACGCGGAGCAGGCGAGCATCCTCGAAGGTCGCGGGGCGGACGTGCTCTTCGTCGAGACCTTCTCCGACCTGCAAGAGCTCGAGGACGCCATCGAGGCCGTTCGGAGCGTCTCGAGCCTTCCCGTGGTGGCGCTGCTCACCTTCGACGAGACGGCCGAGACGCCCGCCGGCGTCACCGCGCGTGAGGCGGCCGAGCTCCTCGCGACACTCGACGTCGCGGCGTTCGGTGCCAACCATGGAGCCGGGCTCCTCGCTGCCCTGGCGGCGCTCGAGCAGATGCGGTCGGACATTCCGCTCGCGGCGATGCCCAACATCGGCCTCGCCAGCCTGGCCGGCGGTCGCGTCATCTACCCGCACGCGACGCCCGAGTACTTCGCGGAGTTCGCGGCTCACGCCCGCGAGCTCGGGGCGATGGTGATCGGCGGATGCTGCGGGACGACGCCCGCAGAGATCGCCGCGATCCGGTCGGCGCTCGAGGCCGAGCGAAAGCCGAAGGCGCGACTCGAGCTGACCGCGCGCGACCTCGTCGTGTCGCTCGGCGAGGAGCTTCGCGAGACGGGCCTCGCGAAGGCGCTTCGGAACAGCGAGTGGGCGGTGACCGTCCAGCTCGACCCGCCACTCGGCGGCTCGAGCAAGGGGCTCGTCGAGGTCGCGCAGGGTCTCGAGGCCTCGGGGCTCGTCGGCTTCGTTGACGTGAACGACAACGCGACCGCGAGAGCGGGGATGAGCTCCCTGATCGCATCGGCCACGATCGAGCGCGCGACCGGGCTCGAGACTATCCCGCACCTCACTACCCGCGACGCCTCGGTCATGGGGCTCGAGTCGCTGCTCCTCGGAGCGCACTCGGAAGGCGTGCGGAACGTCCTCGCGATCACGGGCGACCCGCCCGAGGTCGGCGAGCACCCCGGCGGGCGCGGTGTCTACGAGATCGACTCGATCGGCCTCGTGGAGCTGATGACGAAGCTGAATCGCGGAGAGGACGTGAACGGCAACCCGATCGATGCGCCGACCGCGTTCTTCCAGGGGGTCGCCGTGAACCCGACGGCCCACGACGTCGGCGCCGAGCTGGCGCGGTTCCGGGCGAAGGTCGACGCGGGGGCGAGGTTCGCGATCACGCAGATCGTCTTCGAGGTCGCGCAGTTCGACCGATTCACGCAGGAGCTGGGCGGGACCTGGCCGATCCCGGTGCTGATCGAGATCTTCCCGCTGACGAGCTACCGCCTCGCGCTGCGCCTCCACAACGAGGTGCCGGGGATCGTCGTGCCCGACGATCTCCAGCGCATGCTCGAGGAGGCCGGGGCGAAGGCTGCCGAGATCGGCTTCGCGCGCGCCCGCGAGCTGATCGAGGCGTCGCGGGAGCGGGCTGCCGGAATCTGTCTCGTGGCACCGTTCCGGCAGCCGCTCCGGGTCCTCGAGCTCCTCGCCTAGGACCCGCTCAGGAGACGCACGGGGTGGTCGGAACGGGCCGCGTGCGGACGTGAGCGAGAACGCCGCGGACGAGATCGGACGGGATCCCGTATCCGCCTTCCTCGCCGGCTCGGCGCGCGAAGACGACCGTCCGGACGCGGCCCCTTGCATCGACTGCGGGCCCGCCGGAGCTGCCGGGGCGGACGAACGCGCGAATCGCCGTCACCTCCCGCGTGACCGGGCCGCGGCCGTACGCGTCCCGCGAGAGCGCCTTGCCCGTGCCGCCGAGCCGCCCGGGGATCCGGGCGAGCGGCCCGTTCTCCGGGTACCCGAGCACCGCCACGGCAAGCCCCTTGTCGGGGTCGACCATCGGAAGCGGCCGGCCCGGGAGGCCGGGGACGCGGAGGACGGCGAGGTCGTTCCCGGGATCGAACGCGACCACCGTCGAATCGAAGGCCTCGCCGTCACGCCGGTCGACCTGGGGACGCTCGATGCCGGCGACGACGTGCGCGTTCGTGATCACGATGCCGGACCGGACGATCCAGCCCGAGCCCTCGACGCCGAGTCCGCACGCGACGCCGGTCACGCGGACGACACTGGCTGCGGCCCGCACCACGTCGGGATCGCGCGCGAGCGCCGAGTCGGGCGGCGAGACGATGGCGGGCGGCCCGAGGAGAACGCCGATCGGATCGACCCGCTCGAGCGTCGCGAGCAGGCGCTCCGGCGGGAACTCGTCGTTGATCCGCGACAGGATCGCTGACTTCTGCACCGACTCGCGGAGGTTCGACTGGCCGGGCAGGTAGAGGAGGACGGCGCCGATCGCCCAGCAGAGGACGACTCCCGCGGCCGCGCCGAGGAGGAAGCCCGCGGCCGAGTCGACCGTGCGGAGGCCGGGCACCGCCCCGATCGTCTTGCGCAGCGTGCCCCCGAGGATCCCGGCGAGGCTCTGGAGGATCATCCCTCCGAGCACCGCGCCGGCGAGCGCGACGAGCGGCGCATAGGGGGAGCCGCCGCGAAGGAGCTCCGGTGCGATGCGCGCGCCGACGTAGGCGCCGATGGCGAAGCCGGCGAGCGACAGCGCGCCCCGCACGAGCCCGTTGACCAGGCCGTAGGCGGCGAAGAGCGCGACGACTCCGAGGACGATCCAGTCCGCGGTGGACACGTTCGGTGAGCGTACGTGCCGCGGGGTACGTTCCCTCCCGCCCGGCTACAATCCTCCGGCCCGGGGGGCGTAGTTCAGTTGGTTAGAACGCCGGCCTGTCACGCCGGAGGTCGCGGGTTCGAGTCCCGTCGCTCCCGTCTATCAACCCGTCTGCACATGCCGATCGCTGTGGATCGGCAGTCCGGCTCGAACTCGCCAGTCGCCAGATCAACGCGAGAACGGTCGGGCGGCAACCGTGGCCGTCACGGGCCGGGCAGGTTGCAGTCGCCTTAAGTCGCGCCGCAGCTGGTCGATGGCGCTAAGGGTTCTTTCCAGAGCCGTTGTCCCCGCAGGGCAAGCACCGCCACGTTCTTCACGTCTCGTCGGAGGAGGCGAGCAACTCCCTGGCCCGGTCGAGATCGGCGTCGCCGACCAGCACGTCGATCGGCCCACCTGTTGCGAACCCGACCGTCCATGCACCCGCGATGTTCGCCTTGCGATGGAAGCAATCGATGCCCTCCGCTCGAAGCATCCCGCAGATGACATCGGCCTCCATCTCGTCGTGGACGACCGTAAGCGTAACGGTAGCCATCACGTCTAGCCCGAGTGCAACGCCGCCAGCGCGGCTTGCAACCGAGCGCAGATAGTCCGGTCGTCGTGCTCGTAGAGGATGATCACGTTCCCCTTCCGCGTCGGCTGGACATCGAGCGGTCGATCCAGGGACGAACGCTTCTCGGCTCACGTCATCGGACCGCCGTTACCCGCGCTCTGGACGATGTAGCCGACGGTCGCCAACACGGCCGCGAACGCAAAGAGCCACGGTGACCACAACTGCCGCCGCCTCAGCCAGGCATAGAGAGAACGGACGACGACCGCACCTACGAGGCTGACGGCGGCGACTGCCACGTAGAGGGCGACGAGACCAGCGCCGCCTCCATCGTCGACGTAGAGGGCCAGTGGAAGCGCGCTCACGAGCCAGAGTGCAGCGCAAACGGAGAAGCCGCCGAGGCGACCCCGATGACGGTGCATCGCACGATCCGCCGCGTAGCTATCCCCGTCGCTTGAGGCAAGGGTCGGTGCCAGAGGTCGGGCAAGGGTGCTCATACGACTCAGCTCCTCGGATAGACGATTCCCATGCGGTCGCACGTCCGCTCGGATGAGACGCGGTCGCAACGAGGAAGAGGAGCTGGCGACTCGACGGGCACAAACTGACCGTCAGCGCGACTGGCTCGGTGTGTCCGCTACCCACTGTACACGCGGATCGCTGAGCCGGGCGGCGAGTCACACGCCGTGACGCCCGATCTTCCGTATCGGTTCGGTAGTGGAAGGCCGGCCCAGACCGACTCGTGCGGAATGCTCTCTCGTCGCCGCACAGGACCCGGGGGGGTCCGCATCGATCAGTGTCCCCTGACGTGCGGGGCTCGTGGCGCGTGGTGGCAGCGGTGGGCCTCACCGCCGGGATCGTGGAGGCGATCGACTCGTTCTTCCTCGGATGGGGAGCGATCGCTTCGGTCACCTTCGCGCTCCTCTTCTTCCTCGGTGTCTGGCTCACCACACGGGGCCGGATCGCAGGGCCCTTGCTGGTCGCCGTGATGTGCGCCCTAGAGATCGCCGTCTTCCCGGGCCTCGATCGTCCCGGGGCGATCGACTGGGTCGTCCAGGTTTTCGTCGTCGTGCTGAGCGCGATCGGGATCGTCGCCGTCGTCGTCGCGCTCCTCGAGCGCCGCCGCGACGCCCGCTCCGCCTCGACGGCGTAGGAGGCGGCCCCGAATCCCAGCTCCCTGCGGATCGTCGAGCGGCTCTTACCGCGGCGGGCGCCGAGCAGACCGCCGCGCGGACGACGCGCTCACTCCACCGTCGTCACGAGCTCGAAGACCGAGGGTGTGAATTCGTCCGTGTGCTGTCGGACGCGCCCGATCCGCTCCTTGAAGGCGGGGTCGTCCTTCCACGCCTGTTGTGCCTCGAAACTCTCCCACGGGCCGAAGCTCATGAAGCGGCTCGGCTCGTGGCGGTCGCGGACGAGCCTGAGTGTCCCGCAACCCGGCCACGTGTAGCCCCATGCCGCGAACTCGCGCCACGCCTCGACGAACGCGTCCTCCGCTCCTTCCTTCACGCGCCAGACGCCGTTGGTGTACGTCTCCGCCATCGCCGCGTCCCTCCTTCGGTCGACCTCGACGGCGCGCCCACTCTCTCACACGGTCACGTCGTGGTGGGCCGCGCCGACAGCTTTCACGGTTCGGGGCCGGAGCCCGAGATCCGATGTGGTCGTCCCTCCACAGCGGCACGCGGTCGAGATCCACCCGCAGCCGCGCGCGCGAGTACTCGCGATCAACCCCTCCTCGACCCGCAGCTTCTTCGAGGCCCGAACCGGAATTGGCTCGGTGCCCGAGACGCGCGTCTGCTCCCACGAGACCTCCGGCTTCCCAGCTTCCTGCCGCGGCGTCAGCATCCACGAGCTTCTGGTCGGGGAACGTCTTCCAGAACGCGATCGACTCGGTGGTGTGATCCTCGATCCCCAGGTTCGGCTCCGGCAGGCCCGGACAGCGGACGATCATGTCCGGCTTGTGCCGCGCCCGGAAGACGTCGGCGTCCTGCGCGTTCCAGGCGTCGTCCAAGGTCTGCATCAGCTCCGCGTTGCGCTCTTCGCTGCTCGTTGCCACGGCTCCCTCCTCCTCGCTCGATGATCCCGTCGGCGCCACGCTTGCCAGGAGGCACCAAGTACGCACTGAAGCCGACAATGCCGTACGAAAGGGCTGGAAATCGGCATCTTCTCCGATCCCGCCCGCTCGCCGTACCCGCCTCGACCTCCTCGAAAGCCGACCCCTCCTACATCACTGGTGACGCGCCCCGACTGACCTGACGATCCGCTCGCCGGAAGCCGCGCTGATCTTCGCGTCGTCCAGGCCGCGGATCTCCCCCTCTCCGAGGTGGACCGCATCGGAGCCCTCACCGGTGGCGGAGATACCGCCCACGACTTCGATCTCCGCGAGTTCCCCCTCGACCTCGAGCGTGACGACGTTCGCGCCCGAGGTACGAAGCTCGCCGCCGATGGCGACCTTGCCGATCGAGCCGCCCGGCTTCACGCTCAGCGCGACCGCCTTCAGCGTCAGCTGCACGCCCTTGACGAGGCTCAGCCCTTCCCCGCCCTCGGTGGTGAGGTCTCCTGCGATCTCGAGCACGGGGAGCGGCTTCGAGACCTGGACGCCGGTCGAGCCGTCACCGTGCGTCGCGATGCTCTCGAAGGAGGCGTGCTCGAGCGAGCCGTCGTAGACGTTGAAGCCGCGGGCGCCGGTCCCGAACGTCTGCACGGGTGCCCGCACGTCAAGCCGGCCGAGCCGGCCGAAGTTTACGAAGCCGATCCCGCTCGCGCCGAACGAGGCGACCGGCGCCGTCGCGAGCCACGATCTCACCTCGCCCCAGTTGTCGAGCACCATGTCGTTCTGCCCGTAGGTCGTCACCGGCCCCTCGTTGACGACCTCCTCGACGACCGCGCCCGAGATCACGAAGACACCGCCGCTGATCAGATCAGGCGTTCCCGCCGGGATTCCGCCATCGGTGTGGATCTCGCCGGTCCGGAGCGCCGAAACTTCCAGCACGCCGCCGTCGCCGCGTCCGTCCCAGTCTCCGTGGCCGCCCACGAACACACCCGAGCCCCGCACCGGCGACCCCTCCGAGCCGGCACTGATCGCGCGCAGCTCGGCCGTGATCACGACCGACTCGTCCGCCTGCCGGTTCCAGAGCGTGAAGCCACCCTGCAGCGCCTCGACGCCGAAGCCGTGCGGACGCACCGCACGTCCACGGACGTCCGCCCGCTCCACGTGCAGACCGTCCACGACCACATGTCCGGCGCGGACGGAGTCATCTGCGAGGAGCAGCACCTGCCCGGCGGTCGTCACGTTCCGTAACGTCAGCGTTCCGAGCTCGGCGACCGACGTGTCGTTCAGCACCGCGACCTCGTCGTCTGCAGTGCGTACGGTCACGTCCTCGAGTGTGTTCTGCGAGGTCAGCCGTACGCCCTTGGCGCCGAACTCGAGTACCCCGCCGCGCAACGTCACACCCGGCTTCAGCGTGATCATCGGCATCCCCGAGACCGTCCCCCGCACCTCGATCTCGACCGCATCCGAGGCAACCGCGTCCAGCAGCTCCCCCGCGTTCCCGACGACCCGACGCTCGCTCACCGCTCTCCCTCCTCTACGTCAGCCCGAACCGACGACGAACATCACGTCGTCGACGTAGCACCAGCTCCAGTCCTCGCCCGGCTCGACCGAGCGGACGATCGGATGTGCGACCTCGCGCGCGTGGCGGCTCGCGTGCTGATTCGGAGAGGCGTCGCAGCAGCCGATCTTCCCGCAGGTCTGACACATGCGCAGGTGCACCCAGGCGCTGCCCGTCTTCAGGCACTCCTCGCAGCCCGCGATCCGCGCGGGTCGCTCGAGTAGCTCGATCCGATCGAGGTGCGAGCAGCCGACGTCGTCGCTCATCGCTCTAATCTTCTCAGCTCGACGGTGACCAGCGGCGCACCCGTTCGCACGCCGGCGCGGCCGAGGCGCTTGCCTCAGCCGCGATGCCTGCCGCGCCCGAGCCGAAGGCCGGGGACGAGCTGCGGGACCTTCCGCCGGTAGTCCGCGTACGCGGTCGGGAAGACGTCGCCGAGGAGCCGCTCTTCGGCATGGATGTTCAGCTCCGCGACGAACAGGCCGAGGACGAAGAGCATCGTCCAGCCTCCGAGGCCGACGGCGAGCGCGGTACCGAGCAGCATCCCCACGAGGCCCGTGTAGATCGGGTGCCGCGTGATCGCGTACGGCCCGTTGGTCCGGAGCTCGTGATGGCTCTTGGTGACGGCCTGGGTCGACCACATGGTGCCGAGCGCGACCCTGGCCCAGACCGTGAAGACGGTGAAGACGACGAGGAGGACGAGCCCGACGATCGCAACCGCGTTGGCACGGGTGGAGACCGCGTTCCAGTCGTGGCTCGGGACCCACCGGAAGGTGATCCAGACCACTGCCGCGCCGATCAGCCACAGCGAGTTCGCCCGCGAGCGGCGCTCGACGTCGGGACCGCGCCGCGCGTTGTAGACGGCGCCCACGATCCACACGCTGACGACAAGCGCCCAGCAGGCAGCGACGACGACGTCGGACAGTGTGTGCACCGAAGAAGCGAACATCGGTCTCCCCAGAGGGATAGCGGAAGGATCGGTGCTGTGTCGCGATGCGACCGAGGCTGGCCCGACTCAGAGGAGCGTGAGCTGGCGGAAGGCCCAGGCAGCCGGGGGAGCGCCGCGGTCCGGTGCTCGAGCTCGAGCAACGCCTGCTTGCGCGGGAGACCGCCGCCGTAGCCGGTGAGCGAGCCGTCCTTGCCGATGACTCGGTGGCAGGGGACGACGATGGGCACGGGCGTCTGCCCGACACACGCACCCACCGCGCGAACGAGGTCGGGCCGGCCGACGCGGCGTGCGAGCTCCGAATAGCTGATCGTCGTGCCGTACGGAATCTCGAGCAGCCGCTTCCAGACGGCCAGCTGGAGCTCCGTGCCGACGAGGTCGAGCGGGACGTCGAACGCCCTCCGCTCGCCCGCGAAGTACTGCTCGAGCTGCGCCAAGACCGGCGCGAGCGCGTCGGGATCGCGAAGCGACCCGTCCGGCCGGTGTCCACGACCGGGGAACGAGATCTCCGACACGCCTCGCGGTCCTGCGGAGATGGTCAGCGGGCCGAGTGGGCTCTGGTAGACGTCCCACCTGGTGGCTTCGGTCGTGCTCGCGCTCTGGGTCGCCGTACTCACGGAAGACACGCTCCTCTCGTCTCACATTCTCGACAGGGGAGACGACGTGCGAGACGACCGCGGTGTGAGATGAGGATGGGATGACGCTCCAGAATCGGGTGACGCCGCTCGGCGACCTCGTCGCCGACCCGGCGCGCGGGCTCGTTTACGGGAACCGGGGCTGCCTGCACGACGAGCACGGGCGGATCCGCCGCAGGTATGCGACCAGGCGCTGGATCGCGTGCCGGCTCGAGTTCAAGGGCTGGAAGCGGACACGCCTCCTGCAACCCGGCCGCTTCACGGAGCTCTTCTTCCTCGACGAGGCGACCGCCTTCGCGGCGGGACACCGTCCGTGCGCTCTCTGCCGCCGCGGAGACTACGACCGCTTCCGCGAGATCTGGGGCCGGCTGCACCCGGGCCCGAGAGACGCCGACACGATCGACCAGGTGCTCCACGAGGAGCGGCTCGCGCCCGGAAACCGATATCGGCGGCTCCACGACGTCTCGTTCGCCGGACTGCCGGACGGCGCGTTCGTCCTGCACGACGGCGAGCCCCACCTCGTCCTCGGCGCCTGGCTCCTACGCTGGGCGCCCGCGGGCTACCGCGAGCGGGTGCGGCGTCCGGCGGGCGGACAGGCGCAGGCGATCACGCCGCCGTCGCTCGTCGCCCTCCTTCGGACCGGATGGGCCGGCGCCGTCCCGCTGTTCCACCCGAGTGCGCTCGCGCGGGCCGAGCGACCGTTCGGACGCGGCCGGTGAAGGTGTCGCAGAGGCCGCAACCGATCCGACCGTCGACGACGGGTCAGGCGCCGGCCGAGACCCTCACGTCGAGGAGGAGCGGCGTGCGGCGGTCGCGGAGCCCCGGAAGGACGTCGTCGAGAGCACGCACGAGATCGTCGTACGTCGCGATCGTCTCGGCCGCGCAGCCGAAGCCGTGCGCCACCGCAGCCAGGTCGAGCTCGACGAACGACGGCCACGGGCCCTTGCCGCCGTGCTGCGCGGCGATCTCGTCCATGACCGCGTAGCCCCCGTTCCCGACCACGCAGAAGACGACGCCCGCCCCGTACTGCGAGGCGCTCCACAACGCCTGGATCGTGTACGTCGCCGAGCCGTCCCCGAGGAGAGCGACGACCGGCCGCTCCGGGAGCGCCAGCCGTAGCCCGATAGCCGCCGGAAGCCCGAAGCCGAGGGCTCCGTTCGCGACGGCGACGAACCCGAGCGGAGAACCGGCGACGAGGCGCGAGAAGAGCGCAGGGCGGTTCGAGGGAGCCTCCTCGACGAGGACGGCGTCCGCCGGCAGGCGCTCGGTGAGCGCATGCAGGAGATGATCCGCCCGGAGGGCCTCACCCGGTGCGGGCGGCTTCGGCGCCGGGGGGCGCTCGATCCCGGCGACCTCGCGCTGCCGCGGCGAGAGCCGTTCGGCGAGCGCATGGAGAGCGCCCTCCGGCGAGGCGAGGACCGCGAGATCACAGCGGCTGCGATTCGTCTCCTCCGGATCGTCGCTGACCACGGCCACGCGCGTGCCCGGGCCGACGAGCGGCCCGTCGTCGTACAGGTAGAGGCGGAAGGCGGGCGTTCCCGCCGCGAGCACGAGGTCGGTCTCTGCGAAGAGCGCGCGGAGCTCGGCGCGGCTCCACGGGAGGTGGCCTTGGAACAGGCGATGTCCGTGCGGAAACCCCGCACGGCTGGAGAACGCGTCCTGCCAGACGGGACACGCGAGTCGCTCTGCGAGCGCGACACCAGCGGCCCAGCCCTCGTCGCTCGAGAGCCCGGCGCCGACGACGAGCGCCGGAGACTTCGCCGCCTCCACGAGCGCGGCGAGCTCGTCGACGACGGCGGCGCTCGGCGTCGTCTCGACGAGGAGCCTGTCCGGTGCAGCGAGGCCCGGCCACTCGGGTCCGAGCGGCGCGTCCCAGTCGCCCATCGGCACGACGACGAGCGCCGGCCCGCGCCGGACGACCGCCTCGTGCCAGGCGCGGGCGATCGCACCGGGGACGGACGCCGGGTCGGCCGGCTGCGTCGTCCACACGGGGTAGTCGCCGGCCAGTCGCTCGAGATTGCGTCCGGTGAGGAACGGGACGAACGAGAGCTGTCGGCGGTCCTGCTGGCCGACGACGACCACGAGCGGCACCCGGTTGTCGCGCGCGCACACGATCGCGTTGACCGCATTGCCGAGCCCGGCGGCGGTGTGCAGGTTGACGAACGCGGGGCGACCGGTCCCGAGCGCGTAGCCGCTCGCCATCCCGACCGCCGCTCCCTCGTGCAGCCCGAGGACGAAGTCGAAGCCGTCGGGGAGGTCGGAGAGGAAGGCGACTTCCGTCGACCCGGGGTTCCCGAAGATGCGGGTGAGCCCGAGGCGTCGCATGACCGCGAACGTCTCGTCGCGAACCGTCGACGCGCTCACGGCTCGACCCCCGCGATGCCGGCGAGTGGGCGGTGACCGAGCCGCCGAGAGATCTCCGTGACGGTTCGCTCGAGCGCAGGGCTGAGCCTCGCGACGAGCTCCTCCATCGACCCGAGCGAACGGTGCACCGCGAGGTTGACCGCCGCCACCGCCTCCTCCGACTGCGACCGAATCGGCATGGCCATCGAGCGCAGACCCGAGGCGAGCTCCTCGTTCGAGACGGCGATCCCCCGCGAGCGGATCCGCGCGAGTTCCGAGCAGAGCGCGGTCTTGCTCATGATCGTGTTCGGGCCCCGCTGGACGAACTCGATCCGATCGAGCGTCTCGCGCCTGCGCCGCGCGTCGAGGTACGCGAGGAGCGCTTTCCCGAGAGAGGTGCAGTAGGCGGGAAGCCGCGATCCGACGTGCAGGTTGAGGTCGATCTCGCGCTGGCCCTGCTGCGAGGCGCGGCAGCGCTCGATGTAGACGATCTCGACGTCGTCGAGGATCGCCATGTTCACCGTGTGCCCGGTCTCGTCGCTCAGCCGCTGGAGATGCGGCGCCGCGATCTCGCGCAGCTCCATCGAGTTGATGGCGGAGAAGCCCAGGTCGAGCACGCGCGGCCCGAGGCGGTACTTCCTCGTTGCCGGATCCTGGTCGAGGTAGCCGAGCTTCGTCAGCGTCGCGACATAGCGGTGCGCGGTGCTCCGGCTGAGATCGACCGCGCGGGCGAGATCGCTGACGCCGAGCAAGGTCGGGCCGGCCGCGAGCGTCGAGAGGATCGCGAGGCCCCGCTCGAGCGACTGGGAGTACCCCGAGGCGGCTTCCGAGCCGAGGGCGTGCTTCGTCTGGGGCATGTGTTCCGGATACTAGAACGGCGTCTTGACAACCGGACGAACACCGGCATAGCGTCCTCGTGTCGGCGGGCCTACGAGCATGCGAGGAGGAGGCAATGCCTGAGGAGTTCGAGGGAGTCGTCGAGAGCGCGATCACGCGCGGCGATCTCGTCAAGAAGGCGGGGGTCGGCATCGGCGGCCTGCTCGTCGCGGGAGCGGTTCCTGCGACGGCGAAGGCGCGAGTCGTACGAGAGGCCGTACCCGAGGCGAACCTGATCAAGGTCGGCTTCACGAGCCCGCGCACAGGGCCGCTCGGCGGTTTCGGGGAGCCCGACCCGTTCGCGATCGGCCTCGCCAGGAAGGCGCTCGCCAAGGGGCTGAAGATCGGCGGCAAGCACTACGCCGTCAAGATCATCGACAAGGACACGCAGTCGAGCCCGCAGAAGGCGGGAGCGATCGCGAAGGGCCTCATCAACGGGTCGAAGATCGACTTCATGCTCTCGACCTCGACGCCCGAGGTGAACAACCCCGTCGCGGACGCGTGCGAGGCGGCGGGCGTACCGTGCCTCTGACCGTGCAGCCGTGGGAGTCGTGGTATTTCGGCCGCGGCGCGAAGCCGGGCGGCAAGAACCCGTTCAAGTGGACGTACCACTTCAGCTTCGGCACGGCCCAGTTCGCGGAGGCGTACCTGGTGATGTGGCGGTTAGTCCGCAGCAACAACAAAGGTCGGAGTCATGTGGCCCAACTAGAATACCGAACTTGAACAAGGAAGACTACA
>CAWKEV010000023.1:0-130834 GCA_963848725.1 uncultured Actinomycetes bacterium | reverse complement strand
TCGCCCCGGGACGTGCCGGGTACGGGCGGCCGGTGACCCATCCGCCTGGGCGCGGCTCGCCCTGGGCGGGGAGTCGCCGCGGGAGAGGAACCACTTCCACGGGGTCGCCGACCCGGACGGCTCCTTCGGCGATCATCCAGCAGTCCAGGGCGACGGAGCCGTCGAACTCGCGACGGATCCGACGAAGCACCTCAAGGTCCTGCGCACCGCTGTCGGGATCGATCGTGGTGACGATGCAGCGGGCCCGTAGGGAGAGCACCCCGATGAGCGTCGACCCGATGCGTAACGCGTGGCCCGGCCAGTGCCGTTCGGCGCCCTCGGCGGCGCCGGCGATGACGAGGTTCGGCCGGAGGCGGCGGCGGTCGACGCCGAGCCGAGCGATCTCGGTGTCGGTGGCAACCAACAGCGGCAGCACGTCGAACCTCTCTGGCGCCGGGTCGCGGACCAGGAGTGCGTCCGGGCCGGCCGCGGCCGCGACCTGGGCGGCGGCTTCGGGGCTGTCCCAGGGATGGCCTTCCACGAGCGGTTCGCCGTCAGCAGCTGTCCGCGCGCCCAGCGTGAGGAGCTCGTGACGGGTACGGCCGGTCAGCAGCCCTCGTGCCCCGCGCACGTGCACGACCCGGTCGCCGGGGATCCCCCCGCTGGTCAACCTGGTCTCGTCGAGCATCTCGCCGCGAAGTGACTTCACGGGGTAGCGCCAGATCTCGGCCACGTGCAGCGCACCGTCCGTCGAGGGCGTCATGCCAGTCGCCGGTCAATCTCGTCGATCCGTATGTCGTTGATGCTCGCGTCGCGGCTGCTCATGTAGCCGTCGTCGTCGAACTGCCACATCTCGTTACCGTGGCTGCGCCACCACTGCCCGCCGGCGTCGCGCCACTCGTACTGGAACGTGACGGCGATCCGGTCGTCGGTGTAGGCCCAGAGCTCCTTGCGCAGGACGTAGTCGAGCTCTCTGTCCCACTTGCGCGCCAGGAACGCCGTGATCTGCGCGCGGCCGGTGATGAACTCCGAACGGTTCCGCCACCGCGAGTCCACCGTGTACGCCTGGACCACGCGCTCGGGGTCGCGGGTGTTCCAGGCGTCCTCGGCCGCCTGCACCTTGGCTGCGGCAGTCGCGGCGGTGAAGGGGGGCGTCGGGGGTCGGGACATGGCTGCTCCTCTGACAGAACGGTCGGTGCCGGGTCGGGTGGCGGCGGATCGGTGCCTGCTCGATCCGCCGCCACCCGGGTCTCAGGCGGCCTGGGGGTACGGCGTGACGACCGGCCAGTCGTTGTCGACGCCGGCGAGCTTGTTGAACAGGTTGGTGAGCACGTTGACCGCGACATGCCCGACGGTCTCGGCGATCTCCTGATCCGAGACCCCGGCCGCCTGCACCTGCTCGAACAGCGCGTCGCTGATCTCGCCGCGGTCGCGGACGACAGCGGCGGCCAGCTGCAGGATCGCCTCGGTGTGCCCGTCCTCGCTCTTTGCCCGGCGGGCCGCATCAAGCTCCGCCTCGTCGATCTTGGCCAGGTGCGAGCCGATGTAGGTGTGCGCCGAAAGGCAGTACCCGCACTTGTTGACCTCGGCGACGGCGATGGCGATCCGCTCGCGGACACCGGCGTCAAGTCCGCCCGCCGCAAGGGCACCGGACAAGCTGAGGTAACCCTCGAGCAGTGCGGGGCTGTTCGCCATCACCTTGGTCATGTTCGGGACCAGACCAAGGCTCTTCTCGACCTGCGCCAGCAGAGCCTTCGCGGCTCCCTCGGCACCTTCGGGCTCGATCGTCGACAACCTGCTCATGAGGCGTTCCTTCCCTGATGTTCTAATGGTTGGCTTGCGTCCGTGTCATTAGGACGATGCCATGGTCACCCGCCAATGTCAACGGTTGGCAACGGCTGTTACCATTAGGTCATGGTGTCGTTGACGGGTTCCCAGGCGGTCCTGCTGCCGCACCCGGACGAGCCGGTGCCCGTCCTGCTGATGAACACGATCTGGGCCGACCGGACGAGCGTCCATGACGGACTCGGCACCACCGATGACCTGGCGGCCTGGCTCGCGGCCGTGGGCGGTCGCCTGTTCGCCGGCGGGGAGCGGGCCGCCTCCGCGGTCAGGCGCGCCGACCTCGACGACTTCCTGCACCTGCGCGACGCGCTACGGCGGCTCGCCGCCGAGGTCTCTAAGGACACCCGGCCCCGCGCTGTGAACGCGGCCCCCGACCTTGGCCTGGTCGAGGCCGTGACCGTTCTCAACACGGCCAGCGCCACCGCACCGGCGGCGCCGACCCTTCTGGTGCCGGGCTGGCAGGTTCAGTCGTCACCTGTGGCCGGGGCCCGGGTCCCGACCGCGGCGCTGTCCGCTGTGGCGGCGCTGGCGGTGGACACATTCGCGGAGGCCGGTGGCAAGGCGGTTCGGGCCTGCCAGGCTCCCGGCTGCGTCCTCTACTTCGTCAAGGACCACCCGCGGCGGGAGTGGTGCTCGGCTGCCTGCGGAAACCGCGCCCGAGCCGCCCGCCACTACCAACGGCACCGCTCCGGAGCGACCCAACAGGGCTGACGCTCGCGGCGCATCGGTCGAGCGACCTGGCCGGTTGAGGACCGCGGTAACGCTCTCCGAGATCAGGTGACTCAGGAACATGGTGCTGGTCCGGTCACCCGGCTCTGCACCATCCCTGTTGCCATCGTGTGTGGAGGATCGATGACGAGTTCCCGGCTCGTGCCCGAGACCGACCGTTGGCCGGAGCGCCTGCAACCGGGTGCCCTCCGGTGGGTGCGCTCGAGCAGCAACTACGACAGCACGATCGCCTTCTACCGCGACCTCGTCGGACTGCCGATCGTCGGTTCCTTCTCGGACAGCTTCGGCGAGGACGGAACGATCTTCGGGCTACCGGACACGGGGACGCAGATGGAGGTCGTGCGCACGCGCCAGCCGCGTCGTCAGCCGGACCGGTTCGACCAGGTGGTGTTCTACCTGCCTGGCAGCGACGCCGTCCGGACAGCGACCGAACCGCTGCGCAAGCGAGGCTTGCTGCCGTACCACGCGCCCGCACCCGTACTGGGAGGCGAACGGCGCCGTGATGTACCTCGACCCGGACGGTCGTGGCGTCGTCTACGCGCCGTGGGTGTACGGCCTGGACCCTGACCCGGTTGACGGACCCTCGCCCAGCGTCACCGCAGCCGCTGTCCGGGTCGAGCCGTACGCCGGTGCCCGGGAGGTTCTCCGGCCGTTGTTCGAGCTGGCCGAGGACTCGGCGGCCCAGCTTGACTCCTATCTGGGATCGGGTCGGGTCCTGGTGGCCCGGTCCGGAGATGCCGTGGTCGGGCCACCTCCAGCTCTCGAGACCGACCATCCCAACGAGATCGAGCTCAAGAACATGGCCGTCCGGGAGGCCCTGCAGGGCCGCGGCATCGGTGCCCGGCTGGTGAGAGCGGCCATCGAGCTGGTTGCGGGTGAGGCAGGTACGTCTGTGGTCGTGGCGACCGCTGCCGCTGACGTCGGCAACCTCCGGTTCTACCAACGGCAGGGCTTCCGGGTGCGGTCGATCGAACGCGACGCCTTCACCGCGACGACCGGCTACCCAGCCGAGATCGTCATCGACGGCATCGCGCTGCGCGACCGGGTCTGGCTGGACTACCCGCTCGCGCAGTGAAGAGGCGCTGCGACCCGCCACATGTCGTGACGGGCCGCAGCACCTCAACGGTCAGGTGACGACGATGCCCTGCATCCCCGGGGCTGCAGGGCTGTTGACCGGGAGTCCGGTCAACGTGCCGGTGCGGGTCAGGCCACCGTCCGATGCGACGGCGTAGATGCCGGCGGTGCCCGCCTTGCCGTTGAGCTCGTACAGGAATCGGCCGTCCTGGGTGCCGGCCAGGTCGATCGGTCCCGCGTCCGTTGTCGCGGTCACGCCGTCGACGTTGAGCAGGGTGAGGCTCCCGTTGGCAGCTTCGGTGTAGCCGGTGACGGTGTTGCTGCCGGTGTTGGTCGTGTACAGGTGACCGCCCACCTCGGCGACCCAGCACAGGGCGCTCTGGCCGTTGGACGGAGCCTGTGCCACCGGGACCAGCGTGCCGTCGGCCGCGAACGACCAGGTGCTCAGGACACCACTTGCGTCACCGAGCACGATCCGTCCGGCTCTGTCGAACACGAACGGGAACGGCACCGGCCCGGTGTTGGTCACCGTGGGAGCAGCCGAGGCTTCTTGCCCGTTGGCGCCGATCGTGAAGACGTCGACCGTGCCGTGGGTCTTGGTCCACACGACCAGCCGGTCACCGTCTGGCGTGACCCCGATCTGGGCGGGAGAGGCGAGGAAGTCCGGCGGGGTGCTGCCGCCAGGCCGAGTGGGCGCACCGAGTCGGGGATGGCGTGCAGATCGTCGCCGGTCCGGCGGAAGCCACTGACCGACCCGTCCCCGCCTGCGTTGAGAACGTAGACGTTCTGGCCGGACACCGTGACCGACACCGGGAACTGCCCACCCGTGCGGATCACCTGCTCCCGCCGGAGCGAGGTGCCGTGGACCGAGAACCGGGTGAGCGTGTTGCTGCCGGCGTTCACGGCCAGCAAATCGCGGTGGGCGCGGTCGGCTACCAGCGAGCCCTGCGACGCGAGCGGTCGGTCGGGTTGCGCAGGGTGGCCGAACCCAGCCCGCCGGTAGCGAAGCTGCCGGCGGGCGTCAGGCCGCCGTCCGAGGCCCGGGCGAACGCGCGCACGGCGTTGCCGTCGCCGGCGTTCGTCTGCACGAACACGGACGGCACGAACCCGCTCGTTGCGGCCGACGCCGATCCGGCGCCGGCCACCAGCGGCGCAGCCGCGAGCAGTGCGGTCACCGCCGCGACCGCGATCCTGCGATGAGTTGCTGACATCAAATGCCTCCTTCGCGGGGCGGCCGGAGCGACCGCCATTCGCACCTGACAACCCAGGAAGGAGGGTCAGCTGGTCCCGATCTCGGCTTACGGAACTGTGACGTCGGGGACCGCCCTGCGGGAAGAGGCGCGAAGCCAGGTGCTGTAGGCGGGGCGGCCCACGCGCCCCGGCTGTAAGCGTTCCGTAAGCCAGCCCTGCATTGCCCCGTCAGTGAGGCTCAGGCAGATTGGAGTACCGCCAGTACGTCGGGTTAGGTCCCCAGAGATGAAGGCAATCGCGAGATGATGAACGCCGAACGATGGCCGCTCTTCTGCGACACCGCCCTGGCTGCCCGCATCGAGCGGGCCGAGGCCCAGCTGATCGCCAGGAGCAGCGAGGCCGCCGGCCGCCGGCAGACGGACACCGCTGGTTTCGTGATCCCCGTTGCCGGGGGCGTGGCGAGCTTTGCCGAAGAAGGGTCACCCTTCAACAAGGTTGCGGGGCTCGGTTTCGACGGCGTCCCGACCTCTGCGGCCCTCGACGAGATCGAGGACGCGTTCGCCGCCCGCGGGGCCCCCGTGCAGGTCGAGCTCGCACACCTCGTCGACCCGACGATCGGTGCCCTTCCGACCGACCGCGACTACCGCCTCGAATCCTTCGAGAACGTGCTCGGTCTCGCCCTCAATTACCACAACGAGCGCGTCACGCCACCGGGGGTGCAGGTGCGGCCGAGTGGAGACGACGAGTTCGAGCTGTGGCTCGACGTGGTGGCCGACGCCGCCGCACACCCAGACACCCAAGGGGTGCCCTGGCGCGAAGAGTTTCCCCGGGAGGTCTACCTGAGGGCCGAGCGTGACGCTGCGGCGGCCGGCGTCACCCGCTATGTCGCCCTGCTCGACGGGACCATCGCCGGAGGTGCCGGTCTCCGCATCGACGAGGGCGTCGCACAGCTCGCCGGGGCGGGGACCGCGCCCGCGCACCGCCGCCGCGGTGTCCAGACCGCGCTTCTCTCCGCCCGGCTCGCCGACGCCGCCGACGCCGGCTGCGACGTCGCCGTGATCACCACCCAACCAGGATCCAAGTCCCAGCAGAACGCCCAGCGGCGTGGCTTCGAGCTGCTCTACACCCGCGCGGTGCTTGTGAAGCAGCCAGGATGAGCCGCCGGTTGGTCGACCTGAGCCACCCGATCGTGGCCGGCATGACGACGTATCCCGGCTTGCCGGGACCTGAGATCGAAACCTTCATCGGCAGGGAGGAGTCGGCCGCTGGCTGGCGCCTGGCGTCTCGTTTTCACATCGGTCGCATCTGCATGGTCGCCAACACCGGCATGTACCTGGATAGCAATACGTCGTCGGCGCGGCAGGCACACCATGGCCAATTGCTTCGATGTGGCTCATGCCGCCGCCCATCCAGAGGAGGATGACGTGCTCGGCCTTCTGCTTGCCGTCCTTGCCCGCCGCGGCGAGGAGGGTCTTGACGTTCAGTCCGAGGAAGGTGCCGGCCGCGGCCCCACAGGACACTTTGACGGCTCAGCTTGTATCCCGTGCAGCCCAGTTCCATGTGTCTTTCTCCAGTGGAGAGGAATGTTCTTGAGGTAAGGCGCTGCGGCTTTACAAAGCCGCAAGTGGGGGTCGTGGTCACGGCAGGAGCGGAACTCGTTGACCGTTCAGAAGCGCCCATGCAGGTCGGCCAGACCGCCCGGACCGCTTCTTCGCCTCCTTGATGATCTTCTTCTTCGCCTCGTCGATCTCGTCGGCCGTCGCCTCACGAGTCATTGCCTCGCGATAAGCCAGCTTGATCGCTGCATCGAGGTCAGCCTTCGGGCCATCAAGCAGAGAGTACATCGGCTCCAGCGCCCTGACGCGAGCGGCCTGGTTCGTCAACTGGCCGTTGAGCATCATCAGCGCCTGGCGCATTGAAGGGCTGTGGTCGCGGCGGTCGTCGAGGCTGCGCGATCGGTCTGGCCGAAGACACGCAGGAAGTGGCCGACCGGAGCGGGCGAGGCCATCCGCATCGACGACGAAAAACGCGGGTTGTCATCGACGATCGTCTTCACCTCGCGAGTCACCACTCTGACCTTCTTGCCGTCGGCTGGGTCATCATCATCGACTCGGCCTCGATCTCCTCGTTCGACTTGGCCTCCATCGCCTCGATCTTGACGTCATCCTTCTTCATCAGCGCCCACTTGAAATCGACCTCGATCGACCGCTCCAGGTCATAGCCGCCTCCGGTCATTGCCGGCTTCGGCTGCATGGCGGTCATCTTCTTGTCGTCCTTCTTGAGGTCCTTCGGCTTCCTGGGCGTTTTACCGTCATCTTTCAACTCGACGTACTCCTGACGACGCGCAGTGACGGTCACCAGTGTTCGCTGCCGGCTGGCTTGCGCTTGACGGCAAACAGATGCCCGGCCTGGACGATGCTGTCGTAAAGCATCTCGCTGCCCATACGCCGCACTGTCGCTGCCACAAAGGCCGACTGTGGTATTCGTGCAGCATCGTGGCATCGGTCGATTGCGGCAGGTGGCCGCGCTGGTAGGCTTCCGTCGCCGTGATGGTCCGCACCAGCCAGCGGAAGTCGTAACCGCTTGCCACGAACTCATCGGCCAGGTAGTCAATGCCTTCGGATGACCGGCAGGAATTGCTCCCTTGAAGTCATCAACCGGGTTGACGAAGCCGCGGCCCAGCAACTCGGCCCAGACGCGATTGACGATGTTGCGCGAGAAGAAGCGGTTACGCGGATCGGTGATCAGCTTCGACAATCCCTTGCGCCGCCGACGCCTTGTAGAGGTCGCCCTCGATGTCGAGCTTCGATTTGTCGAGGCCGACCTCATGACCTTCCTTCTTCTTGAGCTTGTCCTCGGCGTCGCCGAGCAAATCGTCGATGTTATCCTTCTTGGTCGCGGCCTTTGCCTTTGCCTCAGCGAGCAGTCCGCGCAGCGCGGTCAGGCGGGCAATGTGCTCGTCGCGCCGTCGCTGTTGAGCTCAAAGGGGAACTACGCCTTGACGGACGGCGCGGCTTGCCCTTGGCCTTGTCCTCGGGCTGCGACAGGATGCTCGTCTGCTCCGCTTCGGTCAGGTAGACGCCGAGCAGACGCATCTTGATACGTGTCACCTGGCTGGTGGGTTTCGCCGAAGTAGGCCGCGAGGTCGTAGAACTGCTTCCGCGTCCAGGTGTCGAAGGGGTGATTGTGGCACTGGTGAGGCCAATGCGGACGCCGAGGAAGACCTGCGAGGTGACGCTGGCCAGCGCCATTGGGTCGGCGTCGTCGCCGAGGATGTAGCCGACTTCCGGCGTCAGGTTCGCCTTGCCGCTGGCTGCGAGCAACTGGCGGCAAAGGACGTCGTAGGGCAGAATCCTTCTCCTAGTGCGATGGACGTGCGCCAGGAAGGCCGCCCCGCCGTCCGCGTTGGAGCGGATGCGGAACATATCGCCGAAGAAGACCGTCCAGCGGTCGGCGAACGGCTCGCGCTTTGTCAGATCATCGAGGATGATCCGGCGTCGATCCTTCGCGGGCAGGGCGAGGAACGTCTGGATTTCTTTATCGGTGGGAATCCGGCCGATGGTGTCGATGTAGTGCGGTGAAAAGCCGAGGTCATCGACGATCGTCGCTTCGGTGATCTTGCGGCCGGCGTTCTCCTCCTTGATGAGCCGATCCACCTGTGAGGCGGGATCAGCGGCCACTGCACTCCCGACGAACGCCAGAAAGACCGCGGCCCTCCAGAGTTGCGATCGCATGATGCCCCCCATGTCAGCCGCCTGCGGCATCGCATCGGCTGTTACGCCGCCCGCGGCAGGATACTATCATTTCCCAACTTCTTCCGCCAGTACGTGAACAAGATCGCCGCCGGCCTGGCTGACTGCTTCAATAATCGGTTCAAAGGTCGCGGCCGTTGCATTTTTGTGAATCTTTAACAGGACCGTTCGATTCCCGCTTCGGGCATGCCGAGCATCTCCTGCATTTTTTGGCGCCAGGCCAGTCGAGTCAACCTGCTCACCGTTGAGATATACTTTGCTGTCCTGGTTCACCGTCACCGTTACTTTCGAGTGACTGATTGATTGAAGGTCCGTGCCGGACGCCAGTTCCCACTTCAGGTGGCTGTCATCCTGCGACTTTGCCAAGGATAATGAAAAACAGCGCCACCAGATGAAAGGCAATATCTGCCATGGCCACAACCTTTGCCTGCTTCGATGTTGTCTTCTGATTTTCATGATTAGCGCACCTGGACCTCACTGCTCTTCTCCACCTCTACCGCGACAATCTCCCCCGCCTCCTCGATCAATCCGGTCACCTTGATCCAGTAGTGGTAAGGCGTGTCCTTTCTCACCGTCTTGACCACGACGATCTTCTGTTCGGGATTGTTTCGCCGGCCAGCATGGTCCTGATCTTCGACGGTAGATCTGCATCCTTCGTCTCGGTGCCGTTGATCGACACCTTGTCCTTGGAAAGAGTCACTTCAATTCCGGTCCATCTGGGGCAATGTTCGCCTCCAGCATATGTACTGAGCCAAGTAAGATGCAAAACATCTCCAGTCCGGGTACGGCGGCAGCTCATCGAACTCGAGTGGCCGGATCTCGCCACCGTGCCCCGGGACCACCTCGTTCGCCTCCGCTCGGTACGCGTCGTCCAAGACGACCAGGAGGCCATGGCAGCCGACGTTCGGCTGCCGGTCGGGATCGAGATCGGCTTCACCGTCCTGGGCGACGGCGAGCCCGTCTTCCCGAAGATCCGGCGGGCCGACGAGCGTGGGAACGTGGCGTTCAACGCGATGGACACCGACCGCCGCTGGCATGAGCCGGCGTCGCCCGGCGAATACCTCAACGGCCTGGATTCCCCCGAACCTCCTGAACGAAGGACTCCTCAGCGTCCAGGCCGCGATCTCCTCCTATGGGACGATGAAGCTGCGGAATCACGCAGGGCTGAACGACGCGGTTTCATTCCACGTCCAGGACCCGGCCGAAGGCGACTCCGCGCGCGGGCTTTCACGGGGCAATGGAAGGGCGTCGTCCGGCCGTTGCTCGACTGGACGACCGGGCGGCGCTGACGTGCAAGCTCGCATCTCCTCGTCCACAACGAGGACGTGTTCGTCGAGCGTGCGATCAGGAACGTCGCTCACGTCTGCGATCGCATCCACGCGATCGACCACCGTTCGCTAGACGGCACCTGGGACGTACTCCGGACGCTCGCTCGCGAGCACGACCACCTCGACGCCCGGCGCATCTCGCATGCTCGCGTGTCACACGAGGTGCTCGAGCCCTATGTGGGGTCGGACGTCTGGGTGCTCCAGGTGGACGGAGACGAGCTTCATGACCCCGCAGCGCTTGTCCGGCTGCGCGAGGCGATCGATGCGGGCGAATTCCGACGAGCCTTTCGCATACAGGCGAACGTGCTCCATTGCGATCGACTCGATCGCGAAGGGTGGACGGCTTCGGGCTACATGTCGCCGCCGAGCCGTCCGCTGGCCAGGCTGTTCAATCTCGCTGCCGCGGAGGCCTGGTCGGGATGCGGACAGCGCCTGCTGGGCGGGGAAGTTCGGTTTCGGCCGGGGTACGGATGGGACTCGGTCGAGGCCCTCCAGGAGCGCTACGGCTGGGAGGAGAGCCCATTCCGCTTCGTGCACATGTGCTTCCTCCGGCGCTCCAGCCTCGACCCGGTCGATCCGAGCGAGCCGCGTCGCAGCCTGAGCGAAAGCGGGCACTTCCGGCGTGGCGTGCTCGGGTCATTGGCGCGGACGGTCCGGCGTCCGCAGCTCCATCCCCTCGTCGAGGAGATCCAGGCCCGCGGGTCGAACTGGAAGCTCGAGAAGTATCGGCGTGGCGCGTGCGTGACCGTCGACGCGCTTCCGTTCGTCGGCCCGTCATGAGCCCTGGCCTGAGCGTCATCGTCGCGACCTACAACTGGCCCGAGGCGCTCGACGTCGTGTTGAGAGCGCTCTCGGAACAGGCCGGCCCTCCATTCGAGACCACGGTGGCGGACGACGGATCCGGAGAGGACGTCGCACGAGTCGTCGAGCGCTGGAGAGAGGGTCTGGATCTCACCCACGTGTGGCAGCCGCACGACGGATTTCGGAAGGCGCGCCTCCTCAACACAGCGGCTCTGCACACCAAGGGCGATTACGTCCTGTTTCTCGATGGCGACTGCGTGCCGCGTACCCGGTTTGTCGAGGCGGTGCGTCGAGCGGCCGTCCCGGGCTCATTCGTCGCGAGCAAGCGGCTGCATCTCAGCCCTGGTCTCTCCGAGGAGGTCATCGCCGGATCGCTTCCGGTATGGCGATGGTCGTCTGCGCGCTGGCTCTTCAGTGCCCCACGCGAGCTCGTTACGTCTCCTCATCGTCAGGCGAACCGACCGGGAGTGCTTCTCCCTCTCCGGGACAGGCGGCACCGCCGGCAGGGTAGACGCAGCGACTATCGGCCACCGTACGACGGGTACGGCTATGCCTTCGGCATGTTTCGGGAGGACTTCGAGCGCGTCAACGGGTTCGACAACCGGTTGACGGGCTGGGATTCCGACGACACGGATCTGGCGCGTCGGCTGCGGCTGGCCGGCGCCAGGTGTCGCTGGCCCGGGCCGGATGCGAGTGTCCTGCACCTATGGCACACGCCGGGCAAGCAGGCGCGTGGCCGTCGCTCACGGGACGAGGGGTTCGCAGCCCGCGACGGGCTACGGGAGCTCCGGTCCGAGCTCGCTCAGGTGAGCGCGAACCGCGTCGGCGAGTCGAGCTCGTCGAGCGATCCCGTGAAGCGATAGCTCCGCTCGGTCAGCGATGCGAGAGATGCGGGCGACGAGTACGTGGCCGTCGCGAGGACGCGAGGCTTGGTCCACGAGAGACCCCCGCGGTGGAAACCGCTCGTGTCGCAGAAGATGAGGGTCCCCTTCGGCGCGACGAACGTTTGCACCGATGCGTCCGGGACCCGTTCCTCGAACTCGGCCTGTGAGGGGTAGTTCTCGCCGAGGGGACGCCAGGGCCAGACGGATGCGTACGGGCCCGTGCCTGCGCTCCCGGGGACGTACTCGAACGGGCCCATGCTCTCGTCCACGTCAACGAGATAGAGGAACGCCTTCAGGAGCTGTCGGTCGTTGAAGTCGCGGTGCCAGCGCTGCGAGGAGACGCGCTCCGCGCCTTCCGGCTGGGGGACGGAGTACCAGAGGTCCGCGTACTCGAGCTTCGTCCAGAGCCCGACGTAGCTGTTGGCGAGATCGAGCATCCGCCGCGAGGCGCACAAGCGGAACCAGGGATCGTCGAGCCCGAGCTCGGCGTCGTAGCTGTGCTTCCGCACCACGAACTCCTTGCCCGCCCGGACGCGGAGCGCCTCACCGTCGCCGACGAGGCCGGCTTCGGTCTCGGCGACGAAGCGCCCGGCCTGCTCCTCGATCGCAGCCCGGTCGGCGGGATCTTCGAAGAGGTCGGTGAACGGGACGACGGCGTAGCCCTCGGCAGCGAGCGCGTCGACGATCCGCTGTTGCACGGCGTCGAGCTCGGGACGGTCGTGGGCGAACCGACGCCGGCTCGAACGGTTCGAGAGGAGCCGGTCATGGAGTCGGTAGGTCGCGCGGACACCGCGCCGCTCGAGCGCCGAGGCGACGTGGTTCACCCTCGCCGCGAAGTGTGTCTTCGTCCGGTGCACGACCGCTCGTACGCTACCCACTCGTACGCGTGCTCTAGCGTTCGGCGGCGTGACCCCCCCGGCGAGGCGGCCCGCCGTCTTCATGCTCTACCGCGACTCGGACCTGCGGCGCGAAGCGCTCTCGCCAGGTTCTCCGCCCGGCTCGCGGTACAGCCTGTACGGCCTCGACCAGCTCCGTTCGGCCGGCTTCGACGTCGAGCACAACCTCGAGCCGGGGCACAGCCCGGGGAGCGGGTCGCGCGCCGCGACGCGGGCTGTCAACGCCGCCCTCGGGCTCGTCGGCGGCTACGGAGGAGACTTCGCGTCGGTGCTCGCCTCCCGGGGCGCTCTGAACCGGGCGGACGTCGTCTTCTCCACCGTCGACACCGTCGGCATCCCCGTGGCGCTGCTGCAGCAGGTGGGCCTCGTTCGGCCACCGGTCGTCTACGCCGCGATCGGGCTTCCCGAGCGGCTCGAGCAGCTTCGGACGCGTGCGGCTCGCCGCCTCTACGAGCGCACGTACCGGCGTCTGCACACGATCGTCGCGTACGGCTGGGGAGAGGTCGACGCGCTCCGCGAATGGCTTGGGCCAGACGGGCCGGAGGTGGTCTTCGTGCCCTTCGGCGTCGATACGTCCGCATTCGTCCCGGAGCCCGGACGGACGCCCGAGGTGGACATCGCCTCCGTCGGAGCCGACCGGCACCGCGATCTGCAGCTTCTCGGTCAGCTCGCGGCCCGGCGCCGAGGCTGGTCGTTCCGGGTCGTTGCAAGCCGTGACCAGCCGGGTACGTCGGCCCTGCGTCGCCCGAACGTAGAAGTCGAGCTCGACGTGCCGTTCGGAGCGATTCGCGATCGGCTCGGCACCGCCCGCGTCGTCGTCCTGCCCGTCCAGGAGAACAGCTACTCGGGAGCGACGACGGTGCTGCTGCAGGCGATGGCGATGGGGAAGCCGGTTGTCGTGAGCCGCACGGCTGCGATCTCGCGCGGGTACCGCCTCGAAGACGGCCTGAACTGCCGTCTCGTCCCCCCGGGCGACCTCGAGGCGCTCGAGCGGGCGGTCGAGGGGCTGCTCTCGGACGACGAGAACGCGGCTGCGATCGGCGCGCGTGCCCGCAGGACGGTCGAGGAGCACCTGGGTTGGGAGCGGTACGCGAAGGCGATCGTAGAGCTCATGAGCGCGGCCGCCTCCCCGTCTACGGTTGGCGCGTGAGGCTCAGGACCGCTCCGCGGGCTGCCGCCGTGCACGCGCGGAGCGCTCTCGCCGCGGTCGCCCGGGAGACGGGAACCGAGGTCGGGCGGATCCGGCATCGGCGCGCGGCGCGCGGATCTCGCCGTGTTCCACGAGCTCGCGCGGCCACCCGGCGGCGGGGGGAACCAGTTCGTCCGTGCGCTCGTCGGCGAGCTCGAGCGCCGAGGGCTCGTCGTCGAGCTCAACCAGATCTCGGGAGAGACTCCTGCATGTCTCTTCAACTCGTTCAACTTCGACTTCCGGCGCCTGCGCCGCCTCGCTCGAGCCGACTGCCGCTTCGTCCACCGCGTCGACGGCCCGATCGGTGTCTACCGGGGCTCCGACGACGGAACCGATGCGCGGATCGCCGCGATCAACGCGGAGCTCGCGCACGCGACGATCGTGCAGTCCCGCTTCAGCCTCGATGCGCACCGACGCCTGGGGATCGAGCTCCGCGACCCGATCGTCGTCCACAACGCGCCGGATCCGGTGATCTTCCATCCTCCGCCGGCACGTGAGCCTCGTCCGGGCCGCAAGCTCCGGCTGATCGCGGTGAGCTGGTCGGACAACCCGAACAAGGGCGCCGACGTCTTCTCCTGGCTCGACCGCAATCTCGATCGTGACCGCTTCGAGGTCACGTTCGCGGGCCGGACGCAGGAGCGGTTCGCGTGGATACGTGCGCTCGGCGCGATCCCCTCCGAGCCGCTCGCGGACGCGCTCCGGCGCCACGACGTCTACCTCGCCGCCAGCCGCAACGACCCGTGCTCGAACGCGCTCTTGGAGGCGCTCACGTGCGGCCTGCCCGCCGTCTTTCGCGACAGCGGAGGCCACCCAGAGCTCGTCGGCGAGGCGGGGCTGCCGTTCTCGGAGCCGGACGAGCTGCCCGACGTGCTCGAGCGCTCGTCCGGAGGTGGAGGAGCGTCGCGCGGCGATCTCGCTCGTGTCGCTCGCCGAGGTGGCAGACCGCTATCTCGAGGTGCTCGCGCGATGAGCCTGCGGCGCGTGGCGATGCCTGCGACGAAGGCCGTCGCGCGCGCCTTCGTCGGCGCTCGACACGCGCTCGTTGGCCGGACAACTCGCGACTGTTCGCGCGTCGGCGACCGCGGCGGCTGGTCGGTCGAGGAGGACGCTCGGCACCTGCTCGCGGCCGGGCGCCGTCTCGGCTTCGAGGTCGGCCGTCCGGCTGGGCGCGCTTCGCCGAGCGGCAGTCGGTCTTCCTGACGAGCCATTTCGAAGCGCTCGGGCCGCACTGGCTGGACCGTCGCAGCGGCTCGCGACCGCGTATCTGCACGGCCGCCCCGGGACTCCGGGCGTCCCCGAGTTCGACGAGTGCTTCGCGGCGCTCCGGGCGAGACGCGATCGGTTCTCGCGGATCCAGGTGACCCACGCCGAGATGGAGGAGATCGTCCTCTCTGCCGGAGTCCCGGCCGAGCGCGTGTTCCGGATCCCGATCGGGATCGATCTCGAGAACTTCCCGGTCGCCGACGCCGCGCGTCGCGAGCGCGCGCGCGCGGAGCTCGGCATCCCTGCCTCCGCATTCGTGGTCGGCTCCTTCCAGAAGGACGGCGTCGGTTGGGGCGAAGGCCTCGAGCCGAAGCTCGTCAAGGGGCCCGACGTCTTCGTCGCGGCCGTCGATCGACTCCGCGAGCGCGTGCCCGAGCTCCATGTCCTGCTCACCGGGTCGGCCCGCGGCTACGTGCTGCGGGGAGCTCGCCCGGCTCGACGTGCCACGTCTGCACCTCTACGCGCGCTCGCGTGCGGAGCTGGCGCGCGCCTACCACGCGCTCGACGCGTACCTCGTCGCGTCGCGGCAGGAGGGCGGCCCGAAGGCAGCTCTCGAATCGATGGCCTCCGGAGTCCCGCTCGTGACGACACGCGTCGGCCAGGCGCAGGAGCTCGTCGAGGACGGAGTCAACGGCGTGCTTCGTGACGTCGGCGACGCGGAGGGCCTGGCGGATGCGGTCGCGACGGTCGCGGAGGACTCGACGTTGCGCGCTCGTCTCCTGCCTGCGGGACGAGCGACCGCCGAGCGACTCGCGCTCGAGCTCCTCGACCCGAGGTGGGGCGAGCTTCTCGAAGGCTTCGTCGAGCGGAGCGGCGGTGGACGCTAGCCTCGGGCGGGCGGCGCGCTACGGCCGAGCCGCGGCGCGCTGGGCGCGTCTCCTCGCGGCGCGCGGCGACGCTCCGGCGGGCGCTGGGCCCCGCGTCTTCTACGGCCACGACCTGATCCCGGGGCCGGACGAGCCGGCACGGGGAGGGACGGCGAAGTTCCAACGGCTCGACGGCCGCTTTCCGAACCATCCCACCGGTTTCGACCTCCTCTACCTCGGCTCCACCTGGCTGCCGCGCGACCTGCGTCAGCTCCTGTGGCTCGCCGACCGCCGCCACACGCCAATCGTCGTGAACCAGAACGGCGTCGGCTACCCGGCCTGGGCGGGCGCCGACACGGAAGCCGTGAACGAGCCTCTCCGTCGGGCCCTCCTCGCCGCCGACCACGTCCTCTACCAGAGCGAGTTCTGCAAGCGCTCCGCCGACCTCTACCTCGGAGAGCCGCGCGGGGCCTGGGAGATCCTCGCGAACGCGGTCGACGTCGACCGCTTCACGCCTGCAGCGGCCCCACCCGCCCACGGGCCCGTCCTCCTGCTGGCCGGCGATCAGCTCCAGCCGTACCGGCTCGAGCTCGCCCTCCGCACGCTCGAGCACGTACGGCGGCGTCACGAAGACGCTCGCCTGCTCGTCCTCGGCAGGGTCGAGTATCCGCCGCCCGACTCTCCTCGCCGAGGGTGCGGAGCTCCTCGGCCGGTACACGCAGCGCGCTGCACCCGAGCTCTATCGCCGTGCGCACCTCTTGCTGCACACGACCGTGAACGACTCCTGCCCGAGCGCGGTGATCGAGGCGATGGCGTGCGGTCTCCCCGTCGTCCATCCGGCGAGCGGGGGCACGGTCGAGCTCGTAGGCGAGGAGGCGGGAATCGGCGTTCCGCACCCGGAGTCGTGGGAGCACGTGCAGCCGCCGGCGCCGGAGGCGCTCGCGGACGCCGTCGAGCGCGTGCTCGCTGCGCGTGAGCGATATGCGGTTGCGGCTCGGCGCCGGGCCGTCGAGCGCTTCGCGCTCGGCCCGTGGCTCGACCGGCACGCCGCCCTCTTCGCAGAGCTCCTCCGCGACGACGGCTGACTCAGCGTTCGCCGACCGCGGTCGCCTCGACCCAGATCTCGCCCCACGCGAGGGTCGGCTCGCCCATCTCCCAACCCGCATCCCCGAGCTCCCGGCGGAGGAGCGCAGGGAGGTACTCGACCTCATGGTCCGGGTCGCTGAAGTAGGAGAGGCCGAGCTCGCGCCGGAGCGGCACCGTCCAGTCGCGGTCGACGGCGGGGACGCGGACGAGGAGGCGGGCCACGCCGCGCTCGCGCAGCGACGTCAGGAGCTCGCGCCGCTGCGCGAGGTGCTCGAGGACGTTGGAGAGCAGCGCGACGTCGAACGAGCTCTCGGGCGCGTACGTCAGCGCATCCGCCTCGACGTAGGTGACGCGGGGATGCGCGAACTTCGCTCGTGCCGTCTCGAGCGCCCACGGGCTCGAGTCGATGCCGACGACGACGGCACCTGCCCGCTCGGCGACGTCGTGGGCGACGCTGCCGATCCCGCATCCGACGTCGAGGACGCGCTCACGCGACCCGATCCGGTCGACGAAGAAGTCGTGGTAACCGGTCAGCCGGTGCTTGGGGTGCTCACCCTGGCCGTAGTCGACGGCTCCGCGGTCCATGGAGACGTAGGCGTCCCCGTACACCGTGAGGAGCTCGCGGAGCGCCTTGCGCTTGTCGGGCTGCGCGCGGATCGTCTCGAGCCAGAGTCGGAAGAGAGGTCGCCAGAGCCGGTACGGAAAGAGAAGCCGAAGCGGCCGCAGCGGGATACGGCGGCCGGCGGCGCCCGCGACGCGCCTCGCGGTCCAGCGACTCGGGGTCATCGCGGCCGTCCTCGCAGTCCTGCGACTCGACCCCGGAGCGTCGCGAGCTGGAAGCGCGCGCCTTCGCCGTCGGCGTGAGCCGCGGCGACGAGCGCACCCCCGACGGGCCGAACGAGCATCCGCGAGCGTACGCGCACGGGGTAGCCGTGCTTCCCGAGCAGGTAGCCGACGCTCGCGCCGTCGCGGTAGCCGATCGTCCGCAGCCCGTCTGCGTCGTGCGGCGCCCGCTCGTGCTGCACGGTCAGCTCCGGGTCGTAGGCGATGCGCGCGCCGGCTCGGACCGCGCGGATGAGCAGGTCGATCTCCTCGCCCGAGGACCATGGGGTTCCGGCCCCGAGACCGAGCTCTTCGTCGAACGGGCCGACGATCGCGACCAGCTCCCGGCGCAGGAAGATCGTGAACGAGATCGCGCGGTTCCAGAGGTTGTCCACGGTGAGCGTCGCCGGGTCGGTCTTCCACGAACGCGACGACCGGCCGTCGGGGGCGACTGCGCGTCCGGTCAGACCGTCTCGGCCGGGGTCGCCGAGCAGGCGCCGGGCGACGCGCTCTAGCAGGTCGCGGCCGTAGACGCAGTCGTCGTCGGGAAAGGCGACGAGATCGGCGGTGAGCTGGGGGAGGGCGGCATTCCGCGCCCGCGAGAGCCCGCGCGAGGCGTGGAGGTGGAGGACGTCGAGGTCGTGGGCCGCCAAGACCTCGGACACGCGATCGTCCTCGTTCTGGTCGACGACGACGACTCGAAAGCGGCGATGTGTCTGCCGGTCGAGCGAAGAGAGGAAGCGGTCGAGCTCGTCGGATCGGTCGACGGTCGCCATGACGAGGTCGAAGGACGGGAGCTCCTGCGGCGTCACCGGCCGTAGGCTACGGGGCGCCCGTGAAAGCCGCGCCGCCGCTCGTTTCCGTGCTCCTCGCCGCTCACGACGCCGAGCGCTTCCTGGGCACGGCCGTGCGGAGCGTGCTCCGGCAGACCGTCGCCGACCTCGAGCTCATCGTCGTCGACGACGCGTCCACGGACGGGACGGCGGACGTTCTCGACGCGATCGAGGACGCTCGGCTCGTCGTCCTCCGAAACGACGCTCAGCTCGGCCTCGCGGCCTCGCTGAACAGGGGCCTCGAGCAGGTTGGTGGCCGGTACGTGGCGCGTCTCGACGCGGACGACGTCGCCATGCCGCGGCGGCTCGAGCGCCAGCTCGCGCGAATGCGGTCAGGCCCTCCCGTCGCGGTCGTAGGGAGCGGCGTCCTCGATCTCGACGACGGCGACGGCATCGGGCGCCTCCACCTCATGCCGACGGGCTCGGACGCAGTCCGCTGGGCTTCGCTCTTCTCGTCGCCCTTCTTCCACCCGAGCGTGCTCCTCGACCGGGAGACCCTTGCCCGGCACGAGCTTCGCTACGACACGGAGTTCCCCGAGAGCGAGGACTACGACCTGTGGGCGCGGCTGCTCGCGGTCGCGGACGGCGACAACGTCCGAGAGCCGCTCGTCCTCTACCGCGTCCACGCCGGGCAGGCGTCGCGCAGACGCCGCGACCTGCAGCACGAGTTCCAACGGCGGGTCGCGATGCGCGAGATCGGCCGCTACGTGCCGGACCTCGCGCCCGGCGGGCGCAGCCTCGCTTTCCGCCTCGGGGCCGGCGAGCCACTCGAGCCCTTCGAGCTGGAGGACGCGGCGGCTGCCATCACCACGCTGGCCGAGGCGTTCGAGGCGGCGCGTCCCGGCTCCGCAGCGAGCCGGGCGGCGGCGCACGCGATTGCGGGGGCCGCGCGGCAGGCTCCGACGAGAGCCCGGGGACGGCTCGTGACCCGCGCGCTCCGCCTCGACCCCCTGCTCGCGGGACACGCGGGCGCAGCGAGCGCCCACCGGAGTCGCGTCTTGCGGGCGGCCGGGCGGGATGCGCGGGAGTGGCTCGAGGACCTCGAGGCGCACCCGGAGCTGACGACCCGGCGTGTCCGGGTGCTCGCCGTGTTCCCGGAACCGACGCCGTATCGAGCGCCGCTCCTCGATCGGGTCTCCGAGCACCCGGAGATCGACCTCACGGTCGTGTACGCGGCCGAGACTGTCGCCGGGCGCACGTGGGAGGTCGAGCCGCGACACCGGGCGCAGTTCCTCCGCGGGGTCCGTCTTCCGGGTGCTGAGCGGCTGCTCCACCACGACTACCCCGTCACGCCGGGGATCGCACGCGCCCTCGAGCGCGGACGACCGGACGTCGTCGTCGTGTCCGGCTGGAGCACGTTTGCGTCGCAGTCGGCGATCGCCTGGTGCCGCGCGCGGGGCGTTCCGTACGTGCTCGTCGTCGAGAGTCACGACGTAGGCCCGCGCGCCGGCTGGCGGAAGGCGGTAAAGGGGACCGTCGTGCCCGCGCTCGTGCGCGCCGCCGCCGGTGTGCTCGTCACCGGCTCGCTCGCGCGGAGCTCGATGGTCGACCGCGGCGCCGACCCGGAGCGGGTCGGGATCTTCGCGAACACGATCGACGTCGACGCCTTCGGGGCCGACGCGGAGGTGCTCGCTCCCAAGCGCGACGTGCTCCGCGAAGAGCTCGGCGCCGGGCCGGACGACGTCGTCGTCCTCTCGGTCGCGCGCCTGGCTCCGGAGAAGGGCCTCGACGTGCTCGTCCGCGCGGCGGCGGAAGCGGGCGACCCGCGCCTCCTGGTCGTCGTTGCCGGCGAGGGGCCGGAGCGCGAGCCGCTGAGCGCGCTCGCAGAGGAGGTCGGCGTCCGGCTCGTCCTCAGGGGCGATCTCCCGTGGGCTCGGATCGTCGAGACCTACGTCGCGGCGGACGTCTTCGCTCTCCTCTCGGAGCGCGAGCCGTGGGCCGTCGTCGTCAACGAGGCGGCGGCATGCGGCCTTCCGCTGGTGCTCTCCGACCGTGTGGGCGCGGCGCACGACCTGCTCCGCGACGGCGAGAACGGCGTCCTCGTCCCGGCCGGCGACACCGCGGCCGCGGCCGCTGCCCTTCGGCGGCTCGCCGCCGACCGGCTCGTCCGCCTCGCGTACGGCGCAGTGTCGAGGGAGATCGCCGCTCGGTGGGGCTACGGAGCGAGCGTCGCCGCATTCGTCGCCGCTGCCCGGCGGGCCGTCGCCGAGCGGTCCCGCGGTTAACCTGGCCTCGATGTCCGTGAACGGCGGCCGGCCCCGAATCCTCGTCCTGAACCAGTACTACTGGCCCGGCGTCGAGGCGACCGCGCACCTCCTCACCGAGCTGTGCGAGGCGCTCGCCGTCGACTACGACGTCGAGGTGATCACCGGCGCCCTCCACGGGCACGAGGACGAGCCCGGTGAGGAGGCGCGAAACGGGGTCCGCATCGTCCGTGTCTCGTCGACCGCCTACGAGCGCTCGCGGCTCGGGCGGCGCGCTGCGAACTACCTCTCGTACCTCGGCTCCGCGCTCACCTGCTCCCTGCGCGGGCCAAGGCCGGATCTCGTGCTCTGCATGACCGACCCGCCGATCATCGGCGATCTCGGCGTCGTGATCGGCCGTCGCTTCGACACGCCGGTGCTGGTGATCAGCCAGGACGTCTTCCCCGAGATCGCGACCGAGCTCGGCCGCCTCCGGAACCCCGCCGTGATCGGCGTGCTCGGTGCCCTCGTCGGTGCGTACCTGCGCCGGGCGGACGGGATCGTCGCGATCGGCGAAACCATGCGCGAGCGGCTGGAGGCGAAGGGAGCCCCGCCAGAACGGGTGCGCGTGATCCCGAACTGGGTCGACACGAGCGCGATCACCCCGCAGCCGCGCGACAACGCCTGGGCCGGAAAGCACGATCTCGCTTCGCGTTTCGTCGTCATGCACTCGGGGAACGTCGGCCACGCGCAGGACCTGGAGAGCCTCGTCCGCTCGGTCACCTTCCTGCGCGACCTCGACGACCTCCGCGTCGTCATCGCCGGCTTCGGCGCACGGCATGCGGAGATCGTCGAGCTCTCGAGGCGCCTCGACGTCGGCGACCGCGTCCGCTTCTTCCCGTACCAGCCGCGCGAGCGGCTGCCGCTCTCGCTCGCGAGCGCCGACCTCCACGTCGTCGGGCTCGCGAAGGGCCTCGCGGGGTACGTCGTCCCGAGCCGCCTGTACGGGATCCTCGCCGCCGGTCGGCCCGTGATCGCGGCCGCCGAGGCGACAAGCGAGACCGCGCGGCTCGTGGGCGAGGTCGGCTGCGGGATCGTGATCGACCCGGGAAGCCCGGAGCTCCTCGCCCGGACGATCCGCGCGGCCTCCGAGGGCGCGTTCGAGCTCGAGGAGATGGGACGCCGCGGCCGCGAGTACGTCGAGCGCGAGGCGGACCGCTCGGTCGCGATGGGCCGCTACCGCGCTCTCGTCTCCGAGCTCGTGAACGGCGCCTGAACGGGAACTCGAGCCGGCCGTCACTACACTCGCGCGCGGGATGTTGCTCGCGAAGCTCGTCTTCTGGGGATCGCTCAAGGCACTGGCCTGGACCCACGTCGGCTACCCCGCGGCGATGGGCGTGCTCGCCCGCGTCCGCCCTCGGCCGGTCGACCGCGAGGACGTCACGCCGAGCGTGGCGCTCGTCGTCTCGGCGCACGACGAGGAGACCGTCATCGGCCGGCGCGTCGAGAATCTTCTCGCGCTCGACTACCCGTCCGAGCTCCTCGAGATCGTCGTCGCGTCCGACGGCTCGACCGACCGGACGAACGGCATCGTCAGCGAGATCGCCGCCCGCGAGCCGCGCGTCCGACTCCTCGAGTGCGAGCGCGGCGGGAAGGTCGCCGCTCAGCATCGCGCCGTGCGCGAGACGTCGAGCGACGTGGTCGCGTTCACGGACGCGAACACCGAGTGGAAGCCGGACGCGCTCCGGAAGCTCACGCGCAACCTCGCTGACTCCGAGGTCGGGTACGTCTGCGGCCAGCTCCGCCTCGAGAGCCCGGAGGGCCAGAACCTCGAGGGCCTCTACTGGCGGTACGAGGTCTGGGTGCGCGCGCAGGAGTCGGCGTGTTCCTCGATCACCGCCGGCAACGGTGCGATCTACGCCGTGCGCCGGGACGCCTACGTCGAGGACGATCCGAAGTTCGGCCACGACTTCGGCTTCCCGTACCTGATGGAGCAGCAGGGGCTGCGCGCGGTGTACGACAGCGCGGCCATCGCGGTCGAGAAGGCCGCGAGCGAGCCGGAGGACGAGTACGGGCGGAAGATGCGGACGATCGCGCGCTCGTGGGGGCACATCCTCACCGGCCGCATGTTCCGGCGGACGCGGCCGCTGTACCTGGCGGAGCTCGTCTCCCATCGCGTGCTGCGCTACTCGACCGGAGTGCTCCACATCGGCCTGCTCGCCTCGAGCGTGGTGCTGCGGCGGCAAGGGCGCTTCTACCGGCTCTGCCTCGGGGGCCAGGTCTTCGGGCTCTCCTTGGCTGCGGCCGGGAAAGCCCGGCTTCCCGTCCCGGGTGCGCGGCTCGCGTACTACTACTACGTCGTCACGAAGGCGACGGCGGCGGGGCTCGTGCGCTATCTGCGGACGGGGACGCCGCAGATGTGGGACAAAGCCAAGGGGACCCGCTGAACCGCGCCTTCGACGTCGCCATCGGCGGAGCGGGGCTCGCCCTCGCGAGCCCGCTCATCGGCCTCGCGGCGCTCGCGACCAAGGTCGGGGACGGCGGACCGGTCTTCTATCGGCAGGTCCGCGTCGGTCGCGGCGGCGCGGACTTCGAGCTCCTGAAGCTGCGGACGATGGAGGTGGGTGCCGAGAGCCGCGGCGCGGGGTTCGCCGTCGACCGCGGCGATCCGCGGATCACCCGCGTCGGCCGCCTCCTCCGGCGGACGTCGATCGACGAGCTGCCGCAGCTCTGGAACGTGCTGCGCGGGGACATGAGCGTCATCGGGCCGCGCCCGACGCTCCGCTACCAGGTCGAGCGCTACGACGCGCGCCAGCGCCGCCGGCTCGAGGTCAAGCCGGGGCTGACCGGCTGGGCACAGGTGAACGGCCGCGCCGCTCTCCCATGGCCCGACCGCATCGAGCTCGACGTCTGGTACGTCGACCACCGCTCGCCTCGCGTCGACATCCACATCCTCGCGCGCACCCCGCTCGCACTCTTCCGCGGGACGTACAAGGGGAAGGCCGGCGGCTGGCGCGAGCCGTCAGACGGCAGCGGCTCCTAGCCCTTTCGACTCGAGCAGCGAGCGGTAGAGGCGGTCGATGTCGTCGACGAGGCGCGCGACCGAGTAGCGGTCGACGACCCGCGCCCGCCCGGATTCCCCGAACCGGGCTCGCAGCTCGGGATCCGTGGCGAGCTCGGCGAGCCTCGCCGCCGCACCCCCGACGTCGCCCGCCTCGACGAGGTACCCGTCCACGCCGTCGCGGACGACGTCCGGGACACCGCCGACCCGGTTCGCGACGACAGGGGTTCCGGACGCGAGTGCCTCGATCGCGCTGACCGGCGTTCCCTCGTTCACCGACGGGAGGACGAAGGCGTCGAACAGCCGGTAGTAGCCGGCGATCTCCGACTGGTAGCCGACGAAGAAGCACGAGCGCACGATCCCGAGGTCGCGCGCGAGTTGCTCGAGGCGGTCGCGGTCGGGCCCGTCGCCGACCATGCAGAGGACGGCATCGATCCCGCGCTCGCGAGTCGCTCGGACGATCTCGAGCACGGCGCCCGCGTCCTTCACCCCGGTCAGCCTCCCCACCCAGCCGATGACGAACGCGTCGGGCGAGATCCCGTACAAGCGCCGGTAGTCACGATCGAGCGTCCCGTCCGAGAGCCGCTCTGCGAGCGGGATTCCGAGGCGGATCACCGCGAACTTCTCGCGGGGGGCGACGCCGAGGGCGACCAGGTCGTTTCTCACCTCGGGGCTGACCGCGATGAGCGCGTCCGACGCCCGGGCGAGAGAGCGCTCGACCTGGCGGAAGATCGCGGTCCTGCCCGCGCCGAAGTACCCCATGAGGACGTGGCCGTGGAAGGTGTGGAGGACGACCGGTGGTCGCGCGTCTCCGGCGAGCAGCGCGGCCGCACGGGCGATGGCTCCCGCCTTGGCGGTGTGCGTGTGGAGGATGTGCGGCCGCTCCTCGCGGATTATCGACGCGACCCGCGTGATCGAGCGCAGGTCGTGCAAGGCGGAGATCTCGCGCTGGATCTCGGGGACGTCGACGACGGAGACGCCGAGCCGCTCGGCGAGGAACGCCATCGAGTCCTCGCCCCAGGCGAGGCTCCCCGCGACGAGCGTCGTGTGGTACCCGCGCGTCTCGAGCCCGGCCGCGAGGCTCGTCACGTGGATCGCCGGCCCACCCATGTTCAGGCGCGCGATGACGCGCAGCACGCGGATGGGCCGCTCAGACGCTGGCGCGGGCACGGCGTCTCACGTTATAGGGGCGGCCGCGAAGTCCTTCGTGGCCGCCCGGTGTCACGTCCGGTGTCAGACACCGGAACGTGTCAAGAGGAAACCGCGCCGATTTCGTCGCGATCGTTCCGCAGCGCGACGGTCCGCGAGGTCTGCACTCTCGGATGCGCTCGACGTCGACGGGGTGACGGCGATGTCCGTCGATCTCTGCGATCGGGTGACGGTGTCCGACACCAGTACTCTCTCGATCCGTGACCGTCGTCCTCTTCACGTGCGCCGGCCTCCGCGTCGACATCGTCAGCGCGTTCCGGGCCGCCGGCGCGGTCGCGCTCGCCGTCGACGCGGATCCGCTCGCTCCGGCCCTGTACCACGCGGACCGGCAGGCGATCGTCCCGCGGGTCGCCGATCCCGAGTACGTGCCCGCGCTCGCCGCGCTGATCCGGGAGCACGACGTCCGGCTCGTCGTTCCGCTGAACGATCTCGACCACCCTGTCCTCTCCCGCGCCCGCGACGCGCTCGCCCCGGCCGTCCTCCTCCTCCCGGACGCAGAGGCATGCGCGCGAATGTCGGACAAGCTGACGGCCCACCAGTTCTTCCGAGAGCACGGGATCGCGTCTCCGCGGAGCTGGGCGCCGGACGAGGTGCCCGAGGACGCGCGCTATCCCCTCTTCGTCAAGGCGCGCGAGGGCTTCGGCTCGCGAAACATCTACCTCGCCTCGGACCCGGCCGAGCTCGCTTTCTTCGTCGAGTACGCCTCCGTCCCGTCGTTCGTCCAGGAGCGCTGCCTCGGCGAGGAGTTCTCGATCGACGTCTTCTGCGATCTCGACGCGCGCTGCCTGAACGCGATCCCGCGCACGATGCTCCACTCGAAGGGCGGGGAGTCGATCAAGGGCGCCTCGCTCAAGGACTGGGAGCTGATCGAGCACGGGCGGCTGGTCGCCGAGACGGCACGGATCGTCGGCCCCGCGAACATCCAATGCTTCCGCGAGCCGGACGGGAGCCTGCCCGTGACGGACGTGAACGCCCGTTTCGGCGGCGGCTTCCCGCTCCCGACGGCGGCCGGCAGCCGCTACCCGGAGCTCGCACTCGCCCTCGCCCGCGGCGAGCACCCCGAGCCGCAGCTCGGGGAGTTCGAGGAGGGCGTCCTCATGTCACGCTTCTACTCCGAGGTCGTGCTGACGCGGAACGGGGACGGCTCGCTGCGTCCTCTCGATCGCGTCGGCTGACCGCATCTACCATTCCCCGCGCCATGCGCTACGTCGTCACCGGCGCCGCCGGGTTCATCGGCTCACAGCTCCTGCGGAAGCTGCTCTCGAGCGGCTACGACGCCGTCGGCTGGGACGCCTTCACGGACTACTACGACCCCGCGCTGAAGGAGGAGAATGCCGCAGGGCTCCCGGTCGAGCGCATCGACCTCGCCGAGGACGAGCTCGAGCTCTCGGGAGTGGACGGCGTCTTCCACCTCGCCGGCCGGCCCGGGGTGCGGAGCTTCGGAGGCGTCTTCCCGCTCTACGTCCGCCAGAACGTGCTCGCGAGCCAGCGCCTGTTCGAGGCGGCGGCCGCGGCCCGCGCGAGGATCGTCTTCGCGTCGACCTCGTCGATCTACGGCGACGCGGCGGCCTATCCGACGACAGAGGAGACGGCCCCTCGGCCGATCTCGCCGTACGGCATCACGAAGCTCGCCTGCGAGCACCTCGCGTACTCATACGCGCGCGAGTTCGGTCTCGACGCGGTCGTGCTCCGGTACTTCAACGTCTTCGGGCCGCGCCAGCGCCCGGACATGGCGTTCGCGCGCATGGTCGCCTGCCTCGCGGCGGGGCGGCCGTTCGAGCTGTACGGGGACGGAACGCAGTCGCGGAGCTTCACGTACGTCGACGACGTCGTCGCCGCGACGGTGCTCGCGATGGAAAAGGCTTCCGGTGCGGCGGTCTACAACGTGGGCGGCGGCGTCGAGATCTCGATGCTCGACGCGATCGACACGCTCGATCGCGTCGCGGGACGACCGCTGGAGGTGAATCGCTCGCCGCGCATCGAGGGTGACGTCGCGCGAACGGCCGCCGACACGACGCGGATCCGTTCGGAGACCGGCTGGGAGCCGACGACCTCCTTCGCGGAGGGTCTCGAGGCCCAGTGGCGCTGGGCCGCTGATAGGGTCGCGGCCGCATGAGCGCTCGCCTTCGGCTCGCCCCCTTCCTTCTGGCGTGGTGGAGAGCCTCCCGGTGCCCCACGCCCCTCCACGCTCCCGGGCCGAGAGCCGGCCAGTGAGCGCGCCTCCTCCCCACCGAGACGACGAGCAGGAGGTGTCGCTCGCCTCCGGCTGGGAACGCCTCAAGGCACGCTGGTGGCTTCCCGTCATCGGTCTCGCCGCCGGAGCGATCGTCGGCCTCGCGCTCGCGGTCGCGGGCGGGAACGTCTGGCGGGCACAGGCGCTCGTCTACCTCGGCCAGCCGTTCGCGCCGCTCGGGGGCGGGCAGATCCAGAGCCTCGCCACCAACCCGCGGACGGTGAACGAGGTCGTCCACTCGGAGTCGGCGCTGAAGCGGGCCTCCGCGATCAGCGGGATCCCGGTGTCGCGGCTCCGCAAGTCGGTGTCGATTTCCGACGTCACGTCGGCAGGGCAGCTCCGCGGCATCAACCCCCTCGCCGAGATCGCCGTCAAGGGGTCCGGCCGGCACAAGGTCGAGGTCGCCGCCGACGCACTCGCGACCCGAGTGGTCAACCGCGTCTCGGTGTACGTGACGCAGAAGGTGCGCCTGCTGCAGAGCCAGGTCGCGGTGAGCACCGCGCAGCTCGACGCGGCGAATCGCCGGATCGCGCAGGCGGAGGCGCAGCAGGCGGCCCTCGTCCAGAACGGCTCGCTGACGGCGGTCGAGAAGCTCCTCCTGAGCGCGAACCTGAACTCCGTGATCGCGACGACCGACGCGAAGCGCACCTCGCTCGAGGAGGATCTCTCGAACGCGCAGCAGCTCCTGAACCTCGCTCAAACCGTGGAGATGAGCCACATCGTCGAGCCGGCGTCCGCCGGGAAGACGACCGCGCGGTCGAGCCGGACGTCCCTCGTCGTCGGCGCCTTCGCCGGGCTGATCGTCGGGATCATCGCTGCGCTCCTCGCCGAGCCGTTCGTAGCTCGGCGCCGGCGCTCCGCTTCCCCGGACAGCTGATGCTCGGAGGCAAGCGGGTCGCGGTCGTCGTGCCCGCGTACGACGAGCAGCGGCTCGTCGTCGAGACGCTCCGCGGCATCCCCGAGCTCGTCGACCGGATCTACGTCGTCGACGACGCCTCGACCGACGAGACCGGCGAGCAAGCCCGTTCCGTCGGCGACCCGCGGGTCGAGGTCGTCAAGCACGAGCGGAACCTCGGCGTCGGGGCCGCGATCGTCACCGGCTACCGCAAGGCGCTGGAGGAGGAGATCGACGTCACGTGCGTGATGGCCGCCGACAACCAGATGGACCCAGCCGAGCTCGCAGGCCTCGTCGAGCCGGTTGCTCGAGGCGACGTCGAGTATGCGAAGGCGAACCGGTTCGCGACCGGAGAGGCCTGGACCGTGATCCCGCGCACGCGCTTTCTCGGGAACGCGGCTCTGTCGCTCCTCACGAAGATCGCGTCCGGCTACTGGCACGTCGCCGACTCCCAGGCGGGGTACACGGCGATCGCGCTCGACGCTCTCCGTCGGCTCGATCTCGACCGGATCTATCCGCGCTACGGCTTTCCGAACGACATGCTCGTGCACCTGAACGTCGCGAACGCGCGCGTCCGCGATGTGCCGTCGCGTCCGATCTACGGCGTCGGCGAGCAGTCGGGCATTCGCCTACGTGCGGTCGTGCCGAGGATCTCGTGGCTCCTCGCGAAGGCGTTCTGGTGGCGCCTCGGGCACAAATACGTCATCCGCGACTTCCACCCGCTCGTCTTCTTCTACGTCTTCGGCCTCGCGATGGGCGGCGTCGGGATCCTGCTCGGCCTGCTCGAGGTGCTCCTCCGCATCGCGGGGAACCAGATCACTCCCGCCACGATCGTCCTCGTCGCGGTGCTCCTGATCGCGGGACTGCAGCTCACGCTCTTCGCGATGTGGTTCGACATGGAGGCGAACAAGGACCTGCGCTGAGCCTCCCGAGGAAGCCCGCCGGAGACGACGCCGAAAGAGGTCGGCCCCGACCTGGGTGGCCGGGGCCGACGCCGAGCTCACCGCTCGCCGGTTCCGCCCCTGCAGAGTCCGAGCTTGCCTGGTGCACCGTGCGGAAGGCCGTAGTACTTCCAGGAGTCTGCGGCCGTCTGCACCTTCGACACGGTCTGTCCCGGGTCGTTCGGGTCCATGTCGTTCAGCCCGCTCGCAGCACAGGCCGAGTTCGCGTGATCCAGGGCTCCGGTCGTATTCGTGTTGTGGACGCAATCCCCCGCGACACTCTTGTCGCACGGTGTGCCCGGAGGACCCTTCACCTCGCCTGCGAGTGCTCCGCTCGCTGCGGCACAGACGAGTACGGCGACAGAAGCCGCGGTCACGAGTAGTCGCTTCATGCGATCCCCTCCCCTTGTTCTGGCGCTCCCCTCGGCGCCCGAGGTCGGTTACCGTACTCCGAGAGAGGGGGACAGGTCAATCCTGCGGATGACCGACGAGCGGATTCCCTCGGCGGCCCGACGTGGCGCGACTCCTCGCTGACGAGCGGCCGCGGTGTACGTCGGTCGATACAGCCGGTCGTCAGGACGCGGCGCAGCGGCTCGAGCGACCCGGAACGCGGCGACACCGAGCGCGCGCTCGAGGATTCATCCGGACGCGCGTGGACGTGCCCGAGCCTCTGCGCACATCTGGGCGACCTCTTGGAGCCGCCCGACCGAGTCGATAGCATCGACACGTGCCGACCTCGCTCGTCACCGGTGGCGTCGGTTTCCTCGGCTCGCACCTTTGCGAGGCGCTTCTCGAGCGCGGCCATCGCGTGCTCTGCCTCGACAACCTGGAGACCTCGTCGCTCGAGAACGTCGCACATCTCCGGGACGACGCGTTCCTCTTCATGCATCACGACGTCATCGAGCCGATCGCCATCGACGAGCCGCTCGACTTCGTCTACCACCTCGCCGCCCTCGCGAGCCCGATCGACTACCTGCGGATGCCGCTCCACTCGCTGAAGACGGGCTCGCACGGCACGCATCACGCACTCGGCCTCGCGAAGTGGAAGCGTGCACGCTTCCTGCTCGCGTCGACGAGCGAGGTCTACGGCGACCCCGAGGTCCATCCGCAGCCCGAGACGTACTGGGGGAACGTGAACCCGATCGGCCCGCGCGGCGTCTACGACGAGGCCAAGCGCTACGCCGAAGCGATGACGATGGCGTACCACCGCCAGCAGGGGGTCGACACCGCGGATCGTCCGCATCTTCAACACCTACGGGCCGAGGATGCGGTCGAACGACGGGCGGGCCATCCCGACCTTCCTCCGTCAGGCGCTCGAAGGGAAGCCGGTCACGGTCTTCGGCGACGGGTCGCAGACGCGGAGCTTCTGCTACGTGGCCGACCTGATCCGCGGGCTCGTCCTCCTCGCCGAGTCGGAGGAGCACCTGCCCGTCAATCTCGGCAACCCGGACGAGAAGTCGCTCCTCGAGCTCGCCGAGACGATCGTCCGGCTCACGGGCTCCTCGAGCGAGATCGTCTTCGACGCATTGCCGGTGGACGATCCGCAGGTGCGCCAGCCGGAGATCACCCGAGCGCACCAGCTCCTCGGATGGTCGCCCGAGATCGAGCTCGAGGACGGGCTGCGCCGGACGATCGCCTCCCTCGGTCACGGGGCGACCGTCCGCTCGACGTAATCGTGTCGGCGGGCCTCGGCGAGCGCTACGAGGAGCACCATCGCGAGCGGCGCGACGAGGGCGACTTCGTCTTCGTCCCCGAGCGGATTCCGCTCTTCCGGGCGGCCATCGGGACGGGAAAGCGGGTGCTCGATCTCGGCTGCCGCTCGGGGGCGCTCACGCGCCATTTCCTCGAAGGGAACGAGGTGGTCGGGCTCGACGTCGACGCCGCCGCGCTTGCGAAGGCGGGCGAGCTCGGGATCGAGCCGGTGCAGGCGAACGTCGAAGAGCCGCTCCCCTTCGGGGACGCGAGCTTCGATGCGGTCGTCGCCGGCGAGCTGCTCGAGCACCTGCAGTTCCCCGACGCGCTGGTCGCGGAGGCGCGCCGCGTGCTGCGGCCCGGCGGCGTGCTCGTCGGCTCCGTGCCGAACGCGTTCCGCGTCCAGAGCCGGCTCCGCTTCCTGCGCGGCCGCCCCCCGGAGGACGACCCGACGCACCTGCGGATGTTCTCGCCGGCCTCGCTGCGAGCGCTCCTCGCCGGCTTCGAGGAGGTCGAGCTCTCCTTCGTCGGCGGCCGCTACCTGCGGCTCCACCCGCGGCTCTTCGCCCGCGACCTGGTCTTCAGCGCCAGCAGCCCGTAGTCAGCGCGGCCGCGGCGGGGCGAACTCGGCGTACGTCACGACGGTGCGGAAGCCCATCGCCTCGTAGAGCGGGCGTCCCATCGCCGATGCCTGGAGCGCGACGGTGTCAAACCCGCGTCGACGTCCGGCGTCGGTCGCCGCCCAAGAGAGGGCCGTCCCGACTCCCCGGCGCCGTGCGTCCGGAAGCGTCCCGACGGCGACGACTCCGCTCGCACCGACTCCGTCGATCGACGTCGACGTCCCGACAGGCCTACCGTCGAGCCGTCCCACGAATGTCTGGACCTCGGGGTCGTGGGCGAAAGGACCCTCGTACAGAAGCTCCGCGAACTCGCGGGGCATCCCGGACTCGATCGCGACCCGCACTGCCTCGCCGGGACCGACGTCCTCGCACGGCACGATCTCGACTCCCGCAGCGGGAGCCGGGGAGGGGGGCACCGGGTGGAGAACCATGCCGGGGTACGGATCCGGTTGGAGCTCGAGCCCGCGTCGAAGCGGCGCGTCCCCGAGCTCGCCGAGGAGCTCGTCGAGGATCCAGGCCCGGTACGGCACGCCCTGCTCCTCCACCCATGCCAGCGTCCCGTCGAGCTCGTCGCTCGCGACCCTGTCCGTGACGATGCAACCGTTGAAGAGCGAGAACGGCACTCCCGTCACGAACGCGAAGACGCCGTCCGTCTCCCGGATAGCACCGCCGGGGCAATGCTCGACGAGCTTCTCGAAGTTCGAGCGGAAGCTCGTGTGCTCGAGAGCGACGAGCTCCGCCTGGGTTCTCATCCCGAGGACGTGCCGAACGAGGCGCGCCGCTCGACGTCGGCGTCGTCGACCATGTGTCCATCGCGCTCGACGTAGCCGCCCTTGCCGCCGATGACGAGCAGGACGAGGTCGTCCGTCTCACTCGCGTTCGAGACGCGGCGCGGCGTCGTCGACTGGACGTGGACGAGACCGCCGGCCTCGAGGATCCGCTCCTCGCCCTCGACCTCGACCCGAGCGGATCCGGAATGGACGAAATAGAGCTCGTCCTGGTCGTCGTGGAAGTGCTGGAAGCCGAGGAAGCCTGGCGGCATGACGATCGCGTTCACGCCGAAGGCGGTCACGTCGAGCGCGTGGCGAACCTTGCGGAAGCCGTAGCCGTCCCCGAGCTCGTCGATCGATCCGAAGGTGTGCCCCATCTCAGCGCTCCTTGTCTCGGAGGAAGTCCGCAGTTCGCCGTAGTCCCTCTTCGAGGTCGACCCTGGGCTCGTAGCCGAGGAGCCGCCGGGCCTCTCCGAGATCGGCCCACGACGCCTTCACGTCGGCGGTGCGCTCGGGCTCGTAGCGCTTCTCCACGCTCCGGTCGAGGAGCCGTCCGATCGTGTCCGCGAGCTCGTTCACGGTCGCCGAGCCACCCGTGGCGACGTTGACGGTCGCGCCCTCGACGCCCGGCGCGTCCGCCGCGAGCAGGTTCGCGGAGACGACGTTGTCCACGAACGTGAAGTCGCGCGACTGCTCGCCGTCTCCGTAGATCGTCACCGGCTCGCCGTCGGCGATCGCACGGACGAAACGGGGGACGACCGCCGCGTACTGGGACATCGGGTCCTGGCGCGGCCCGAAGACGTTGAAGTACCGGAGCGACACGACCTCCATCGCGTACACGCGGCTGAAGCTCGTGCAGAAACGCTCGGCTGCGAGCTTCGCGACCGCGTACGGCGAGATCGGGTCCGGGAGTTGCGTCTCCGTGCGCGGGAGCTCGCCGCCGTTCCCGTACACCGACGACGACGACGCGTTCACGATCCGGCGGACGCCCGCGTCCCGCCCGGCGAGCAACACGTTGAGCGTTCCCTCGACGTTCACAGCGGTCGTCGTCAGCGGGTCCTGGACGGAGCGCGGGACGGACGGCAGCGCGCCCTGGTGGAAGACGACCTCGGTCCCCGCGACTGCCGCGTGCACGCGCTCGTACGAGCGCAGGTCGCCCTCGACGAGGTCGACGTCCCGCTCGAGCCCCGCGAGGTTGGCGCGGTTTCCGGTCGAGAAGTTGTCGAGGACGCGCACGTCGTCGCCCCGGGCGAGGAGCGCGCGCACGAGATTCGAGCCGATGAACCCGGCGCCGCCGGTGACGAGCGCCTTCACGCGCCGGCCTCGGCGACGACATGGAAGTTCGCGAAGAGGGTCCCGGGCGACGGCTCACGGAGTCGCTCGGAGCCGTTGTCGATCGCCTCGGCGATGGTGTTGACGCCCGCTACGAGCGGCCTCGCGACGACTCCGAGATGGAGCCGGCGGAACGAGAGGTCGAGGTACATCGAGAACAGCATCCCGAGACAGGCGGTCGTGCCGGAGGAGGGAGTCACCCTAACGGACGCCCAGTCGCCGCTATCCAGGAAGAGCTTCTCGAGGCCGGCGTGCGTCCAGCGCCAGTAGTCGGTGGGCGAAGGGTGGTACGCCATACGCCGTGCGTGGACGCGAGGACGCGCCCGCCCGGGGCGGTCACGCGCCGTAGCTCGCTCACCGCCTGGCGCGGGTCGTCGCAGTGCTCGAGCACCTGGTTGCACAGGATCACGTCGTAGCTCCCGTCCTCGACCGGGAGCGCCTCGATCGGCCCGCGCAGCTCGGCACGTGGGTTCTCGACCGGGTCGACGCCGACGTACGCCGTCGCGAACGGCGCGAACAGCGGCTCGTACGGTTTCTGCCCGCAGCCGACGTCGAGCACGCGGTAGCCCCCGATTGCGGCGTAGATCTCGCTGGCCTGCTCCGTCAGCCAGCGGACGAGCGGCTTGCGCACCGCGTACGTCGGCATCGAGCGGGGCGGGTCGAGACGCGGGTCAGCCACCCGACTCGTCCTCGACCGTGGCCGCGCCCGCGGCGGCGAGGCCGAGCGCGAGGCAGGTCACCGCCTGCAGCGGGATGCCCGAGACGATTCCGAGTGACGCCCACTCGCCCCCGACGGTCAGCAGCGCGCAGAGGATCGCGAGCCCTGCCCCGGCAGCCCACGGGTCCGTGGCGTACGCCGCCGTGCGCCACGCGAGCGCGATCCCGCCCGCACCGACCGCCAAGAGGAGCGCGAGCCCGATCACGCCCGCGTCGGCGAGCATCTGGATGTACAGGTTCTGGATACCCCATGGGTGCTCGCGGGACGGGAAGGCCAGCGGGACGACGTCCGGAAAGCGGCGGCGTGCGTCCGCGAGGTGGGGCTCGAAGACGGCCGGTCGCGACGAGCGCTGCCAGCCGACGCCGGCGATCGGGTGGTCCTCGAAGATCTTGAGCCCGATGTAGGCGAGCACGGTCCGCTGCGAGTAGCTCTCGACCCCCGCTGCCGGATTGCCGCCGCGGAGGCCGAGGAAGCGCATGAAGTCCGCGAGTGTGTCGCCGCGCACGGCCGTGACGCCTCCCACGACCAGGAGGACGACTGCCGCCGCCTGCGCGATCTGCAGCCCGGACGGGGCGAAGCGCCCGCGCGACGCGAGCCAGAGCGCGAGCGCGCCGAGCACGAGCCCCGCGGCGGACGTGATGGAGCCGGCGAGCACGAGGCCGAGCGCTCCTCCCACGAGCGCGAGCCAGAAGAGCCGCGCGGCGGGCGTCCGTCTCCGCCCCGCGACGATGCACGCGAGCGCGAGGCTGGCCCCCACCGCGGAGAGCCCGGCGAAGTCGTGGTGGCCGAGGAACGACGGCTGGCGCCAGCCGGCCCGCCACGCGCCGAGGATGTCGACCCCGAAGAACTGCGCCAGCGCGACGGCCGTCGCGATCCCGCCCCAGAGGACGAGCGCGCCCAGCACGATCGTGAGGTCCTGCGCGCGCCTGACGAGCAGCGGGACGGCGAGCGCGAGGAGCGCGTATTCGCAGAACTTCGCGAAGCTGACGACGTGGTCGGAGAACTGGGTGTCGTCGATCGACGCCGGGCGGAGGAGCTCGAGCCCGAGCCAGACGAGGAGGAGGGCTCCCGGGATCCAGACGATGCGCCCGGCGCCGAGGCGCCCGAGTCCGGAACGTCGCGCTGCCACGACCGCCGCGACCACGACCGCCAGGACGGCGACGTCGGAGAGGCGGATGTCGACGGACGTCGACCCGGCCGCGACGGAGAGGTCGGGCTGGTAGCGCTCGTGGAGGAACACGAACGGGATCGCCAGGGCGACGACGAGCGCGCCGGCAGCCTCCCGGTCCGCGCCGAGGCTCTCGCGAAGTCGGGTCAAGAGCGGCTTTCGGACCGTGGCGTCACGGCGGGACTATAGGTTCGACCCCGGCGCGGAGGCACGGCCAGACCTGTCCCTAGACTGGGTTTCGCGATGCGCTCCCGCCTCTTCCGGCGCCGGTCGGCGACCGTCGCGTGGATCTACGTCGCCGTCGCGTTCGGGATCCTCGGCACGATCGTCGCGGCGCGCGTCCTCGGACTGCGGGAATTCGGCGTGTTCGCCACGGCACTCGCCGCGGTCGGCTTCTTCCAGGTCCTCCTCGACCTCACCGTCGAGGAGTCGCTGACGAAGTACGGCTTCCGCTACGTGGCCGCCGAGGACTGGGGCCGGCTGCGGCGGCTCTTCAGGCAGACGCTGCTCCTGAAGATCGCAGGCGGGGCGTTCGCGACCGCTGTTCTCGTTGCGCTGGCGCCCTTCGCGGACCGGATCTTCGGCTCGCAGGGCGTCGGCACCGCGCTCCTCGCGGCGTGCCTGCTCCCGCTCGTGCAGTCGTCCGAGAACGTCTTCGCGACCGCGTTCCTGCTCCACGGCCGCTACGACCTCCGGGGGGCGTACCAGGCAGGGTCGACCGGCCTCCGGCTCGCCGCGATCGCCCTCTTCGCCTCGGTCGGCGTGAACCAGGCACTCATCGCGATCGTCGTCGCCCAGGCGATCTCGACCGCGACGATCACGTTCCTCGGGATCGGTGCACTGCGGCGCTTCCCCGCCGGTGAGCCTCGCGAGCTGGGCGAGGACGTTCCGGGCATCCGCTCGTTCGTCCTCCAGTCGAGCATCGCGACCGGCGTGATCTCGCTGCGGACGACGCTCGTGCCGCTCCTTCTCGGCATCGTGGCCGGCCCGACCGACGTCGGCCTCTTTCGGATCGCCCAGACGCCCCAGACGGGGCTCTCTGCGGCGAGCTCGCCGGCGCGGCTCGTCCTCCTGACCGAGCAGACGCGGGACTGGGAGCACGGCGAGGAGTCGCACGTCCTGGAGGGAGTCCGGAGCTACACGCTGTGGGCGGGCGGCGTGATGCTCGTCGCCGTGCCGGTCTTCTTCTTCGCCATGCCGTGGCTCGTCCGGGCCGTGTTCGGCGAGCAGTACGAGGGCGCCGTCGATGCCGCGCGGCTCATCCTCTTCGCGGCCGCGATCCAGTTCGCGCTCGGATGGACGAAGTCGCTCCCGGTGACGATCGGCAGGCCGCGGCTCCGCATCGTCGCCCACGGTGTCGAAGCGGCGGTCGCGATCCCACTCGTTGCCGCATTGGGTGTCGAGTGGGGGGTCACGGGCGCCGCGGTCGCCGTGCTCCTCTCGTCCGTCGCCTTCGCGGCCGTGTGGGCGATCGTGCTCGCCCGCCTCCGCGCGGAGGTCGCGGCCCGCGACCGCGACCGCGAGCTCCACGGGGCGCTCCAGGGATGAGAGTGCTCGTCGTCAGCGGGATCTGGCCGCCGGACGCCGGCGGCCCGGCCAGCCACGCATCGGCGCTCGCGTCCTTCCTGCACGCCCGCGGTCATTCGGTCGAGGTGGTCACGACCGCCGATTCCGAGCCCGAGCGGAAGGAGTACCCGGTGCGCTGGGTGCCGCGCAGCTCGACGATCCGGCACCTTCGCTCCGCGCTCCTCGTCCGCCAGCGGGCACGGCACGCGGATGTCGTGTACGCGACCAGCATGATCAGGCGCACGGCGATCGGCGCGCGCCTCGGCCGCCGGCCGCTCGTCGTCAAGCTCGTCTCCGACGAGGTCTTCGAGCGGATGCAGCGCGAGGCCCGCTTCTCCGGCTCGCTCGACGACTTCCAGCGCATGCGCGGAGGGATGCGCGTTCGGTTCCTGCGCGCGACGCGAGACCGGGCGCTACGCGGAGCGAGCCACGTGCTCTCGCCGAGCGCGTACCTCCGTCGTATCGCGCTCGGCTGGGGGCTCGAGCCGACGCGGGTCTCGGTCCTCCCGAACACCGCGCCAGAGATTCCGACGCTTCCGCCGCGCGAGGAGCTGCGCGCCGAGCTCGGGCTCGAGGGCGACTCGCTCGCGTTTGCCGGCCGGCTCGGGATCCAGAAGGCGCTCGCGGTCGGGCTGGAGGCGTTGAGCGGGGTTCCCGACGTCGCTCTCGCGATCGCCGGCGAGGGGCCGGAGCGCGCGCGGCTCGAGCGGCTGGCTGGGGAGCTCGGGCTCGACGGACGAGTCCGTTTCCTCGGAGCGCTCTCCCGCGACGGGGTGCTCCGACTCTTCCGCGCGGCCGACGCATCGCTCCTCTCGTCGGCATGGGAGAACTTCCCGCACACGGTCGTCGAGGCGCTCGCGGTCGGGAGCCCCGTGATCGCGACGTCCGTCGGCGGCGTGCCGGAGGTCGTTCATGACGGGGAGAACGGCATCCTGGTCGAGCCGGGCGACCCGCATGCGCTCGGTAAGGCGATCGCGCGCTTCTTCTCCGACGGCGACCTCCGGCGGCGCCTCGCCGCTGCGGCCGCAGCGTCGGTTGCCGGCTACTCGGAGGACGCGGTCTTCGCGCTGATCGAGAACGTCCTGAAGCAGGCGACGGAGCCGTGAAGCTGCGGCTGCTCTTGGTCGGGCGGAGCCGGTACGCGCTCCCGCTCTCGCCGTCGCTCGCGCAGAAGTTCGATGCGCTCTCGCGGGAGCTCGACATCCACGTCCTGGGGACGTCGGCGGGGGGCGACCGGGGCGGCGACCCGCGCTTCCGGCTCGTCCAGCCCGTCCGGCCACGGGTGCTCGACGGCATCTTCTTCTACGCACTCCTTCCCGTCCGCGTCGCCCGGGAGCTCCGGCGCCTCCGGCCCGACGCGGTGCTCGCGCAGGGCGGGCAGGAGACGGCCCTCGCGCTCCTCGGCCGGACGCTCGCTCGCGTGCCGACGCGCGTCGTCGCAGACGTGCACGGCGACCCTGCCGCGTCCACCCGGCTCTACGGCTCCCGGCTCCGGAGAGCGCTCGCTCCCCTCGCGGACGCGCTCGCGCGTCGCGGGCTCAGGCGCGCCGACGGCGTGCGGACGATCTCCGACTACACGTCGGGAGTCGTCCGCGGGCTCGGGGCGGAGCCGACCGCGACGTTCGCCGCGTTCATGGATCTCGAGCCGTTCAGGGCGACACCCCCGCGCCGCGCTCCCCGCGCGGCCGGTCGCGCTCTTCGTCGGCGTCCTCGAGCGCTACAAGGCGGTCGACGTGCTCGCGGACGCCTGGCGGCTCGCCGCTCCGAGGGTTCCGGACGCCTCTCTGCACGTCGTCGGGCGCGGCCCGCTCCGCGGCATCGTCGAGGAGCTCGTCGCCGACCTGCCCGAGCAGACGCGCTGGACGGAGTCGCTTCCCACCCCCGACGTCGCACGAGCGCTCGACGAGGCGACGGCGCTCGTGCTCCCTTCGCGCTCGGAGGGTCTCGGGCGCGTGGTCGTCGAGGCCTTCTGCCGCGGCCGCGGCGTCGTCGCGAGCCGCGTCGGCGGCATCCCCGACATCGTCTCGGACGGTGAGACGGGCGTCCTCGTCCCGCCCGAGGACGCGGCCGAGCTCGCGGACGCCCTTGTCCGCGTCCTCTCGGACACGGACCTCGCAGCGCGGCTCGGCTCGGCGGCTCACGACGCGGTCGAGCCCTGGCTCGCGACACCGGAGGAGTACGCCCGCGAGCTCCGCGGCCTCGTCGAGCAGGTCGTCGCGGAGCCCGTTTCCTAGACTGGCGCTGCTCCTAGACTAACCCGGTGCGAGCCGACCGGGCGAAGCAGCTCCTGAAGAACGGCGTCTACCGCACGCTCGGGGAGACGGTGACCGGCACCGGCGTCCTCGACGGGGACGGGGACCGGACGCTCCGCGTGCTCATGTATCACAAGGTCAACGACCTCTGGCCGAACCCGACGACCGTCCCGACCGGAGTCTTCGCCGAGCAGATGGGGCTTCTCGGCGAGCTCGGCTACGTGCCCGTGTCCCTCGACGCCGTGCGCGACCACTATCTCCACGGATCCGAGCTCCCGCGCCGCGCCGTCCTGATCACGTTCGACGACGGCTACCGCGACAACCTCGTGAACGCGTTGCCCGTGCTCCTGAGTCACGAGTTCCCGGCAGTGCTGTTCGCGCCGGTCGGCTTCCTCGACGACGGGCGCCCGTTGCCGCACGAGGAGTCGCTGCACGCGCTCGGGGTCCGCAACTCGACGCTTCGCTGGGACGAGCTCGCCGAGCTCGAGGCGGGCGGCGTCCGCGTCGAGTCGCACGGGATCGGGCACCGTCCGCTCTCGGAGCTCGACCCGGGAGAGGCGACCCGCGAGATCGCGCTCTCGAAGCTCCGGCTCGAGGAGCGGCTCGGACGGGAGGTCGAGGCGTACGCCTTCGTCAAGGGGTCGCAGGCCGACTTCAAGCCGGAGCACGCGAGCCTCGTCCAGCAGGCGGGATACAAGCTCGCCTTCACGTCGGTGTCCGGTGCGAACGGTCCGAAGACGGACCGCTTCAGGCTCCGGCGCTACAACATCGAGCCGTATCCGGCGCGCACGTTCGAGCTCGTCCTGAGCGGTGCCTGCGACCTGATCTCGGTGAAGGACACGGTCCTCGGGACGCACGCTCGCCGCGCGCTGAACGCGGCGCTCGGCACGGCGACGCGGTAGCCGAGCGTGGCCGCGCGATGAGCTTCGAGACCGTCCGCTACACACCCGACCGGCGCGCCTCGCTGGTGTCGCTCCTCGCTTCCGTCGGGACGACGCAGCTCTCCGACGCCGAGTTCGCCTGGTGGTTCGAGCGCAATCCGGCCGGAGAGGGGATCGTCTCGCTCGCCGTCGATCGAGACGAGGTCGTCGGCGTCGTCGCGATGAGCTTCTTCCGGACAGCGCTCGACGGCTCCGCGAGGCTCCTCGCGATCCCCGTCAACGCTGCGACCGACCCGGGCTACCGGGGCCAGGGCATCTTCTCGACGCTCGAGCTCGCGAACGAGGCTGCGGCGGCGGAGACGGGCTCGCCGGTGACGGTCACCTTCCCGAACGGCAACTCGCACCCGATCTTCATCCGCCACCTGGGCTGGGCGGACCTCCCGAAGCTACGACTCTGGGCGCGGCCGCTGCGATTCGGCGCGGCTGGGCGGTACGCGCTCGGCAGGCCCGGCGCGCGGGCCGGCGGGCTGCGCGCTCCCGATGCGGAGCCGAGGACGATCCGCGGGCTCGAGGTTCGCCCGATCGAGCGCTTCGGGGACGACATGGACGAGCTCGGCGGGCGCGCCGGCGTCGCCTACGCGAACCACTTCGTGCGCGACGCCGACTACTTCAACTGGCGCTACCTCGACTCGCCCCGCGACTACCGCTGTTTCGGCGCGTATCGCGACGGGCAGCTCGACGGCGTGGCGGTCGTCGGGCACACGTTCAAGCACGGCGTGTCGGCCGGCTTCCTCGCAGACCTGGTCGCCGCGCCGGGCGACTCGGCCGAGATCCGCGCGCTGCTCTCGCGTGCGGTAGAGGAGGTGCGGGGAGGCGCCGACGCGCTCGTCCTCCTGCCCCCGCCGTCACGGGAGCACCGCCGCGCGCTCCTCCGCTCCGGCTTCGCTCCGACGAACAAGCGGCTCCGCTTCATCGGGAAGGCGCTCCACGACGATGCCCGCCTCGACGAGCGGAGCGAGGCGTGGCATTTCACGCTCGGCGACTTCGACTTCTTCTGAGCGTGCGGCGCATCGTCTTCATCACGCAGCAGGTCGATCCCGCCCACCCGGCGCTGGCGGCGACGGTGCCCAAGATCGCCGCGCTCGCGGCCCTCGTCGACGAGGTCGTCGTGCTCGCGGACGGCGTCGTCGACGACGTCCTCCCCGCGAATTGCCGTGTGCATCTCTTCCGGTCGGGCTGGAAGGCCGGGCGGGGCGCGCGCTTCGAGGCGGCGCTCGCGCGGGAGCTCGGAGGGCTCAAGGGCGGGGCGGTGATCGCCCACATGTGCCCGATCTACGCCGTGCTCGCCGCGCCGCTGGCGAGACCCCTCGCCATCCCGGTCGTCCTCTGGTTTACGCACTGGCGGGCGAGCAGGCTCCTGAAGCTGGCAGAGCTGCTCTCGACGGCCGTCGCCTCGGTCGACCGCCGCTCGTTCCCGCTCGCGTCGCTGAAGGTGAAGGCGATCGGGCACGGGATCGACCTCGCCGAGTTCCCGTGCGTGACCCCGGACACGCGCGGGGATCTACGCCTGCTCGCCCTCGGCCGCACCTCTCCGGCGAAGGGGCTCGACGTCGTCCTGCGAGCCGTCGCGGAGGCCGGCGACGGTGTTCGACTCGACGCGCACGGTCCGTCGCTCTCCGGCGAGGAGCGCGCGCATCGAGCAGATCTCGAGAGGCTCGTCGGGGAGCTCGGGGTCGAGGACCGAGTGCGACTCGGCGACGCGGTTCCGCGCGCCGAGGTGCCGCGGCTCTTCGCGAATCACGATGCGCTCGTCAACAACATGCGCGCCGGCGCGCCGGACAAGGTCGTGTACGAGGCTGCGGCAAGCTGTGTGCCGGTGCTCGCCTCGAACCCGGTCTTCGACTCGCTCCTCGACCCCGCCCAACGCTTCCCGCGCGACGACGCGACGGCGCTCGCCGAGCGGATCCGCGAGCTGGCGGCGCTCGATGCCAACGCCCGCGCCGAGATCGGCCGCGCGCTCCGCGCGCGGGTGGAGGCGAGGCACTCCGTCCAGACGTGGGCGCGAGGGATCCTGGCCGCCGCCGGGGTCACGACATGAGCAACGCTCGCCTTCGGCTCGCGTTCGTGGGGGTAACCATGTTTCCCCCACGAACCCCCCTCTTCCTGGAACCGTGGGGAACCTTCCGGTTCCCCACACCCCTCCACGCTCATCGGCGGGAGAGTTACCGATGAGCAGGAACGGCGTCGTCCTCCACGTGCAGAAGGTGGCGGGGATCTCCGGCTCCGAGGCGCATCTCCTCCAGCTCCTCCCGGACCTGCGCGCGCGCGGCTGGGACGTCCGCTTTCTGATGCTCCACGAGGACGAGCCGGGGGCCTGGGAGTTCGCGCGGGAGCTCCGCACCCGTGACGTCCCGCTCGACGACATTCGTCTGCGCGCGGACGTCGATCCGATCGCGTTCGGCGAGGTGGTCTCCTACCTCGCACGCACGAGGCCCTCCGTCCTCCACACGCACCTCGTGCACGCGGACGTGTACGGCCAGCTCGCTGGGACGGTGGCCCGCGTGCCGCTCCGGCTCTCGACGAAGCATGGGTTCAACGAGTTCCGCGAAGGCAGGTTCTTCGGACTCGCGGACCGGAGCGTCGGCTCGCTCGCCCACGTCCACATCGCCATCTCGCAGGGGCTCGCGCACTACCTCGCCGAGATGGAGGGCTTCGACGAGGACGACTTCGAGATCGTCCACTACGGGATCTCGGCACACGAGGGAGCGAGCTCGTTCCCGTCCGAGCCCAGGCTCCTCTGTGTCGGGCGCCTGATCCCGATCAAGGGGCACCTCGTCCTCCTGCGCGCGCTCGCGCAGGCGCGCGGGCGCGTCCCGGATGTGACGCTCGCAGTCGCCGGCCGTGGGCCGCTCGAGCCCGCGCTCCGGACGTACGCGCGCGAGCTCGGGCTCGAGGGCGCAGTCGACTTCCTCGGCTTCGTCTCGCCCGTGCAGAAGGCGATCGACGGTGCCGCGATCGTGGTCGTGCCCTCGATCGGCGAGGGCTTCGGCATGGTCGCGCTCGAGGCGATGGAGCGCGGGCGGCCCGTGATTGCGAGCTCGGTCGGCGGTCTACCGGAGATCGTGGTCGACGGCGAGACCGGGATCGTCGTCCCGCCGGGAGATGCGGAGGCGCTCGCCGACGCGATCGTTCGGCTCGCCGGAGACCTCGACGCCGCGGAGGCGATGGGACGCCGAGCCCGCGAGCGCGCGCTCGGAGAGTTCCCGCCAGAGCGGTCGGCGGCTCGGATAGAGGAGCTCTATCTGCGCCAGACCGGGATCTCGCTAGCGCGAGGATCCCGGTCGCGCGAAGACCCCTGAAGACGGCTGCTTCGCAGCCTTGTCGTCCCGCTCGTCCGTCGGGCGTCTCGACCGTCGAGCCGTGACTGTGTCGAGGGCGAAGGCGGCGAGGAGCGCGAGCAGGAAGTCCCACGGCACGCGATACCGCACCGTCCCGGCGAAGATCGTCGCCAGGATCGTGTTGTAGGCGAGGAGCGCGAGCGCGAGCGCGACGAAGCGGCGGGGGGCGAAGAAGAGTCCGGCGAGCGCGAGCAGGTAGAGGACGACCACGTACGCGGGTTCGACGGTACGTCGCGCCGCCCTCGCGATCCCGCTCCCGGTCCCGCTCGAGTCGGACTCGCTCGGCACCGGCGTCCACAGCATCCGCACCGCCTGCGCCGCCAGCTTCGCCTTCTCTCCCGGATGGTGCTTCCAGAACTCGATCGTCTCGTGCCGGTAGAGGCGCATCTGGGCGCATTCGTCCACCGTCGTCGGCTTGCCCTCGAGCGTCAGGTCGGCGGCGAGCTCGGGCCACGGGGGCGCGCCGCGCAGCGCCGGGACGTCGTCGATCCAGCCTCCGTTCTGGAGGACGCGATAGGTGTTCACGTTGTTCGCCTTCCAGAGAGCGCGGGCGTCGGTCGTGATCGCGAAGCAGCCGACCTGGACCTTGTTCCGGACGACCCAGGGCGAGACGACGACGGCCGCGGCGACGACAACGACGCCGATGGCGACGAAGGCACGCGCCCACGGCCGGATCCACCACGCCACGTAGACGCCGACGACGAGGGGGAGGAGCGTGAGCCGCGCGTTCCCGAGGATGGCGAGGCCGGCGACGGCCCCGGTGGCGGTCGCCCAGGCGAGCGAGCGCTTCTCGTAGGCGACGAGCGTGAGCAGTGTCAGGGCCGCGAGCGTGAGCCCGTCGAGCACCTCGCGGTTCGCGTGCATGTCGTGCCAGACGACGTACGGGTGGAGCGTCGTGACGAGCGCCGCCGTCAGGCCGACGCCCCTCGAGCGGAGCCGGGTCCCGATCTCGAGCACGATCAGCGCCGTCGCGATCGCGACGAGCACCTGCGCAAGCCCGACCGCGAGCCAGTGGCGGCCTATCGGCCAGTAGATCGCCGCCAGGAACCACCCGTACAGCGGCTGCGTGTACGCGGACGGCACGCCGGGGAGGAACCCGAACGTCCCGTGGTCGACGAGCGTGGTCGCGAAGCGGTCGTCCTTGTCGACGAACTGGGTGAGGATCGTGCCGCGCTCGTGCGCGAGCACGACGAGACGCGGAAGTGCCGCGGCGAGGGTGACGACGAGGATCGCGGTGGAGCGGCGCATCTACCGGGGCGGCGACGATACTTCTTGGCGGATGAGCGCCACGTCCGGGGAACGGTACGCGGTCGTCTCCTGCCACGTCGAACGACCGCTCGACGACAACGTCTGGGAGCGCTTTTCGGCGGTCCAGCGGAGTCGGCCCGGCGGCTTCGCGCTGGCCGCGCTCATGCGTCCCCCGGACGAGGCCGCCGGAGAGGACCCCGCGCGCTGGCTCGAGCGCGCCCGTGAGGCGGCCGCCCTCGGGCCCTTCGGCCATCACACCCACTGGACTGCGCCCGACCACGCCCGGCCGAGCGGAGACGTCGCGACCGGCGAGCGCGTTCTCCGCGAGGGCACGTGGATGCGGGAACAGGGTCTCTCGCCGAGCCTCTTCTGCGGCGGCGGCTGGTACACCGACGCGGACGTCGCCGAGGCCTGCGCCCTTCTCGGATACGCCGACTGCACGCCGCGGCCGGCGCGCCCGCCGTACCTGCCGGCCGCCGAGCGGTGGGCGGAGGCGGCGGCGCCTGCCAGGATCCTGCTGCCCTCGGGCGCGAGCCTCGTGGTCGAGCCCACGACGCATTCGCTCGGCGATCTGGCTCGGGCGCTGATCCGGCGAGCCGCTCTACCGGTGGTCACGCACGTGTACTTCCACGACACGGACCTCCTCGACCGCCGCCGCCGTGTGCTCGTCGCGGCCGTTCTGCCGCTCCTGGCGCGGCGCGCCCGCCCGACGGATCTCGACGAGCTCGTCCGCGCATTCGGGCCGAGCGCGCCCGAGATCGCCTGGGACGACGTGGCCCGGTCGTAGAATCCTTCGGGTGTCGAAAGCCGCTCCGCCGGCCGAATCCGCGCGTCCCGCATCCGTCACGCCGAGCGATCCGCAGGGCGACGGCGGGGGTCGACCTCCCCACGACGTCCGCGCCTCGCGCGTCTACGTCCTCTCGCGCGGCCCGATCCTGACGATCGTCAGGCGGGCGCTCTCGATCGCCACGCTCGTCTGCCTGGACGTGGTGGGCCTGGCGCTCGGGATCTACATCGCGCTCGTCTTGCGCGAGCTCGTCCACGGCGACGAGATCTTCTGGAACCTCCTCTGGCGCGGCGGCCCGGGGGAATGGCTCAAGTTCGCGGCCCCGATCACGGTGCTCGTGTTCGCCCAGTCGGGGCTCTACCGCCGACGTGAGCTCCGTCCCGGCGCGGGACGGATCCTCTCCTCGCTCATCGTCGTCGCGCTCATCGTCCTCGCATTCGGGATCGGGACGAGCTACGACTTCACGACCTCGGGCCTCATCCCGACCTCCGTCGTCGTGTCGGCGCTCGCGATCGGCCTTCTGCGGACGGCGTACGACTCGGTCGCGCTCGAGATCATGCGCGCGGCCGGGATCCGGCGGAAGATCGTGCTCGTCGGGGAGGGCGAGAGCCTCGTGCGCCTGCGGCGGGCGCTCGCCGCGTCGCGCAGCGGCATCGCCTACGACCTCGTCGGTGCCGTCGCCCGTGTCGAGCCGCCGGGGCTGCGTCTGCTGGGGCCGCCCGAGGAGCTGCCGGCGATCCTCGAGCGGGTGCGGCCGGACGAGGTCATCCTCGCGGAGGCCGACTTCGACGAGGGCTCGGCACTCGGTGTCGTCGAGCAGGCGCACCGGCAGGGAATCCGGGTGCGGCTGGCGCCCGACACGACCGATCTCCTCGTCCAGCGCGGGGAGTACGTGCCCGGAGAGGGTGCGCCGCTCTTCGAGCTCCGGCCGCCCGTGCTCACCGGCTGGGACTGGGCGGTGAAGCGCACCTTCGACATCGCGGTCAGCGCCCTCGTCGGCGTGCTCCTCCTGCCGCTCTGGATCCTGATCGCGGTCGTGATCAAGCTGACCTCGCGCGGCCCCGTCTTCTTCGTCGACCGGCGGATCGGCGTCGGCGAGCGCGAGTTCGGGATGCTCAAGTTCCGCACGATGGTGGCCGGGGCGGAGGAGCTCCAGGCGGGCCTCGAGCCGGACAACGAGGCAGAGGGCGCGCTCTTCAAGATCCGCGACGACCCACGCGTCACCGGTGTCGGTCGCGTGCTGCGGCGGCTCTCGCTCGACGAGATCCCGCAGATCCTGAACGTGCTCCGCGGCGAGATGAGCCTCGTCGGCCCGCGTCCGCTCCCGCTCCGCGACTACGCGCTCCTCGAGGAGCGGCACAAGCTTCGCTACACCGTGCTTCCGGGCATGACCGGGCTCTGGCAGATCTCCGGGCGCTCGGGCCTCACCTTCGACGACCTCGTCCGGCTCGACTTCACCTACCTCGAGAACTGGTCGATCTGGCTCGACATCACGATCATCGCCAGGACGATCCCGGCCGTCCTCCTGCGCCGGGGGGCGTACTGAGCCGATGAAGGCGCCGAGGATCCTGGCGGTCGCGTCCGCGATCGACCTCGACTTCCGCTACGGCTGCACGCCCGCGTGGTGGCAGATCTGGAAGGGGATGTACGAGTCGGGAGTCGATCTCGTCGTCACGCCCTACCGCGGGCGGCCCGTGGAGTCGCCGTGGTGGCGGGTCGCGCCGAATCCGACGTACCTCGAGGGCGAGTCGTATCAGGCGCTCCGAAGCGGGCTTGCACGGCTCAAGGGCGACCGCTACCTCCGCCGCGCCGAGGCCGAGCCCGACGAGAGCGCCTTCGACAAGCTCACGCGCGAGACGATCCACCGCGTCGTGACGCCACGCTGGCGGCGCCACCTCGAGAAGCTCGTCGAGCGGGAGCGACCCGACGCAGTCGTCGTCTTCACGGTTCCGATGGCCCACTTCCGCGGGATCCCGACCGCGCTGCGCGAGCGCTTCTCGATCCCGATCGCGTTCTACGACGGCGACGTGCCGATGAGCCTGCCCGAGTTCGGCGGCATGGATACGGGCTTCAACCCCTACCACGGCGCCGACCCCTCCGAGTACGACCTCGTGCTCTCCAACTCGGAGGGCGGGATCCCGCGCCTGCTCGAGCTCGGCGCCCGGCGGGCCGAGGCCCTCTTCTGGGCGGCCGACCCGGAGTTCTTCGCGCCCCAGCCGGTCGAGAAGGAGGTCGACGTCTTCTTCTACGGCTACGGCGACAAGTTCCGCCGCGACTGGATCGGGGCGATGGTCGGCGAGGCGTCGCGGATCGCGCCCGAGCTCGACTTCGGGCTCGGCGGGCTCGACTTCCAGGGCGACGTCGGCTCGGCTCGGCTGCTCGGCGACATCCCGTTCAACGCCTTCGCGCGGGCGATCTCCGCCGCGCGCGTCAACCTGAACGTCACGCGGCGGCCGCACGCGACCGTGTCGGCGTCCTCGACCGCGCGTCCGTTCGAGCTGGCGTCCTCGGGAGCGGCGATCGTCTCGAACCCGCACGAGGGCATCGAGCGCTGGTTCGAGCCGGGGAGAGAGCTCGTCGTCGTCGAGAGCGCCGAGGAGGCAGTGGCGACGTACCGCGAGCTGGTGTCCGACCCGGCGCAGGCCGAGGACATGGGGAGGCGAGCACGTGAGCGCGTCCTCGACGAGCACACGTACGCGCACCGTGCGCGGAGGCTGCTCGAGCTGATCGGGCTCGAGGCGGGAGTCGCGGTATGAGCGCCCGCGCGCGCGTCCTGGCGGTCGTCCCCGCCTACAACGAGGAGGGCGCGATCGGGAAGCTCGTCGACGAGATCGCCGAGCACCAGCCCGAGCTCGACGTGGTCGTCCTCGACGACTGCTCCACCGACCAGACGGCGGCCGTCGCCGAGGACCACGGCGCGACCGTTCTCAGGCTGCCGTTCAACGTCGGCATCGGCGGCGCCGTGCAGACCGGCTTCCGGTACGCGCTCGAGCAGGACTACGAGGTGGCAGTTCGGCTGGACGGGGACGGGCAGCACGATCCCTCGGAGATCTCGAAGCTCCTCGAGCCGGTCGAGCGCGGCGAGGCGAACCTCGTCATCGGCTCCCGCTTCGTGGATGCGAACGGGACCTACCGCCCTCCGCTCGCACGGCGCCTCGGCATCCGGATCTTTGCGCGCCTCGTCTCGCTCCTCGGTGGCCAGCGCGTCACGGACACGACGTCCGGCTTCGTCGCCCTCGACCGCCTCGGGATCGAGCTCTTCGCGAGCGAGTACCCCCACGACTACCCCGAGGTGGAGGCGACCCTCGTCGCGCTCCGGAGCGGTCTCCGGCTCCGCCAGGTCCAGGTCGACATGCGCGAGCGGGAGACGGGCGCATCCTCGATCACCTTCGTCCGCTCGCTGTACTACATCGTGAAGGTGATGCTCGCCCTCTTCATCGCGAGTCTCCGCCGTTACCCCAGCATGGGAGAGGCTCGACCGTGACGCCGCTCCGAGTCTCGCTCGTCGGCGTCGTCGCGTCCGCGCTCCTGATCCTGGTCGTGCTGGAGCTCATCCGCGGGCGCCGCCTCAAGGAGCGGTACGCGCTCCTCTGGCTCGCGACCGGCGTGGTGTTGCTCGTGCTCTCGGCGTGGCGCGGCGGCCTGAACACGGTCGCCGGCTGGGTAGGCGTCACGACCTACCCGCCGGCGGTGCTCTTCGCCGTCGCGACGCTCTTCATCCTGATCGTGCTGCTCCACTACTCGACCGTGATCTCGCGGCTGACGGACGAGAACGTCGATCTCGCGCAACGGGTGGCGTTGCTCGAGGAGCGGATGCGCGCGGTCGAAGGGGATGCCGCGAGCCGGGTCGAGCCGACCTCGGTCTCGCGCTCCTAGCGCGGGGGCGTCGCGGACTCGCTGAAGGCGAAGACGTCGCCGAGGTTCGGGTCGTTCGCCCAGTTCGTCCCGACGCCGATCCGATAGGTCGCCTTCCGCGGCGCATCCGGGTCGACGTACGTGGTGCCTCGTGTCGTCGCAATCGGGCGACCGTAGAGGTAGCACGTCCAACTGACCTTGTTTCCGGTTGCGCACAGGAGGTCGCCCTCCGGACGATCGCTGCGGTAGACGCGGTAGAACACGTTCGCCCGCCAGGAGCCTCCGCTCGTCCAGTGGAGCGACACGCGCGTGCCCGCCCGCGTTGCCGTCACCGCGATGCCGTCATCGATCGGCGTGAGGAGGTTCGTCCCGTCCGACTGGACCTGGGCGATCGCCGGAGTCGGCGGAGAGATCCGCGTGGAAGCGGCCGTTGCGGCCGCAGGGATGAGCACGGTCAGGACGAGCGTGACTCCGATCCAGCGCCATCTCACGGGTGACGTCGGCCCGGGGGTCGCGAGCCGTCCACCGAGGCGGCGCGCAAAGGTCGGAACGAGGAGTGGGATCGACGCGAAAAGCAGAAGGTACGCCGGCCATGCGGGCATGAGCAGGCGCCAGAACGTGTTCGATTCGATGCTCGCCTGGTCCGAGAAGCCCTTGATCAGGATGAACGCCCCGAGCCAGCCCGCGAGCAGGCATGCGATCGCACCGCGCCGTACCCGGAGGACGGCGAGGAGCCCGGCGAACGGCGCCACCTGTGCGACCCGGGCGCTCCAGAAGAACTCGCGCAGGCTCGTCATCTGCTCCCGCCAGTGACTCGTGTCGAGCTGGAGGTACTGGTGCAGGGGATTCGAGAGCGCGACCGGCGTCGTCGCCCCTGCGGCCAGCCGCACCTGCTCGACGGCGAAGGCCGGGATCGTCCCGAGGCCCCGCTCCTTCCAGAACGCGAGCATGAGGAGAGTCGGAACGATCGCCGCCCCGAAGACGACGAGCTCGCGCCACCGGCGTGCGACGAGATAGGCGAGCACGGCGCCGAACCCCATGATGAAGTTCGGCGGCTTCAGCCCTCCGGCAGCGCCGAGGAGGAGGCCGGCGAGCACCGCGTCGGGGATCCGGCCCGGTGATAGCGAGCGGGTGACGAAGTACGCGGCGGCGAGCACGGCGATCATCGACGGGAAGTCGGCCATCGCCGTCAATCCCGGTCGCCTGCGGGAGGAACTGCTCGGTCCACTTCTCGTGGTAACGCGCGATGAAGAGGGGGATCGCGGCGTACGGCGCGATCACCCACAGGAACGATGCCCAGTACCCGAGGAGCCGACCGCCGATGTGCGACGCGATCCCGTACACACAGAGGAGGCCGATCGGCCCGAGCACGAGGACGTTCAGGACGACGATCGCGGGCAGCGCTTGGACGAACGTCGGCCCCGTGATCCAGGTGATCGGCGCCTGCAGGATCGGCCACAGGTAGCTGATCTCGGTCGGCGGGAGCTGGAGCTGCCCGAGGAGCCAGCCGGTCGTCGTCAACAGGATCTGGTCGCCGCCCTGGAAGTAGACCCAGCCGTTGTGCTGGACGCGGATCGCGAGCACGAGCGTGAGCGCGATCTGCGCGCCGACGAGCGTCCCGAGGACCGTGCGCGGCCGCTCGAGCAGGCGATCCGTCGTGCGGCCCGCGCCACGGGCCGCGGCGACGCTAGCCGTCGTGACCGACACCGGCAGGCGTGCGGGTCGCCGATACCAGGCCACGGTCCGCTCGAGGCCTTCACGGAGCGGCATCCGTGCCCGGAACCCGAAGAGCTCCTCGGCGCGGGTCGTGTCCAGCCGCCGGCGCGGCTGGCCGTTCGGCTTCGACGTGTCCCAGTGGATCTCGCCCGTCCACCCCGTGAGCTCGCGCGACGAGTGCGGCCAAGTCGGCGATCGAGATCTCCTCCCCCGTCCCGAGGTTCACGGGCTCGGCGCCGGTGTAGCGCTCGGCGGCGAGGACGAGCCCCTCGACGCAGTCGTCGACGTACAGGAACTCGCGGGTCGGCGAGCCGTCGCCCCAGAGCACGATCTCGTCGCGTTGCTCCTCCTCGGCCTCGACCATCTTCCGGATCAGGTCGGGGATGACGTGCGCGTTCGTCTCGTGGAAGTTGTCGCGCGGCCCGTAGAGATTCACCGGGAGCAGGTAGATCGAATCGAGGCCGTACTGCTCGCGGTAGGCCTGCGCGCCGACGAGGAGCGCCTTCTTCGCGACGCCGTAGGGCGCGTTGGTCTCCTCGGGGTAGCCGTTCCAGAGGTCGTCCTCGTGGAACGGCACCGGCGTGAACTTCGGATACGCGCAGATCGTCCCTGCGAGGACGAGCTTCCGCGTCCCGTGCTCACGCGCCTGCTCGAGTACGTGCGCGCCCATCATCAGGTTCGCGTACCAGTAGCGGCCGGGGTTCGCGCGGTTCGCGCCGATGCCCCCGACCTCGGCCGCGAGGTGGAACACGAGCTCCGGCTCGGCCTCGCCGAACATGCGCGCCGTGTCGTCCATCTGCGTCAGGTCGTAGTCGGCGCTGCGCGCGGCGACGACGTCGTGGCCGTCCCGCTCGAGCCGCTCGACGAGGTGCGAGCCGAGGAACCCGCCTCCGCCGGTGACCAGCACGCGCACGCGGGCAGGGTACCGCGGCGTCACGGCCCTCGACTTCGAGAGAGAGAGCATCATGTCTTCGTCTCGATGTCCACGCGGTATCTCACTCCGCTCGCGCTCGTGCTCATCGCGGTGACGGTGCTCGCAGCGTCGACGACCGCCGCCGCGCGCTCGAGCGGCGGAGGCGCGTCCACGACCGTCGACGGGACGTGGTCGTGTCCGGTCCCGGCGCTCAACGGGTACCGGGCGATCAAGGTCGAGACGGCACGGGCGCTCGGGATCGCAGCGGCCGGGGCGACGATCGCAACTCTCCTGGTGGACGACTTCCTGGTGGGGATCGACGCTGGCCCGATCGGCAACACCCCCGGCCACGTGCTCGTGAGCCGCAGCTGCCTGCGTATGAAGAGGGCGACCTCGTTCACTCGCGGTGATCTTTCGGGGCCTGACACGCTGCAGGCGTCGTATGTGTGCGATGCGACCAAGCGGGTGCTCGTGCGTGTGAAGGCCGTGCTGTCGTCCAAGGCCGTTTGGATCAAGGGGCAGAGCTTCCTCGCGGTGAACAGGAACGTAAAGGCGGCGACGCTGGTCGTGAAGACGTCGTCCGGGCGGCCTGTCGCCTATGCGCAGCTGACAGGAAAGAAAGCGCAACTCTGGTCCGACCCGATCGCCTGCACACGCGCGTGAGGGCGCTGGACGCGAATCTCTCACGGCCTGATCACTGGCCGTGGGAGATTCGAGTTCGGCGCCTATGACTTGGTCGCCAGCGGCGCGCCCGTCGGCATCCAGTCCACCCGGCCGATCCAGCGCTCGCGGTTCTCCGCGTACCAGCGGATCGTCTCGAGGATGCCGTCCTCCCAGCGCACGGTCGGCTGCCAGCCGGTCTCGCGCGTGAGCTTCTCGTGCCCGACTCGGAGCGCGAGCACGTCGCTTGCGCCCGGCCGGTAGCGCGACTCGACGGAGACGAGCTGCCGCCCCTTCGGCCAGAAGCCGTTCTCCTCGCCGATCCGGATGATCATCTCGGTCCAGTCCTGCATCGAGACGTTCTCGCCCTGCCCGTACACGTAGACGTCGCCTGGCGTGCCCCGCGCGGCGACGGTGAGGTGCCCACGGACACCGTCGGTGCAGAAGCAGAAGTCGCGCATCGGCTCCAGGTTCCCGAGCTCGACGACCTCCCGGGTGAGCGCCTGCGTGACGATCGTCCCGGTGACGTAGCGCGGGTTCTGGCGTGGCCCGTAGTTGTTGAACATCCGCGTGACGACGCCGGGGACGCCGAACGCGTCGTGGTAGTTCATCGTCAGGAAATCCGCGGCGACCTTCGAGGTCGCGTAGATCGACTTCGGGTTGATGGGCGAGCGCTCGTGGAGGATGAGGCCGCCCGCATCGTCGAAGTCGTGGTGGTGCGAGACCTCGTCGTGGACGTTCCCGTATTCCTCCGAGGTGCCCGCGGTGTCGAACTTCTCGAGCTCGAGCTCCCAGTCGACGATCGCCTGCAGGAGGTTGAGCGTCCCGAGGACGTTCGCCGCGACCGTCTCGTACGGTCGGTGCCACGATTCGCCGACGTGCGCCTGTGCGCCCAGGTGGAAGAGGTACGGCCGGTCCGGCGCCTGCCGGATCTCGCGGACGAGGTAGTCGACCGAGGTGCGGTCGGTGAGGTCGGCGAAGTGCACCTTCAGGCGGTCGCGCAGGTGCGAGATGTTGTTCAGCGCGCCGCTCGAGTTCGCACGCACGAAGGCGTGGACGTTTGCTCCGAGCTCCACGAGCGCGTCCGTCAGGTGCGATCCCATGAATCCGTCTGCGCCGGTGACGAGCACGGTGCGACCGCCGTAGACGTCGCCGAACTCGCGGCGGAGGTCCTCGAGCGTTCCTCCTGTCCAGAGGCTGTCGTTCGGCATGGTGCGTACGCTTCCGCGTCGGTGAGCAAGCGTACCGAAGCGCCCGGCCCGGACTCGCAGGGCCTGGGCTCGCTCGGCAGCGGCGCGCTCACCTCGGCGTCGATGCTCGTCGTCACCGCGGTCGCCTCCTTGGTGGGTGTCGTCATCGCGCGCGAGCTCGGCCGGACGGACGAGACCGACGGATTCTTCGCCGCCTACGGCGTCTTCATCGTCCTCGCCCTGGCCGCGCAGTCGATCCGGATCTCGGTGCTGCCGACACTCGCCCGCGCGAGCGATGAGCATCGTCTCGCGAGCGAGCTCGGCGCGTTCGCAGTCGCCATCGGCGCCGTCGCGATCCCGCTCGTCGTCGTGGCGGAGGTGGCCGCCGTGCCGATCGGCGGTCTGCTCACGGGGAACGGGACGATGACCGCGCAGGATGCCGCGGCGTACTCGCTCCGCTGGATGGTTCCGGCGGCGGCGGCGCACCTCTTCGCCGGCATCGCCGCGAGCGGCCTCGCCGCGCTCGACGATTACGCGACCGCCGCGGCCGGCTATGCAGCCGGCAGCATCGCAGGGCTCGTCCTGATCCTGGCCCGCGTCGGAGAGGACGGGATCTCTGCCGTCGCCTGGGGAATCACGCTGAACGGGATCGTCGCCCTCGGCGTCCCCGCGACCGCGCTCGCGGTGCGCGCGTTCCACGCCCGGATGCCTGCGGGCGCGGTTCGTCCGACCGGGGCGCCCGTAGGTGCGCGGATCGGAGGCTTCGCCGCCGCCGCCGCGCTTCCGATCGCGTTGCAGATGCTGTACGTGGTCTGTCTCCCGTTCGCGGGCAGGCTCGGGACGGGCGCCGTCACGAGCTTCGGGTACGCGTACCTCGCCGCCGCAGGGCTCGTCACGGTGACCGCGTTCTCGCTCGGCATCGCGACTTCCGTGCCGCTCTCGCGGCTCGGCCTCGACGCTGCGGCTGCTGCGCGCCACGTCGTCTCCGCCTCCTGGGTCGCGCTTCCGCTGATCGGGGCCGTTGCAGGCGCGTTCGCCGTCGCCGGCTCGGACGTGGTCGAGGCCGTGCTCGGCGGTGCGTACGGCTCGAACGTGGGCGAGCAGGTGGGGCGTCTCGTCGCCGTCCTGAGCCCGTGGATGATCGCCTCGGTGGGCGTCAACGTCGCCTTCCCGCTCGTCTTCGTCGCGGGCCGGACGAGGTTGCTCCCGCTGATCGCGCTCCTCGCGCTGGCGGTGCAGGTGCCGATCGCGTGGGCGCTCGGCAGCTGGCTCGAACTCGACGGTCTCGCGGTCGCGCTGGCGCTCAGCACGTTCCTCGTCCTCCTGTGCGTGCTCGCGCTGCTCGGAGCGCTCGCATCGGCCGCGCGCGGCCTCGTCCTCGCGTCCGGCGTCGTCGCCGGCCTCACGCTCGCCGCGTTCGTCCCTCCGTCGCTCTTCCTCGGTTCGCTGGCTGCGGCCGCGGTCGGGCTCGTGCTCTACGCCGCGCTCGTCGTCGCGCTCCGCCCCCGCGGGCTCACGTCGTCGTGGGGATATCTGCGGGCGCTTCGCTGACCGACTCACGCGACGCTTCGGCATAGACCGCCTCGTGCCGGCGGGCCGTCTCGTCCCACGTGAACGTGGCCGCCCGCACGAGCCCGCGCTCGCGCAGCTCCTCCTCGCGATCCTGGGTCTCGAGGATCCCGGCAGCGATGGCCGCCGGATCCGTCGGGTCGAAGAGGGCAGCGGCGTCGCCGCAGATCTCGGGCACGGCACTGACGTTCGAGGCGGCGACGACGCAGCCACACGCCATCGCCTCGAGCGGAGGCAGCCCGAAGCCCTCGTAGAGGCTCGGGTAGACGAGGCACGCGGCGCGACGGTAGAGCGAGGCGAGCTCGTCGGAGGGCAGGACTCCGAGGTTCTCGACGCCGTCCGGCAGCGGCTCGAGGCGCTCGAGCCCGCCGCCCGTGAGGACGAGCCGAAGCTGCGGGCGGGTGGTGCGCATCGAGGCGAACGCCTCGAAGAGGCGCGCGTGGTTCTTGTGGAGCCAGGGCCGGGCTGGATAGACGATGAACGGCTCGCGCTCGTCGTCGCCCGGTCGGAAGACGTCGTGGTCGATTCCGAGCGGGATCACGTGCACGCGGTCGCGGTCGAGGCCGACGAGCTCGACAGCGCGGTCTCGCACGAACTCGCTCGGCACGATCACCGCCGCCGCGTTCCTCGCAGCGCGGTCATAGGCGATGCGGCGGAACGAACGTCGCCCGTAGCCGAAGAAGCCGGGGAGGTCGCGGTGCTGGAGGTCGTGGACGGTGACGACCGTCGGTGCGTCGACCCGGGGGATCGGCACGGTGAGCGGGTAGTGCGCGACGTCGAGCCCGCCCCGCTTCGTCTCGAGCTCGCGCGACCGGCGGGCGGCGAGGATCATCGCGGGAATCCGGGAGGGCCCGCGTCGAGCCACCGACGACTCGCGTACCTCGACCGCAGGGAGCCCGGCCGCCGCATCGCGCGCACGCGTCGGCACGAAGATCGTGTAGTCGAGCGACCCGACCCTGGCGAGGCTCTGCACGAGCTGGCGGGCATACGTCTCCGACCCTCCGAGGTCGCCCGGAGCGAGGGTGAGAAGCGAGATCCCGACCTGCACGAGCGGATCCTAGTCTTGTAGATGCCCCGGCTAGAATGCCCCAATGTCGTCAGTTGACGCCGAAAACGGCGAATCTGCAGGGGTTTCGGTAGACGTCGATGAGCTTTTCCGGCAGCTGAAGGAAGAGGTCCGCCGATGCGGAGATCCGACCGGCACGCCGGGTGACGAGAGCGAGCGCCGCAGCGCCCGCGCCGAGGCGGAGCGGCTCTGGCCCGTCTCGGCAGATCGGTCTCTGCGCCTCCGCCCCGGCGTCCGCGGCGGTCTCGGGACTCCGGTCAAGGCCGTGCTTCGGAAGATGATGCGCTGGTACGTCGAGCCCCTCGCGTACGACCAGCGATCGTTCAACGCCGCCTCCCTCCGGCTCGTCGACGACCTCCAGGAGCAGGTCGATCGCCTCGAGGCCGAGGTCGAGGCCCTGCGCGCAGAACGACGATGAGGGTCGCGGTCTGCCGGCCCCAGGTCCCGTTCGCGAGGGGCGGCGCGGAGATCTTCACCGACCGGCTCGTGGACGAGCTGCGGGAGCGTGGGCACGAGGCCGACCTCGTCACCGTTCCGTTCAAGTGGTATCCGGGAGCACGTGTTCTCACGCAGGCGTTCCTCTGGCGGATGCTCGACCTCGACGAGGCAGACGGCCGGCCGATCGACCTCGTGATCGGGACGAAGTTCCCGTCGTACCTCGTCCGGCACCGGAACAAGCGCGTGTGGCTCGTCCACCAGTTCCGGCAGGCGTACGAGCTCGACGGGACGGAGCTCGCCCAGTTCGGCGACTCGACGGAGGACCGCGCGCTCCGGCGCAAGGTTCAGGCGCTCGACCGCATTGCGCTCGGCGAGGCGAGCCGGCTCTTCGCCACCTCGCGGAACGTCGCCGACCGCCTCGCGACCTCCACGGGCTTGGCGGCCGAGGTGCTCCCCCATCCGCCCCAGGAGCTCGACTACCGGTGTGAGGGCTACGGCGACTTCGTCCTCTCCGTCAACCGGCTCGATCGCGCGAAGCGGATCGACCTCCTGCTCGGGGCCGCGGTTTCCGACCCCTCTCTCGAGGCCGTCATCGTCGGGGACGGCCCCGATCGCGACCGCCTCGAGGCGCTCGCACGCCAGCGCGGCCTCGACGGCCGAGTCCGCTTCGCGGGGCGCGTCTCGGAAGCGGAGCTCGCCGACCTGTACGGGCGCTGCCTCGGCGTCTTCTACGCACCGCTGGACGAGGACTTCGGGATGGTGCCCTTCGAGGCGTTCCTGTCCGAGAAGCCGGTGCTGACGACAACCGACTCGGGCGGGCCGCTCGAGGTCGTCGCCCACGGGCGTACGGGGGTGGTCGTGTCTCCCGACGCGGACGCACTTGCGCGTGCGATCTCGTGGCTGCGAGAGCATCGCGACGAGGCCGGCCAGCTCGGCCGGGCGGGAAAGGCGATCGCGGCCGAGGTCACGTGGGACCGCGCCATCGAGAGGCTCCTCGCGTGAAGGTGGCGTACTCGAGCCCGCTCCCCCCCGAGCGTTCGGGTGTCTCGGACTACAGCGCGCTCCTGCTGCCCGCGCTCGGTGAGCGCGTCGAGCTGACCGTCGTCCGGCGCGGCGCGCGCAGGCCGCCGCGCGGCACGGACGTGGCGCTCTACCACGTGGGCAACAACCCCGACGCGCACGCCTGGATCGTCGACGCGCTCCAGAGGACGCCGGGCGTCGTCGTCCTGCACGACTTCGTGCTCCACCACCTCGTCGCCGGGATGACCATCGGGCGTAGGGACGGGCACGGCTACCTCGACATCATGGAGCGCGAGCACGGGGTGGTCGGCCGGCTGATCGCCCACGGCGTCCTCGACAAACGGATCCCGCCGCTCTGGGAGTCGCGGCCCGAGGACTTCCCGCTGGCGTCGGTCGTCCTCGACCATGCGACCGGGCTGATCGTCCACTCGCGGACGGTCGGCGAGCGCGCTCGCGAGGCAGGTTTCGGCGGACCGATCTGGACGATCCCGCACCCGGCGTGGCCGGTGCCCGACACCGCTCCCGAGCAGGTTGCGTCGGGACTGGTGGTCGGGTGCTTCGGCGTCGTCAACTCGAGCAAGCGGATCCCGGAGCTGCTCAGCGCCTTCGCGCGCGTTCGCGAGGAGCACGGCACGGATATGACGCTCCTCCTCGTGGGGCCGACGTCGCCGGGTTTCGACCTCGACCGGCGCCTGCAGCGGCTCGGCCTGGCGGACGAGGGTCTCGTGCGCGAGGGCTGGGTCGACGAGGCACGGCTCTGGGCGCTGATGGCGGGCACGGACGTGTGCGTCAACCTCCGCCACCCGACGATGGGCGAGACGTCGGGCAGCGTGATCCGGGCGCTGTCGCTCGGCAAGCCGCTCGTGGTCAGCGACGTCGGCTGGTTCTCGGAGCTCCCCGCCGACGTGGCGCTGAAGGTCCCCGTCGACGACCGCGAGGTCGACACCCTGGTCTCGTCGCTCGAGCTGCTCGTGACGCGCGACGACGTCCGCAGGGAGATGGGGGATTCGGCAGCCGCGCTCGCGCGGCGTGACCACGACCTCGCGCACGTCGCCGACCTGTACGTGGCGGCTCTCGAGGAGGCGGCGGGCGGCGACGTCGTCGGCGACGCGGTGCTCCGGGAGGTCAGTCGCGCGGCAGCGGACGTCGGGATCTCTGCCGACACCTCGGAGGCGCAGGAGATCGCCCGGCGCCTGGCCGAGGTCGAGCTTGGGAAGTAACACCGCCCTCCGCCGCATCCCGGCGTGGGTCTGGCTGGTGGCGATCGTCCTCGCCTCGACCGTGTTCCGTGCTCTGCTCTCGCGCGGCATCGTCGCGCCGTTCATCGTCGTCGACGAGATCATCTGGTCGGAGCTTGCGCGCGGCATCGCGTCCGCCGGCCGGCCGCTGGTGCGCGGCGAGTCGGATCCCGGCTACGGCGTCGTGTACCCACTCGTCATCAGCCCTGCGTATGCGCTCTTCCACAGCCTTCCGGAGGCGTACGCGGCGGTGAAGGCGCTGAACTCGTTCGTGATGTCCCTCGCAGCGATCCCGGCGTACCTGCTCGCGCGGCGGGTCGTCGGGCCAGGCTTCGCCCTGCTCGCCGCGCTGCTCGCGGTCGCGATCCCGTCGCTCGCGTACACGGGCACGGTGATGACCGAGAACGCGTTCTACCCGCTGTTCCTCGTCGTCACGCTCGTGCTCGTGCTCGTGCTGGAGGAGCCGGCTCCGATCCGCGTCACCTTCCTCGTGCTCCTCGTCGCACTGGCGTTCGCGACGCGCGTGCAGGCGATCGCGATCGTGCCCGCGGCGCTCCTCGCGCCGCTGCTCCTCGCGGTCTTCGAGCGGCGTGGGCTGCGCTCGACCGTCTCGCGCTACCGCTTCCTGTACGGGGGGTTCGTCGCGCTCGGCGTGCTCGCCCTCCTCGTCCAGCTCGTCGGCGGACGGTCGCCGCAGGATCTCCTCGGCGCGTACTCGCCCGTCGGCGACGCCAGCTACCAGGCCGGAGAGATCCTCCGCTACGTCGTCTGGCACGCGGCCGAGCTGAGCCTCTACGTCCTCGTCGTCCCGCTCGCGGCCACGATCGTGCTGGTCGGCCGCGCTCGCTCGCTCGACGCTCGGCTGCAGGCGTTCCTCGCCGCGACGGTCGCACTCACCGTGTGCCTGGTCCCCGTCGTTGCGGCGTTCGCCTCGCACTTCTCGGACCGGATCGAGGAGCGAAACATGTTCTACGTCGCGCCCCTCTTCTCGATCGCGCTCCTTGCCTGGGTCGACCGCGGCGCGCCGCGGCCCCGCCTGCTCGCCCCCGCTGCCGCCGTCGCCTCGGGGATGCTCGTGCTGCTCGTCCCGTTCGACCGGTTCCTGACGACGTCGGCGATCACGGACACGCTGATGTTGCTGCCGTTCTGGTCGCTGCAGGACCGCATCGGGTCGGGCTGGATCACGTTCGCCGCCGCCATGCTCGCGGTCGCCCTGGCGGCGGCGTTCCTGTTCGTGCCGCGCCGTTACGCGCTCGCGCTTCCGTTCGTCGTGCTCGGGCTCTGGGCGGTGGCGCTGAAGCCGATCTGGTGGGGGACGCACGGGCTCGAGCGCTTCTCCCGCGGGTCGCTCTTCCAAGGGATCCGCGCGAGCCAGCGCGACTGGATCGACCGCGCGCTCCCGGACGGCGCGCAGGCCGCGTTCCTGTGGACCGGGCGGACCGACCGGCTGACGGTGAACCAGAACGAGTTCTTCAACCGCTCGGTCGGACCCGTGTACTACGTGACCGCTCCGACTCCCGGCGGCCTGCCGGAGACCCGAGTGCGGATCGACCCGGTGACGGGCGCCGTGACGCTGCCGAACGGCGCCCACGTCGACACGAGGTACCTCGTCGTCGACTCGTCGTTCGAGCCCGATGGAACGCGGCTGGCGCAGGACAAGGGGTGGGGCGTCACGCTGTGGCGGGTGCGGCCGCCGCTCGTCTCCGCCGTCCGCATCGACGGCCTCTACCCCAACGACACCTGGTCGGGAAAGAGAGTGACCTGGCTCCGCCGGCGCTGCGTGCGCGGCGGCCTCGTCGTGACGATGTCGAGCGACCCGAGCCTCTTCCTCGGGCCGCAGACCGTGGTCGCCCGCACGGACGGCAAGGTCGTGGGTCGCGTCCGGTTCCAGCCGGATTCCTTCGGGGTCATGAGGGTCCCCGTCATCCCGCGAGAGGGGAGCGATCGCTGCACCGTCACGTTCAGCATCACGCCGACCGCGATTCCGGCGAAGGTCACGGGCGGCGGGAACCCGGACAGGCGCGTCCTCGGCGTCCACTTCGACCGCTTCGTCTACCGGCCGAGCCCGTGAGGCGTCCGGGGACGTGAGGATCGCATTCGACGTGAGCCCGTTGAGCCATCCGGCGACGGGGATCGGGAACTACCTGCGCGGGTCCCTCGCCGGGCTCGTGGAAGCGTCGGCGGGCGAGCACGAGATCGTTGCGTTCGCGCCCTCGAGCATCCGCGGGCCGGACCGGATCCGGGAGGCGATCGCGGGCATCGACGTGGAGCTCAGAACCTGGCGCCTGCCGTGCTCGCACGCGATCCGGACCACGTGGAGCGAGATCGGACATCCCGTGGCCGAGCGACTCGTCGGCCCCGTCGACGTGCTCCACTTCTCCGACTGGATGTATCCACCCCAGCGAGGCGGCGTGCGCGCGACCACGATCCACGACCTCGTTCCCGTGCACCATCCCGACTGGGTCACACCGCGCACCCGCGCGATGCACGGCCGGAAGTACCGGAACGCTGCGCGCACGTGCGACGTCGTCTTCGTGAACTCGGAGTTCACGGGGCGGGATGTCACCGAGACGCTCGATGTCCCGCCGAGCCGGATCCGGGTCGCGTACCCGGGTGTCGGCAGCGTCTTCACGGCCCGCGGCGAGGGCGCCGATCTCGGCGCTCCGTATGTCCTCACGGTCGCGGCGCCCGAGCCGAGGAAGAACCTCGCGGTGCTCGTCGCCGCACAAGCGCGGCTCGACGGCATGCTCCTCGCAGTCGCCGGCGGCGACTGGGAGACCGACGCGGCGGGGCTCGATGCCCCGGGGATCCGGCGACTCGGGTACGTGCCCGACGAGGAGCTCGCGCGGCTCTATCGGGGCGCCGCGGCCGTCGCCTACCCCTCGCGGTTCGAGGGTTTCGGGATGCCGATCGTCGAGGCGATGGCCTGCGGCGCTCCGGTCGTCTCGTCCTCGCATCCCTCCCTGGACGAGGCGAGCGGCGATGTCGCGCTCCGCGCCGACCCGGACGACCCCGACGACTTCGCAGACGCGATTCGTCGCGCGATCTCCGAGCGCGAGCGGCTGGCCGCTGCGGGCATCGAGCAGCGCGACTCGGTTCACCTGGCGGTCCGTCGGCGAGACCTTCCTCCGCGGCTACCAGGAGGCCGCCCCGTGAGAACGGACGAGGAGGTCGTCATCGTCGTGTCGCGTCCGAAGCCGGACTTCCTGGTGCTCCTGCGCTCGCCGGAGAAGCTGGGCTACTGGCACCTCGTCGCCGGCGGTATCGAGACGGGCGAGTCGCCCCGGGAGACGGCCATCCGTGAGCTCGAGGAGGAGACAGGCCTGCGTGCGGCCGGCTCGATCGAGGCGCTCCCGCTCGAGCTCGGCTACCAGCGGCCGTCCGAGCTCGGCGGCGCGCGGGTGACCGTCCACCCGTTCTGGGTCGAGACGGAGTCGGGCTGGGAGCCCGCCCTGAACGAGGAGCACGTCGACTACCGCTGGTGCGACGCGGCCCGCGCGGTCGAGCTCCTCGAGTACCCCGAGCCGCGCACCGCCCTCCGGCACGTGGCCGACCGACTCGGAGTGAGGGCATGAGGGTCGGGATCGACATCTCCCCGCTGGTCCAGACGCGCGCGGGCACCGCTCGGCACGTCCGCGGGCTCGTCTCGGCGCTCCGCGGCCGGACCGACGTCGACCTCGAGCTCCTCTCGTTTGGGGGGGCGGGTCGCGCCTCCAGCGTTCTCCGGGATGCTCTCTGGTATCCCGCGGTCCTGTCGCGGACCGCGCGCGGGCTCGACCTCCTCCACTGCACGACGTTCCGCGGGCCGCGGAGCCCGCGGATCCCGACGGTGCTCACCGTCCACGACCTCGCCCTCCTGCGCGCGCCCGAAGCATTCCCTCGCTGGCACCGGCTGTACGGGAAGGCCGGCCTTCGCTCCGTGCTCCTGGCGGCCGACGCGGTCGTCGCCGTCTCCGAGTTCACGCGCGACGAAACCGTTGCGGCGGGCGTTCCCGCGGAGCGGATCCGTGTCGTCCCGAACGGCGTCGACGAGATCTTCACCCCCGACGGGCCGCGAGCGGACGGAGACTACGTCCTTGCCGTGGCGACGCTCGAGCCGCGCAAGAATCTCGGCCGTGTGGTCGAGGCAGCGCGGCGTGCCGGCGCCGAGCTCCGCGTCGTGGGCGCGCGGGGGTGGGGCGGCGTGGACGTCTCCGGGTGGGTCGGCGAGCTCCCGGACACTGAGCTCGCCGCTGCCTATCGAGGCGCTCGTGTCGTTCTCTATCCGTCGCTCTACGAGGGATTCGGGCTGCCGGTGCTCGAGGCGATGGCGTCCGGCACTCCCGTCGTCACGTCGTCGGGAACCGCGATGGAGGAGGTGGCCGCGAGCGCGGCGGTCTTGGTGGATCCACTCGACGTGGACGCGATCGCCCAGGGGATCGCAGAGGCCGACGCGCGCCGGGACGAGCTCGTCCCGGCCGGGATCGAGCGCGCGTCCGGCTTTACGTGGAAGCGCTCCGCGGATGAAGTCGAGGCGTTGTGGCGGGAGCTGCGCGAATGAGCCTCGTGGTCGTCGACGCCGACGTGCTCGGGCGGCGGCGAACCGGGGACGAGACATACGTCCGGAACCTCCTTCGCGAGCTGTCCGTGCTGGCACCCGCAGCCGGTCTGCGCCTCGCCGCGGTGACGCGGCGTCCGGAGCTCGTGCCGGAGGGGATCGAGGCGGTCGACCTCACGACGCCATCCCAGGAGCTGCGGATGGCGTGGTCGCTGCCGCGCGCGCTCCGCCGGCTCGATGCGTCGCTCTGTCACACCCAGTACGCGCTGCCGTTGCGCGCGCCGTGCCCCTGCGTGGTCACCGTCCACGACCTCTCGTTCGAGCGGCAGCCCGACCTGATGGCGAGAAAGGATCGCCTCGTCTTCCGGCGGGTCGTCCCGCGCGCGGTACGCCGCGCCGCGCGCGTCCTGACCGTGTCCGAGCGCACGAAGCGCGACCTCGTGGAGCTCTACGGTGTCCCACCGGACGGGGTGGTCGTTACGCCCAACGGCGTCGACCCCGCATTCGCTCCTGGCCCGGGTCCCCATGACTACGTGCTCGCGGTCGGGGCGATCCAACGGCGGAAGGACCAGCTCGCGGCGCTCCGCGCAGCGAATGAGGTTGGTCTCCCGCTCGTCGTCGCCGGGCCGGAGAAGGACGCTGCCGTCGCGGCGGAGCTCCGTCGGGAGGGCGCTCGGCTCGAGGGATACGTCGACGCGACGCGGCTCGCCGAGCTCTATCGCGGGGCCGCCTGCCTCGTCCAGACCTCGCGGTACGAGGGCTTCGGCCTGCCGGTGCTCGAGGCGATGGCGAGCGGCACGCCGGTCGTCGCCGTTCGCGAGCCCGCCGTCGAGGAGGTCGCAGGAGAAGCGGCGGTGCTCGTCGACGGCTCGGAGCTCACGGCCGGCATCCGGACTGCGCTGGCCGAGCGCGATCGCCTCGTCGCGGCGGGCCTCGAGCGTGCGCGTGCATTCAGCTGGCGGGCGGCGGCGGAGAAGACCCTGGCCGTGTACTCCGAGGTACTCGCTCGATGAGCAGCGCTCGCCTGTGGCTCGCCCCCTTTGTGACTTCGTGGAGAACCTCCCGGTTCCCCACCACCCCCTTCCCCGCTCACCGGTCGGAGGCCGACCCGTGAGCGTCTCCGCGGTCGTCGTCTCGCACGGCCACGCGGCCGAGCTCGCCAAGCTGCTCCCGGTGCTCGTCCCGCAGGTCGACGAGACCGTCGTCGTCTCGAATCTCCCTGGCTCGGTGGCGGAGCCTCTCCCGGACGGCGTCCGCGTGCTCGAGAATCCCCAGCCGCTCAGCCTCGCGGCGAACGTGAACCTCGGCATCACCTCGACTTCGGGAGACCACGTTCTCGCCGTCAACCCGGACGCGGTCCCGGAGCCCGGCGCCGTCACGACGCTCGTGGCGTTTGCCGACGCGCACCCTCGCTGCGGGATCGCAGGCCCACAGATGCGCTGGCCCGACGGAACCTGGCAGCCTTCCCGGCGGGCGTTCCCCACGGTTCGGGGGACGATCGTCCGCCGCACGCCGCTCCGGCGCCTTCGGCCCCCGTACGAGAGCCAGCGCGAGCACTACGGTCTCGACGAGCGGCCGACGGAGCCGGTCGAGGCGGACTGGCTCCTCGGTGCGTTCCTCCTCATGCGCCGGACGATGCTCGCCGAGCTCGGCGGCTGGGACTCCGGGTTTCGCCACTACTGCGAGGACATCGACCTCTGCTACCGGGCGATGCTGGCCGGCTGGGAGCGCTGGTACGTGCCGGCCGCGGTTGTGGTCCACGACTACGCCGCCGTCATCGACCACGCGTTCCTGTCACGTCACACGCTGTGGCACCTGCGCGGGATGACCCGCTTCGTGCGGAAGCACCCCGAACGGCTACTCGCACTGTGACGAAGGAAGACCAGTACGCGCGGCAGGCGGAGGCGTGGACCGAGCGACAGTACGCGGACGCCGCCTCGTATCTGGCTCACCGGGCGAATCTCGTCGTCGCGCTGGGGCCGGACCTCGGGCCGGGCGACGAGGTACTCGACCTCGCGTGCGGCGACGGCGGCCTCGGCGCGCTCCTCCTCGATCGTGGGCTCCGCTACCGCGGAGTCGACTCGACGCCGGAGATGGTGTCGGCCGCGAGAGAGCGCCTCGCCGGTCGGGCCGAGCTCGCGGTGGGCGACCTGAACGACTACGAGCCGCCCGCTCCGGTCGCGGCGACCACCATCTTCCGGGCGATCTACTACGCCCGCGACCGGCGGGAGCTCTTTTGCCGCATCGCGAGCTACACGGAGTCGAAGCTCGTGTTCGACCTCAACCCGCGGCAGTACGAGCTCGACGACGTGCTCGCCGATCTCCGGGCCGCAGGCCTTCTCCAGGTGGTGCTGCGGCCGTTCTTCGTCCCGCAGACCGTCGCTCTGCCGCGTGCGCTCGTCGCGACGGCACGCACGCTGGAGCGCTCCGGCCCGCTCGCGCGGCTCGCGCTTCGCTTCCGCTTCACCTATCTCGTCGCAGCGTCGCGCTAACGGAAGAGCGACTGGAAACCGACCTTCGTCACCTGCGCGCCCAGGTCGCGCCGGTCGCTGTTCGTCGGATCGACCTCGTTCGGGGAGAACGTCGGCGCCACCGCGAACTCCATGCGCCAGGGGACGTCGGGCGGGGCGAGTGTGACCGTCGGCGCCGTCGTGCAGTCCTTGACGACGACGGTCTTCCGGCCGGTAACGTGGCCGATCGCCGGCTGCTTGTCCGGTCCGACGCCAACGGGCCCGATCCGCACCGTGACCCGACCGACCGTACGCTTCCCAGGGCTCGGGCACCAGCCGATCCGCGAGAGCTGCAGCACGGCGAAGCCGGGCCCGTCGTGCGACACGTCGTACCGTGTGTACGAGCCCCGCGCGACGTTCGGCTCGTCCGTCGTCCCGGTCAGCCAGCCGTCCGACGAGACCCCCGTGGCGGCCGACCGCAGGCGCAGCGGGCCGCCGTCTACCCGGTACAGCGTGTCAGCGCCCTTCGTGGCGACGACCGGCGCGCGCAGCTCGACGCCGTTCAGGGCGAGGGCGTACTGCGTGCCCGGCGCCGGATAAAGCGTCCCGTTCGCCGCGGCGAGGTCGGGCGTGAGGATCGGGCCGCCGACGTTGATGGCGGTGCCGTCGAGGCTCCACATCTTCCGGATCGACGTGTTGAAGAACTCGGCCACCTGGATGTTCGTCGGGTCGGTGATCTGCTGCCCGAGCACGACCGTCGAAGCGCCACCGGTCGCCTGGTCTACCCAGTCGAGCGCTCCCGGGATGTTGCTGCGGATCTGCCGCGAGAGGCGCTGCTCGCCCGAGGCGGCATACACCTCCGCGGTGAGGCCCCACGTCACGACGATCACCGCCGCAACCCCGGCGACGACGCGGAACGCGGTCGAGCCGCGGCGCAGCCAGCGGAGGGCGAGGACGACGCCGATCGCGAGCACGCACGCGACGATGAGGGCGGTCTCGATGCGTCCGTGCGGCCAGCCCCACTTGCGGTTGGCGAAGGCTGCGATCGAGAGGCCGTGCGCCTCGTAGTACGGGTAGTTGCCGAGCTCGAGGGGTGTGGCGGCGACGACGTAGACGGTGAAGACGGCTCCGACCGCGATCGCCCACCAGCGCCCGACGCCGCGCTCGATCGCGAGGGCCGTCGCGGCGAAGAGCGGCGGCGCCAGGTAGATCACGTTCCGCTCGACGATCTGCGTGGCGAAGACCGTCGAAAGGTAAGCGCCCTTGATGCCCGCGTACCAGACGAAGGTCGCGAGCGCGGCCGCCGTCGTCGTCACGAACGCTCGTGTCTTCGGGTCCGGCGCCTCGTCCTTCGGACGTGCGAGCGCCGAGATCCCGGCGACGAGCGGAAGAATCCCGATCCCGATCGCGAGCGCCCCGATCGCCGACACGCCGTGGTCGAAGATGCGGTCCTTGTAGTAGAGGGTCGTGTTCCGCCAGCTCGTCGACAGGTGGCTCATGACGGCGGAGAACGTCACCGCCACGCCGACGGCCAGAGCGGCGGCGCCGACCCAGTCCCAGGTCGACCAGGTCGAGCGCCAGCGCCGTCCGCGCTCGGATTGCCAGGCGATCCAGAGGAGGCCCAGCGCGAGGACGGCGAAGAGCACGACGAGCTGGGTCCGAGTGGCCGCGGCCGCAGCCGACACGATCGCTGCGGGAAGAAGCGTCCTCCAGTTCGGTCGCACCAGCGAGCGCGCGATGAGGAAGAGCGCGAGCGTCGCGAGCGGGTAGGCGAGCGGCTCCTCGACGAGGATCGGGGAGTACGCGAGCGCGGGTACCGCCGTCGCCCCACCCGCGGCCGCGAGCGCGTACCACGGCGAGACGACGAGCCGGGCGAGGGCGTACGCCGGGAAGACTGTCGCCGTCATCGTCAGCACGAGCAGGAGCTTGGCGGCCGAGTACTGTGCCGCCGTCGTGCCGAGCCACCACACCGGTGCGAGGAAGTACGCGACCAGGGAGGCGAGGCCGTACGGCACTCCGCGCCTCGCAGCCGCGCCCGTGTGGGCGATCGCCCGCGAGAGCTGTGCCATCTCGCCCTCGTCCGTGAAGATCGTCGGCACGGGTCGGTTGGACGCCTGCCACGCGTATAGCGCCGCGAGCGCGAAGTAGACGACGAGGAGCGGGATCGCCTTCTGCAGCCGGGCGAGAGCGTCGGGCCTCTCGGGCCCGCTCCGCTGCGCCGGCTCGCTCACCGAAGCGACGCCTCGACGCGGCTCGGAGCGGTGAACTCGGTGCTCCGCCGGACGATCCGGCAAGGGATCCCGGCGTTCTCCGACGCCTCGACCACGGCGTCGAGTCGCTCCTGCGACGCGCCCGGAATCGTCACCAGCACCTCGTCCGGGCGTGCGCTCGCGATCGCGCGCGCCGTCTCGTCGAGCGCACCGACCACGGTCACGCCCAGGATGCGCCGCCGCCGCACGCGGGGGTTGTCGTCGAGGAAGCCGACCACGCGTGCTCTCGTGTGCATCGTGGAGCTCGCGCGCGAGCCCGCGCCCCGCCCTGCCCGCGCCGACGATGAGCACGCGGCGCTTCCTGCCGCGGAGCGCGCGCGCCTCTGGGAGCAGCCTGAGGGTGAGCCGTGACGCCCCGATGAGCCCGGTGCACAGCATCGCGTAGACGACGAAGATCTCGAGAGCCGGGAACGAGCCGATCGGGCGCAGCGCCTGCACGATCAGCGAGGAGAGGAGCGCGGCGCCGCCGCACCCGAGGGCGAGCGGGATGACGTCGCGGGCTGTCGCGTATCGCCAGACGCGGCGGTACACGCCGAGCGCGACGAAGAGGACGTACTGGGTCGCGAGGAGGATCGGCAGTGTGGAGAGGAACACCGACCGCTCGAAATCCGTCCCCTGCCCCCCGATCACGAGGAGATAGGCGGTGAGGAACGACACGCAGATGAGCACGAAGTCGACGACGACCTCGACCAGGCGCCGCGGCTCGGCGACGAGCGCGTGCCAGAGCGACGGCGCCGGTCAGGCCGTACCTTTCCGCGAGCGCTCCTCGAGGTCGGAGAGGAAGCTCGCGAACTGGACGAGCAGCACGAACGTGAGGAGGACGCCCACGGCCGTCAGGCGCGCGTTGTCGAGCACGTTGTAGGCGAGTGCCGTGGCACCGATCGCCGCGGCCACGAGAGCGAGGAGGAGCACGGCGTTCGCCTCCGAGAGCCCGTAGTACACGAGCCGGTGGGACGAATGGTCGCGGCCGCCCTGGGTGACCGGCCGCCGCTGGGCGAGCCGCACGGTGGTGACGAGTGTGGTATCGAGGAGCGGGACCGCGAGCACGAGGAGCGGCAGCAGGATCGTCGCGACGGTGGCTCCGGCGACGGTCCAGCTCGATGCGAGCGCGAGCGACGCGAGCCCGAACCCGACCACCTGGCTCCCCGAGTCGCCCATGAACAGTGCGGCCGATCTCCCTGGACGGAGGTTGAAGGGCAGGAACCCGATACACGCGAGCCCGAGCGAGAGCGAGAGGACGAGCACCGTGTCGTTCGGGTGCTGCGTCACCGCGTCGATCGCGAAATAGGCGCATGCGATCGCGGCGAGGGTCGCGGCGAGCCCGTCCATGTTGTCGAGCAGGTTGAAGGCGTTCGTGATCCCGACGAGCCACAGGATCCCGATGCCCCATGCGAGCGCCTCGTTCGAGACGATCTCGACCTTCAGCCCGCTCGCGATCACGATGACTGCCGCGGCGATCTGGGCTGCGAGCTTCGCGACCGGGCTCAGGTGACGGAGGTCGTCGACGAGTCCGGCGACGAACAGGAGCGCGACGCCCGCCAGGATCCCGCCGATGTCGCCGCTCCACGGGATCGCGCCGACTGCGACTGCGACCAGCACTCCCGCCAGGAAGCCCGCGAAGATCCCGATGCCGCCGAAGGTCGGGATCGGCCGCTCGTGCCAGCGCTCACCGGTCGGCACCGAGACGAGCCGCGCGCCCACGCCGGAGCGGAGCAGACTCCAGAGAACCGCGACGGTGACCGGTAACGCCGCAATCGCGATACCCGTATCCACAACGCGGTAAGGGTAGTCGAGCGTGCGGGCACCCTAGACTCGGGACGAGCCGTGACTGTCTACGCCGACGTCTTCCGCTACCGCGAGCTCTTCTCGAGCCTCTTCCGGCGCGACCTGCGGGCCAAGTACAAAGGGTCGTTCCTCGGGCTGGCGTGGTCGCTCCTCCACCCCCTCGTCCTCATGGGCGTCTACCTGCTGGTCTTCTCGCTGCTCTGGAAGGTGGCCGAGGTCGGAACGAGCGACTACTGGCTCTTCCTGCTCTGCGGGCTCCCGGCATGGGTCTTCTTCGCGACGGCCGTCCAGGCATCGACGCGCAGCCTCCTGGAGAACGCGAACCTCATTCGCAAGGTGCGCTTCCCGCGGCAGCTCGTCCCGCTCTCGATCGTGGCGACGAACCTCGTCGCCTTCGGCGTGATGCTGGTCGTCGTCCTCGTCCTCAGCCTGATCGTGCACCCCGAGGCGCGGTCGACGGCCTGGATCGCGATCCCGATCGGCGCGCTCTTCGCGTGCCTCGTGGCGGGCGTCGCACTCGCACTTGCGTCGCTGAACGCGCTCTACCGCGACGTCGAGCACCTGATCGCGGCGCTCCTCTTACCGTGGTTCTTCCTGACGCCGGTGCTCTACAACGTCGACAACCTTCCGGGCGTCGGCCAGTACCCGGTGGTCGGCTTCGTCCTCCGCTGGGTGAACTTCCTCACGCCGCCGATCGAGGCGATGCGGGCGGCGCTCTTCTACGGGGACGTGCCGAGCGCCGCGCAGATCGTCTACGTCTTCGTCTCGGCGGTGGTTGCGCTCGCGGTCGGCGGCTACGTCTTCAGTCGCTCGGACGACCGGATCGCCGTCGAAGTCTGACGACCGCGTTCCCGTCGAAGAGCGCGTCGGCGCCGGAGTAGGCCGGGAGCTCGTCGTGCCGCACCGGGTCGAGCCCGGCGAGGAGCGACGGGAAGAGGAGCGGTGACGAGAAGCGCGGGTTGCGGCCGCCGCCCGGAGCCCACGCGGCGAGCTTGTGCCGTTCCGCCCGCCCGCGCAGGCCGCCGCCCACAGGCTCGATCGAACCGCCGACGGCCGCGAATCCCTCCTCGTGCCCGTCGAGCAGCCGACGCGACCAGTCGGGAGCGGGGAGCGCCTCCGGGACGAGATGCGCGAAGGCGACGGCGTCCTCGGCGACGAGCGCCTCCTCCTGCGCCGCGAGTGCCGCCTCGAGCTCGCCGTCCGCCGTCCCGTGGATCACCACCGCGAGGCGCCGCTCGGCGATGCGGGGTCGCACCTCGACTGCGAGCTCGAACGGCAGCGACCCCACCTCCTGCAGCCAGAAGCGATGCTCCTCGACGAGGTCGAACGCGAGCCGGTACTCGCCCGGCGTCCTCGGCGCGAGGACGAGCGCGTCAAGCTCGACCGAGCCTCCGGGCTCGACGGAGTGCGGAAAGGGCGTCCGGATCCCGTCCCACACGATCGGGTTCCCGAGCGTGTCCGACCAGTGGTAGGCGAGTTGCAGACCTTCCTTCCCGTGCGACTGCCACGGCGCCGACCCAGCGTTCTCGAGACGCAGGCGAGCGCGGCCGGGAACGCCCGCGCGGGGCGTGTCGAGCTCGTAGGCGAGCCAGCGCACCAGCGAGCGGTCCCGCCGGCACGGCGTGCTCGCCGATGCGCTCCACTAGCCCATGCGCAGGATCGCGATCCGCCGAGTGGCGGATCGCGATCGCGCGAAAACCCCTGAAGACGGCCGCTTCGCGGCCTTGACGCAGCGACGCACAGGTCGCGCCGTGGGCCGAGGTGCGGATTCCGCCCGCGCGAAGATCCCTGAAGACGGCCGCTTCGCGGCCTTGGCGCAGCGAGGCACAGGTCGCGCCGTCGGCCGAAGTGTGGACTGCGCCCGCGCGAAGATCCCTGAAGACGGCCGCTTCGCGGCCCTGGCGCAGCGACGCACAGCCCGCGCCGTGGGCTCGCGGTGCGGATTCCTGGTGCGCGACAGCTCCTGAGGGCGTGCACTTCGCGGGCGCAATGCAGTTCCGCATCGATCTCTAGTCTAGGTCCTGGTGCGAATGGGCGAGATCAGCGTCGAAGCGGTGTCGCGACGCTTCCGCATCCACGCCCGCGAGGCCCGGACGCTGAAGGATCTCTTCGTCCAGCGCGGCAGGACGCAGGCGACCGAGGTCTGGGCGCTGCGCGACGTCTCGATGGATGTCGCCCGGGGGGAAGCGGTCGGGCTCGTCGGACGGAACGGCTCGGGGAAGACCACGCTCCTCCGCCTCGTCGCAGGCATCATCAAACCCACCTCAGGTCGCGTCGCGGCGCAGGGCCGGATCGGCTCGCTGCTCGAGCTGGGCGCAGGCTTCCACCCCGACTTCACGGGTCGCGAGAACGTCTTCCTGAACGGCGCGATCCAGGGGCTTCGGCGTGCCGAGATCCGCGAGCGCTTCGACGAGATCGTCGCCTTCGCGGAACTCGAGAATGCCATCGACCGGCCGGTGCGCACGTACTCGTCGGGGATGACGATGCGCCTCGGTTTCTCGATCGCCGCGTTCCTGGACGCGGACACCCTACTCCTGGACGAGGTGTTCGCGGTCGGCGACGAGGCGTTCCAGCGGAAGTGCTTCGGCCGGATCTTCCGGTTCAAGCAGGAAGGCGGGACGATCGTCTTCGTCTCGCACGACGCGCAGGCGGTGGAGCGGCTCTGCGAGCGGTCCGTCTTCCTCGAAGGCGGACGAGTCGCGTTCGACGGTTCGACGCGTGAGGCGGTGACGCGGTACCGGCGCGTGCTCGCCGACGAGATCGACCCCGCCGAACGCGGCGCCGGCCTGCGCGAGTGGGGCTCGGGCGAAGCGACGATCACCTCCGCGGTGCTGCTCGGGAGAGAGGGCAGCGAGCGCCTCCAGTTCCTGTCCGGGGAGCCGTTCGCGCTTCGGGTAGGCGTCGCGGCGGGCGACGAACTCGCGCCGCCGCGTCTCCAGCTCGAGCTCCGCGACGATGCCGGCACGCTCATCGCCGGCGACGCGGTCGACCTGAGAGAGCTCGGCTGGGACGGCGCCCGCGGCGAGCGCACCGTCCGCTTCGAGCTCGGCGCGCTGCCGCTCGCCGAGGGTCGGTTCCACCTCCGGCTCGGGCTCACCGACGCGTCCGGCGAGCGTCTCTACCACTGGCTCGATGACGCGCTCGTTTTTGTCGTCTACCCTGGGAAGGAGGAGAGGGGGGTCGTCCGGTTTGAAGGGAGCTGGGCGATCGAGGCGAACACAGCGATTCGATGACCTCACGGACATGTCCGGATTGGCCGAGCTTGATGGAGCTCGCCTCGGACCTGCAGTTCAAGCACTACACCGTCGCCGAAGCGCAGCTTCCGGCCGACGCCCTCGCGCGCATCTCCCACGTCACGCTCGGCGACCTGGAGCTCTGCTGCGACCTCGACCACCACGTCTTCAACGCGGAGCACACGAACCCCGAGGTGTGCGAGGCGCTGAAGGCGTCGCACTGGTTCGACCTGCGCGAGTGGGCGACGTCCGGACCCGGCGCGTCGCACGCTGCTTGACTCGCCGAGCCGCGTCGTCATTACGCTTGCACCGCGTGCCGACCATCGTCGTTCCCTGCCGTGGTGACGCCAAGAGGCGGCTCTCGCCTTCGCTTCGGGCCGGTGTCGCGATCGCCATGCTCGGTGACGTCGTCGAGGCCGCCAGCCGAGTCGCACGGGTGATCGTCGTCACAGACGATGTCGACGTCGTGCCGACCGGAGCGGAGGCTGTCGCCGATCCGGGCGGAGGGCTCGGCGCGGCCGTGGCGGCGGGACTCGCCGGGCTCGACGGCCACGCGCTCGTCGTCAACGCGGATCTCCCGTGTGTCACGTCAGCTGCGATCGCACGGCTCGCCGCGTCCGGCTTGGCGCTCGTCGAGGCGCCGGACGGGACGACGAACGCGCTCTCGCTCCCGTCCCGGCATCACTTCGCGCCGCTCTATGGTCCGGGAAGCGCGGCCCGCTTCCGCGCCCACGCGCCCTTCCGCACCGTGCGGATCCCCGAGCTCGAGCTCGACATCGACGTCGACGACGACCTCGAACGTCTGCCCCTCGACGTCGGCCCGCGGACGCGTGCACTCCTCGCCGTTCACGTGTGAGAGTTGCGCTTCTCTCGGGTGGTGTCGGCGGCGCCCGCTTCGCGCGCGGGCTCGTGGACGTGCTCGCGCCGGATGAGCTGACGATCGTCGGGAACGTCGGGGACGACGTCGAGATCCTCGGACTGCACGTGTCGCCGGACCTCGACAGCCTGCTCTACACGCTCGCCGGTCTCTCCGACGAGAAGCGTGGCTGGGGGCGGGCGGGCGAGACGTGGAATGCGCTCACGTCCTCCGCGGCCTGGGGCGGAGACGACTGGTTCCGGCTCGGCGACCTCGACATCGGACTCCATCTCGTCCGGACGCAGGCGCTGCGCGCAGGCGCCACGCTGTCCGCGGTCACGGCGGAGCTCGCCGAGCGCGCCGGGCTCATGGCGAGGCTCGTCCCCGCGACGGACGATCGTCTGCGAACGCAGGTGGTGACTCCTGCCGGCACGTTCTCGTTCCAGGAGTGGTTCGTCGGCCGTGGTCACCGCGACGACGTCGATGCGGTCGTGTTCGAGGGCGCGAACGAGGCACGAGCTGCGCCGGGCGTGGTCGATGCACTCGAATCGGCCGCTGCGATCGTGGTCGCGCCGAGCAACCCCTACGTCTCCATCGCCCCGATCCTCGCCGTCGCCGAGGTCCGCGCCGCCGTCGCGCGAAGAGGCGTGCGCTGCGTCGCGGTGAGCCCGCTCGTCGGGGGCGCCGCCGTCAAGGGGCCTGCCGATCGTATGCTCGCGCGCATGGCCGGAGGCACGACTCCCGCGCACGTCGCAGCCTGCTACGAGGGAATCGTCGACGCGGTCGTCGTCGACGAGGCCGACCTTCCCGCCGAGGCGCCCGTCGAGCTGGTGGCCACAAAGACGCTCATGGTCGATCGCGCCGCGAGCCGTCGCCTCGCCGAGGTCGTCCTGGAGACCGCGTGCGGGTAGCCGTCGTCGGCGGGACGGGCCCCTTCGGGAAGGCGCTCGCGCTGCGTCTTCGCGAAGCCGGGCACGACGTCGTGATCGGCTCTCGCGACGCCGCTCGCGCGGCGACGACCGCAGACGAGCTCGGGGTCCGCGGAGCCGAGAACGGAGCGGCCGTCCGGTCCGTCGACCTCGTGGTGCTGGCGACGAAGGCGGAAGCCGCGGTCGCGACTGCGCGGGAGCTCGCGGCTGTGATCGGGAGTACGCCGGTCCTCTGCGTGGCGTCCGAGCTCCGGTTTACACCAAAGGGCGTCGAGCCGACCGAGGACGCCGTCTCCGTCGCCGAGCGCGTCCAGGAGGCAATCGGAGGTCCGGTCGTCGCGGGCCTCCACTCGCTCGCGGCTTCCAACCTGGGAGCCGACGATCGTCCGGACGAGGACGCGCTCGTGTGCGGCGACGACGAGCCGGCGAAGGCCAGGGCACTCGGGCTCGCCGCATCTCTCACGGCCGGGAACGCGATCGATGCCGGTCCGCTCGCGAGCGCCCGCACGCTCGAAGGCATGACCGCGATGCTCGTGAACGTGAACCGTCGCTACAGGGTCCACGCGGGCATCAGGCTCTCGGGCCTCGATCGAAGGAGATGAGCGGCGAGGTCCGCGTCGTCCCGCTCCGCGGTATCCCGGAGCTGGAGGAAGGAGACGATCTCGCCCTGCATCTTGCCGAGTCCGCGGGGCGCGCCGGCGGATTCGACGCGGGCGATGTCCTCGTCGTGGCCCAGAAGGCAGTGTCGAAGGTCGAGGGCCGCGTGGTCCACCTCGACGACGTCGAGGCGTCCGCGGAAGCTCGTGAGCTCGCCGGCGAGGAGGACGCGCGCCGCATCGAGGTGATCCTTCGCGAGAGCCGGCGGGTCGTTCGCTCGCGTCCGCCGCTTCTCATCGTCGAGACCCGCCACGGCTTCGTGTGCGCGTCCGCGGGCGTCGATCTCTCGAACGCGAAGGGCCGGGACACGGTCGTCCTGCTCCCGGTCGATCCCGATGCCTCGGCGCGACGCCTGAGGACACGGCTCGCGGCGGTGACCGGCGTCGAGCTCGGCGTCGTCGTCAGCGACTCGTTCGGACGGCCGTTCCGGCAGGGGACCACCGACGTTGCGCTCGGGGTCGCGGGGTTCGAGCCGCTGCGCGATCTCCGCGGCACCCTCGACTCGACCGGGTACGAGCTCCATGCGACGCAGATCGCCGTCGCGGACGAGATCTCCGGCGCGGCCGAGCTCGTCATGGGGAAGGCGGCCGGAGTTCCGGCTGCGATCGTGCGGGGCGTCGCCCTACGCGGAGACGGCAGCGGAGCGGATCTCCTCATGCCGGCCGAGCGCGACCTCTTCCGCTGAGGCGCGGCGCTAGACTCGCGCCGTGCGTCGGTACGCGATCTGGGGCACCGCAACCTCCCCCGAGCACGAGGAGTGGGTGCGGTCGATCGGCAAGCAGTTCGAAGCCGACGACTTCGCGTACGTCGAGGACGTCGCCGATGCGGACTTCGTGCTCAACATGTTCGACGTGGCCGACCCGAAGGCGTTCCGGCGCGCGTCGAGAGGGACCTACTCCGCCGCGTTCTACGAGCTCGACGAGGCTCCCGACGACGCCCTCAAGGCGAGCTATCCGATGCTCGTCCGCACGCTCTCGAACGTCGTGCTCCTACGCGTTCCGGAGAAGGGGGTCTGGTTCACGACGATGGAGCAGGGGACGTATCACGTCACAGAGGACCCCGCGACGATCTACGAGCGGCTCGAGCCCCTCGCGACCTCGCGGCTCGTCATCGACAACGAGTGGATCCCCGACCTCGAGCCCGAGCTCTGGGACGGAGACGAGATCACGGCGGACATCGGCGAGGCGGGAAAACGGCTCGACGAGCTCGATCTCCTGCCGGCGCCGTTCCCCGTCGAGGAGTACCTCTCCGGCCGTGACCTCCGGCACGTGATGCGGCTGTACAGCGTCGGCGGCCTCTCCTACGGGAACCTCTCGGCGCGAAAGGACGACACCCGGTTCTGGATGAGCGCGTCGGGCGTCGACAAGTCCAAGCTCGAGAACGTCGGCACCGATCTCCTGATGGTCAAGGACTTCGACGACGATCGCGGCGTCATCGTCCTCAGCGTCCCCCCCGGAATCGAGCCACGGCGGGTCTCGGTCGACGCGATCGAGCACTGGATGATCTATCAGGCGCATCCCGACGTCGGTGCGATCCTGCACGTGCACGCCTGGATGGAGGGCATCGCCGCGACGGACGTGAACTACCCGTGCGGCACACAGGAGCTCGCGGTCGCGGTCTCCGATCTCGTCGCGCTGGAGCCCGACCCGGCCCACGCCGTCATCGGGCTCCGAAACCACGGCATCACCTGTACCGGCCCGAGCCTGTCGGAGATCCTCGATCGGGTAGCCCCGAAGGTTCTCCGCCAGGTGCCGATGGCATAGGACTCAGCGCGCACGCAGCCGGAGCCCCGTGACGAGGGCGAGCGCCGGCGCGATGAGGATGTCGTTCGCCGCGCACCAGATGCAGATCGCGTCGATCACGAAGAGCTGCAGGACGAGCAGGTAGGCGCTGAACACGAGCCCGACGAGTGCGATCGAGGCAGCTGCGACGCGCCCCGTCGGTGCATCCCAGACTACGAGGACGAGGACCGTCGTGTAGGCGACGAGACCGAGCAGCGCGACCGGTATCCCCGCGAGCTCGGAATAGGACGAATGCTGCACGGTCTCGCAGCCCCCGCCGCGGACGCAGACGAGCGACGCGTCACCATAGTGGACCACGGTCAGGTATCCGGCCACGCCGACCCCCGCGAGCGCGAGCAGCCCGGCGGCCACCCTCAACGAGCGGTCGCTCAACCGCCGAGAGCGTCGTCGAGCGCCGAGCGGAATGCGCTGATATCCAGAGGAACCGACAGGAGATATGGCTTGGAGTCGCCCACCTGCACGAGGAACGACGGCGTCTGGGTGAGACCCTGCGCCTGAACGTGCCGCAAGTCCGAGCGGATCATCGCCGTGACCTTCCCGCTCTTCGCATCCTGGAACAGCCGGTCGACGTCCAGTCCCGGGACCTCGCCCGCGAGCCGGCGGACCAGGTCATCGGTCAGCCAGCCGGAGTTCTCGGCTCCCTGATTCCTGTAGAGGGCTTCCTGAAGCTGCCAGAGCTTGTCCTGGAAGCTCGCCGCCATGAGGAACCGCAGACCCCTGATCGAGTCGGTGCCGATGAAGGGGAACCCGTGGAACTGGGACTTCACCTTCCCCGTACGCACGTACCGGTTCACGATCTCGGGGTAGATGTTGAGCGTGTAGTAACGGCAGGCGGGGCACTGAGGGTCGGCGAACTCGATCAGGGTCACGTTCGCGTTCGGGTCTCCCAGAACACGCCCCGACTGCGGTATCTGGTCGATGTTCACGACGGGGCTCGCCACCGGCGTGGGCGCGCGATTCTTCCCCAATACGAGTCCGCCGGCGATGAGGACGGCCGCGGCGCCGAGAGCGATGCCGAACGCGATCCCGATGGTGCGTCGGGACGGTGGCGAAGCACCCCGCTGGCGGGGAGCTTTCACCGCCGGGGGCTTCGAGGCATGCCGCGTTGCCATCACCGAAGTGTGCCCATCGAAGGCTGTCCCGGGATGCGTAGTTGGCCGCGCGATACACCCGCATTTACACCCCGGGACGAATGGTCGTCCCTCGAACGAGGGAGTAGCCTCGAAGCCATGATCGAGCTGGCCACGGAGAAGAAGGCGACGGTGATCACGCACCGTCAACGCGAGGTCGTGGCACTGATCGCAGCCGGGTGCTCGAACGACGAGGTCGGCATTAGGCTCGGAATCTCCCCCAGGACGGCCAAGGCGCACTCGGACGTGCTTCGACAGAAGCTCGGCGTGACGCGCAGACGTCAGATTCCGATCGCGTACCGACTCCTGACGGGCGAGGACCCGATGTCCGTGCACGGCTGGGCTCTCGGCGCCCACCCGGCACGGTGACCCGCGCCTGCGGCGGCCCGACCGCCGCAGGCGCGCCTCCGAGGAACGTTGTAGGGTCGGGTCGGGGAAAGCAACGTCCGTCACGAGGATGTGGATGGCTGCGCGAGTCGGGCAGACGAGAATTCTGCAGCGACGCCGGATCATCGAGCGTCCCCGGCTCCTTGCGCTTCTCGACGACTCGAGTGCCGGCGTCCGCACCCTGGTCGCCCCGGCCGGCTATGGGAAGACGACGCTCGCCGAGCAGTGGATTGGGACCGGCGGGCGTCGAGGAGCGTGGTTCACGGCCCGTCGTGCCTCGGCCGACGTCGCTGCCCTCGCGCTCGGTGTCGCCCGCGCATCGGTCGCGATCGTCGAAGGGTGCGACCTCCGGCTTCGCGAGCACTTGAGGGCGGTTCCCGCTCCGGCCGACCGCGTCGACGTGCTCGCCGAGCTGCTGGGAGAAGATCTTCAGGAATGGCCGGGCGACAGCTGGCTCGTCATCGACGAGTATCAGGAGGTCTCCCGCGCCGCCGACGCCGAGCGGTTCGTATCCGCTCTCGTCGACGCGTGCCCGATCAGGCTCCTGATCGCCAGCCGCCAGCGGCCGTCCTGGGTCACGACTCGCGGAATCCTCTACGGGGAGGTCCTCGAGGTCAACCAGACGGCGCTGGCCATGGATGCGCACGAGGCAGCCGAGGTTCTGGCCGGACGCTCTCCCTCGTCAGCGGCCGGTCTCGTCGCGCTCGCGAACGGTTGGCCCGCGGTGATCGGGCTCGCGAGCGTGCTCTCGCCAGAGATCGACGGCCAGGGACAAGTCCCGGCATCGCTCTACGGATTCTTCGCGGAGGAGGTGCTCTCCGCCCTCGGCGAGAGCGTGCGTATGGGTCTCGCGACGCTTTCGATCGCTCCTGTCCTCGATCGTGAGCTCGCCGCGGAGCTCCTCGGCGCCGAGGCCGACGACGTCTGTGAGGCGGCGCTCGACGTCGGAGTCCTCGTCGAGCGCGGGCAGGTGCTCGACCTCCATCCTCTGGCCCGATCGTTCCTCGAGGAGCATGCCGGCGCGGAGGGCGAGCCTCCGGCCCAGCCCGTCGTCGAGACATGCGTTGCGTACTACCGGGGGACGCGTGACTGGGATGCGGCCTTCGACGTGATCGCGCGTCGTCGACAGCACGACCTCCTCGAGCCGCTTGTCGCCGAAGCGCTTGACGATCTCCTCGACACCGCCCGGCTGTCCACGATCGAGACGTGGTGCGCGCTGTCCGAAGACTGGCACCTTGCGGATCCGATCATCAGCGTCGCCCGGGCCGAGGTCGCTCTTCGTCACGGCCGTCACGCAGAAGCGCAGATGTTCGCCGAGGTCGCGGCCACCGGAGCGTCGGATTCGACCGTTCGCGCACTGTCGATCGCCGGCCGCGCTGCACATCTCGCGTCACATGAGGAGGAAGCGCTCGAGTTCTATCGTCGTGCCGAAGCGAGCGCATCCACGGAGCCGGAGCGTCGAGACGCACGCTGGGGCCAGCTCCGGTCTCTCATTGAACTCGAAAGACCGCAGGCTCTCATCGCGCTTTCCGACTTGACAGCGACAGGACTGGCTTCCGATCCGCGTGAGGTCGTCAGAGCAGCCGGTCACCGACTGCACTGCGGTCTGCGGTTTGGCGTTGTCGAGCTCGCGGAGGCCGACCGTGCCGCGCAACTTCTGAGGATGGTGACCGACCCGTTGGTCACGACATCCTTCGAAAGCGTTTACGCGACGGCGCTCGCGCTAGCAGGTCGCTACTCGGAAGCGCTTGAAGCTGCGGACGCGCTGTTACGAAATGCACGTCGGTACCGGTTCGAGTTCGCGATCCCCTACGCCTTATGTTCCGCCGCGACGGCGCTGGCCGGGTTGCGCGAGTGGTCAGAGGCAGAGGAGCGAGTCCAGACCGCCCTTGAGACTGCCCGCACGGCACACGACATGCACGCTGAGCAGATTTGCTTCGCCGTGCTGCTGCGCATCCTTGCTCAACTTGGGCGCCATCAAGACGCATTGATGTTGGAGGTACCAGATCTCAATCATTCATTGCCCGCGGCGCGGGTCGAGGTCCAGTGTTCTCGCGGCATTCCGCTCGCGGTGCTCGGGAGGACCGACGAGGCGCTGGCGCTGATACGCGACTATCGGGAATCGACGCGCGCAGTTGAACCGCTGGTTCTTGGCCAGGCAGTCGAAGCGATCGTGGCGTTGAAAAGTCGGCATGCGGGGGCAAATGAGCTTGTCGAAGCTCTTGAGGAGGTCGCGTTCGGAACAGGAGCGGTCGACCTGCTGGTCACCGCGTACCGATCAAGCCCTGAGCTGCTGGCGGTCCTGCTGCGGCGACCTAGGCGTGAGCGAGTCGCGGGTCTCATTCGTCGAGTTCGCGATGACGACTTGACGACAGCAATCGGCCAGCCGATCTCGGCCGACGCAGATCCTCGTGAGCGTCTGACGCGTCGGGAACGCGAGGTGTTCCAACTCATCCGTCAGAACCTGACGAATCGGCAGATAGCGGACATCCTCGTGATCAGCGAGAAGACCGTAAAGCTCCACGCGCACCACATCTACGAAAAGTTTGGAACTCACTCACGCGTTGCTCTGGCTCTGCAGGCTGCGCTCGAACGAACCGATCAGGCGACGTCAGCCACTACCGGCACCGAGTCCGACGAGTCGTCGTAGCTGCTCTGCGCGAACGCAAGGAAGTCAGCTCGCCGAGCCACTCGGTAGTCCTCGTCCGCGCTCGCCAGGATCGCTTCGAACGCTGCAACGACCGCTGTGTCGAACTGACTTTCGACGGCCTGCGCGAGGCGCAACCGAGCTACACGACTTTGCATCGCGTCGCGGTACGGGCGGTTCGACGTCATGGCGTTGTATGCATCCGCAACGGCGATGATCCGAGAGACCAGCGGAATGTCGTCCCCGGGGCGACCGTCTGGATAGCCCTGGCCATCGATGCGCTCGTGATGGTGCCGAACGACCGTCGCGATCTCGGAATACTCGTCGACGTGGGCGAGGATGCGCTCCCCGATCGCCGAGTGCTCCTGCATCTGGCGCCGCTCTTCGAGGGTCAGAGCACCCGGCTTTTCGAGTAATCCGGGGGGAAGTCCGATCTTCCCGATGTCGTGGACGAGACCGCAGAGGTAAGCGTGCTCCTGGATCGCTTCTGGCAGGCCCATGCGTCCTGCAATGTCTCGGGAGTAGATCGCGACGGCTGCTGAGTGCCCGGCCGTGTACTGGTCACGTGCGTCGAGCGTGGCGATGAGCGCCGCCGCGAACTGCAAATTTGCCCGCTCGAGCATCTCATTGGCCTTTGAGAGCTCAGCGGCGAGCTGTCGCTCGTCCTGATACAGCCCGTACAAGCGCTCAACAGCTAGCGCTGGAACGAGAAACAGAACGAGGGTCCACGGAGAGACCTCGATGTAGATCAAAGCGAGTAGCGCAACAACCGGTGCGTACGCCGGAGGAGCCAGCACAAGGAGCGGTGTTACGGTCCTGGCCGTATCGCGAACCGATCCTCCTCGCACCGCTGTCGTTGTGATCGCGAAGACGATCTCCAACGCTTCGCTCACCAGTGCTCCGATGAGCGTCGCCGCGACCAGACCTCCAAACTCAGATGGGATCAACCCGAGCGTTGCTTGTGCCGCTAGGCCCGTGGCCGCACCACCGATGAACCGCGTGCTGGTATAGGTCGCCCATTTAAGGCGCGGAGCACGGTCTGGGTCGCCGCGACTCATGAGCTCGGGGTCGCCCAGCATCGAAGCTGCTCCAACGAATCCAGCGGCAAGCGGTCCAAAGACCACCGCTGCAAACAGGGTGGGAAGAACAGATATCGACTGCTCAGTAGTCTTGGTAAGGCGAATGCTGTTGCGCTCAGCGACGGCCGCGGCTACGGCGAGCACCGCCACCACGAGTGGCTGCTCAAGCCCATATCCAGCAACGACCAACGCCACACCGGTCGCGACTGCTGCAGCTAGAAGCAAGAGGACGTACAGGATCGTTCGGTGCTGCGGACGGCGCTCCCGATCGCGAAATGCTTGCACCATCCCTCGAACGGGGTATACGATCCGTCTGCCGTCAGTTCCCAATCTAGGAGTCATGCGTATGCGGAGGGGCACGAAGATCTGGTAGTGCCGTCCCATCCTCGGTTCTCCACTGGTGGTGGGCATCCCTCTTTCGGGGGAAGCAACGGGGGAACGGCCCAGTGGGAGAAAGGATGCTGACGGCTGTAGCTACGCAATGAGTCCACGCCGGAAGCCAACGGCTACGGCGTGGGCTCTGCTGCGCGCTTGAAGCTTCGCGAGCAGGTGCCTGACGTGTGACTTCACCGTCTCTTCCGACAGGAAGAGGCGCTCTCCGATCTCACGGTTGACGAGGCCGTCGGCGACGAGTTGGAGGACCTCGATCTCGCGAGCTGTCGGATCCTGTCCGATCTCCCTCGTCGTCGGAGGCGTGAACGGGATGACCGAGCCGTGCCGGCTCGTGCTGCGGCGCGCAGCAGCCGCCTCGAAGCGGCGGCTGTGATCGCGGTAACGGCTCAGGATCTCCTTGCGCTCGGCGGCGTCCACACCCGCGGTATCGGCGGGCCTCTGTCGGCGCTTTAGGTCACCCTGCTTGCCTTTCGCTCGAACGAGGGATGGGAGAAGCCGGCAACTCATCCGCATCGCGTGCGTCTAAACGATCGGACACAGGAGATTCCGCGGGCCGGTAAGGTGCCAAGGCTCACCGGACGGAGAACGCATTGGAGAAAGGGGAATCGATGAAAAAACGCTTGCTGAGCTGGCGGCTGGGTGCACTTGCCGGCCTCGTCGTCCTCGTCGTGGGCGTCGTCGGCGCGGGCGTGGGCGAATCCGCCTTCTCGGGCGGAACTTCGGCCTCGGCCACCACGCTCGTCGACGGCACGACGGACACGGTCACGAACATCGATCCGGCGGGGACGTACGACTATGGCACGTTCACGCTCGACTTCAACGTCTTCGAGCACTTGATGCAGTACCGCAACAACACGACGTTGGAGCCCGAGCTCGCGACGAAGTGCTTCTCGGTCGGAACGCTCAAGACCTGGCGCTGCAACCTCCGGAAGGGCGTCACCTTTCAGGATGGCTCGTCCTTCGACTCGGCCGACGTGAAGTTCTCGATCGACCGCGTCACCAACAAGCAGATCGAAAAACAGGCTGCGGCCAACTCGCCGTCGCCTCTCATCGGAAACCTGAAGAGCGTGACGACCAATGGCAAGTACGCCGTCACGTTCCACCTCAAGACGCCCCAGGTCACGTGGCCTGCAATCCTCGCGACCCAGTGCTGTCCGATCGTGCCGGCCGGCGGCGCCTACAAGGGGAACAGCCTGCTGTCGAACTCGTCGCAGCAGATCGGGACGGGGCCCTACAAGCTCGTCAAGTACACGCCGGGCCAGCAGGCCGTCCTCCAGGCGAACCCGAACTACTGGGGCCCGAAGCCGAGGAACAGCACGCTGATCATCAACTACTACTCGAAGTCGTCGACCATGAAGCTCGCCTTGCAGAACGGCGACATCGACATGGCGTACCAGACCTTCACGCCGACGGAGCTGCAGTCGCTCCAACGCGCGAAGGGCATCCGCGTCTATCTGGGCGCGGGCGGGACGATCCGCTACATGGTGTTCAACGTGACCCGCGCGCCGACGAACAACATCGCGGTTCGCAAGGCGGTTGCCTACCTGATGCCACGGCAGACGATCGCGACCCGGGTGTACCACGGCTTCGTCACCCCGCTCTACTCGATGCCGCCCGCCGGCTACCCGTCGCACGTCGACTCGTTCGCGACGACGTACGGGCGCGTGCCGAGTGTTGCGAAGGCGAAGGCCGTGCTCACGGCTGCGGGACTGCAGATGCCGTTCCCGCTCGAAGTCTGGTGGACCCCGACGCACTACGGTGACGCGTCGGCCGACGAATACGCCGAGATCAAGCGTGGTCTCGAGAAGGGCGGCGTCTTCAAGGTCACGCTGAAGTCGGCGGAGTGGGCGCAGTACAGCGCTGCGCTCGGAACGCAGTACAACGCGTTCCAGCTCGGTTGGTTCCCGGACTACCCGGACGCCGAGGACTACGTCGTGCCGTTCTACCGCTCGGACACATTCACCTCGAACGGCTACAACAACCCGAAGATGCAGGCGTTGATCAAGCTCGAGCTCGCTTCGAAGTCGTTCTCGGCGAGAAACGCCGTTCTTCGCAAGATCCAGGCCCTCGCCGCTAAGGACGTGCCTATCGTGCCCGTCTGGCAGGGCAGGATGATCGCGGTCGCCCGGACGAACGTCCACGGGATCCCGACCACGCTCAACCCGACCGTGTACATGCGGTTCTGGAAGTTGTCGAAGTCGTAAGGCAAGACAAGAAGAGACCGAGGGGGGTGCCGCCGGCACCCCCCTCGTGCCTTCAACTCCCACGCTGCAGTTCATCGACGGAACGCAGTGCACTCACCGGGGCTACCTTTTGCGGTCTGCGGCTGACGAGCCAGGCTCGGATGTCGTGAACCATCGATGACCGGTCAGGGAACCTCACTTCGGCGCTACGCGATCACGCGCTTGCTGCTCGTGATCCCGACGATCTTCATCCTCTTGACCTTCGTCTTCATCCTCATGCGCGTTGCGCCGGGCGATCCGATCTCGGCGGCGCTCGGAGGGCACGCGCCTCCGAGTGTCATCAACGAGATCAAGCACGAGCTCGGCTACGACAAGCCGATCTATCAGCAGTACTGGGAGTACCTCGGCCAGATCGCGCGCGGCGATCTCGGAACGACCATCACCGACCGCCGACCGGTCACGGACATCGTCAAGGTGAACGGCGCCGCGACCCTCGAGCTCACGTTCTTCGCGATGATCGTGGCGGTCGTCGTGGGTGTCGTCGTGGGTCTCTTTGCCGGCCGGTTCAGGGACACCCCCGTCGATGCGGGCGGGCGTCTCTTCGGGATCATCATCTATGCGACGCCCGTGTTCTTCCTCGGCCTCATGGCGCAGCTCTTCTTCGGCTCCTACCTCGGCTGGTTACCGACCTCCGATCGCGCGAGCCCGATCACCCAGGCGACGCTCGTGACGCACACGAACATCTACACCGTCGACGCCATCATCGATCGCAACTGGTCCGCGCTCGGAGACATCATCAGGCACCTGATCCTCCCGGCGATGACGCTCGGGCTCGTCACCGCGGGGGTCTTCATCCGTCTGATCCGCGTGAACGTCATCAGGACGATGAAGGACGACTACATCGAGGCCGCGCGCGCGCGCGGCGTCAGCGAGCGGTCGGTCGTCTACGACCATGCTTTCCGTAACGCACTGGTCCCGGTGATCACCATCGTCGGGCTCACGATGGCACTGCTCCTAGGGGGCGCCGTCCTGACCGAGACGACGTTCAACTGGCCGGGGATGGGCCACGAGCTCGTGACGTATCTGGCCAACCGCGACTACGCCGCGGTACAGGGGATCGTCGTCGTGTTCGCGGTCGTTGTCGTGCTCGTCAGCGTGGTCATCGACTTCATCAACGCGTACATCGATCCGAGGATCCGGTACTGATGGCGACTCCGGCCGAAGCGGCTCCGCTCGACCAGACCTCGAGCCCCACCCGCCTCGTCGGGGTCCGGCGAGCGTTTGCACCCATCCGCGAGGTTCGCGGCACGGGCCGCGTGATGCTCTGGGCCGGGGTGGCGATCACCCTCGGGTTCATCCTGATGGCGATCTTCGCGCCACTCATCTCGCCATATGCGTTCGACCAGTTCCAGGCGAGCGGCCATCGGTTTCCTCAGCTCGCCCGGCCGTCGAGCGAGCATTGGATGGGAACGACCGTCCAGTCGACCGACGTGCTCTCCCGGGTGATCTGGGGTTCGCGGACGGAGCTCAAGGTCGTGCTCGTCTCACTCGCGATGTCGCTCTCCATCGGCATTCCGGTCGGGCTCGTCTCGGGGTACTTCGGAGGGAAGCTCGATCGCATCCTCGTCCTCGTCATGGATGCGATGCTCGCGTTCCCCTTCCTGCTCCTCGCGATCGTGATCGCGTTCCTCCTCTCGGGGAGCATCGGGCAGGGCATCCTCACCGCCGCGATCGCGATCACCGTCGCCTACATTCCGCTCTACTTTCGCGTCGTCCGCAACCACACCATCAGCATCCGTGAAGAGCCGTACGTCGAAGCGGCGCGGGCTCTCGGTGCTCGCCCGTTCACCGTCATTCGCAAGTACGTGTTCTTCAACGTCGTCCAGAACGTGCCGCCGCTGGCGACGCTGAACGCCGCGGACGCGATTCTGACACTCGCGGCACTCGGGTTCCTCGGCTACGGAATCCAGCCGACGCAGGCGGCCGAGTGGGGATACGACATCCAGCGCGCTGTATCCGACGCGTCCTCCGGCATCTGGTGGACGGCGCTCTTCCCGGGCCTTGCGATCGTGCTCCTCGTGACGGGACTGACGCTGCTCGGTGAGGGGCTCAGCGAGACGATCAACCCGGTCCTCCGCAAACGTCCGATCGTGAAGGTCGACTTCGCTCAGATCGACGCCGAGGAGACGGAGACAGCCCGTTGAGCGCGGTCGTCTCGGTCCGTGACCTCCGGGTGTACTACGGGACGCCGCGCGGCCCCGTGAGGGCCGTCGACCGCGTCTCGCTCGACATCGACGCGGGAGAGGTCGTCGGGCTCGTCGGCGAATCCGGATGCGGCAAGTCGACGCTCGGCCGCGGGATCATCGGGCTCCTTCCGGTGGGAGCCGTCTGCGACGGCGAAGTGATCTACGGGAATCGGAACCTCGTCGGAATGTCGGACAAGGACCTCCGACGGCTCCGCGGCCCCGACCTCGGTCTCATCTTCCAGGAGCCAATGACCAGGCTGAACCCGGTCATGCGCATCGAGGATCACTTCAGGGAGACGCTGGAGCAACACGAGTCGAGCCTCACCGATCGCGAGATCCGGGACCGATCGCTCGAGACGCTAGGCCGGATGGGGATTCCTCCTACGCGATTCCGCCAGTACCCGCACGAGTTCTCGGGCGGGATGCGTCAGCGCATCATGATCGCCCTCGCGCTGGTCTTGCGGCCCCGGCTCCTGATCGCCGACGAGCCGACGACCTCACTCGATGTCATCGTCGAGGCACAGATCCTCAGCATCCTTGCCGACCTGCGCCAGAGCTTCGGAACGGCACTTCTGCTGATCACGCACAACCTCGGGATCGTCGCGGAGGCATGCGATCGCGTTGCGGTCATGTACGCGGGGAAGATCGTGGAGGAGGGTCTCGCGCGCGAGGTCTTCAGCGAGCCGGCGCATCCGTACACGCGTGAACTCTTGCGATCGACGATCTCCCTCGAGACGTTGGCGCTCCACTCGATTCCCGGCGCGCCCCCGAACCTCATCGAGCCGCCGCACGGGTGCCGTTTTCACCCGCGCTGTGTCGACGCCATGGTCGTCTGTGCGGCTCGCAATCCCGTGGAGGTGAATCTCGCGGATGGGCGCCGCGTGAGCTGCTGGCTTCACGGCCCGGACGAGGACATTCCCGCGGGCGGGACGTCCGGGCTCGAGCGCGAGGAGATCGCCGTGGCCGAGGAGGCGTAGTGGAGGCGGAACTGCAGCCCGCCGCTGTCCTGGCCGACGAGGAATCTCCACTCGTCTCCGTCCGGCACCTGAAGACGTACTACCCGATCCGCGGGTCGTTCGGTCAACGGCTGCTCGGCCGCGAGGCCGGGTATGTCAAAGCCGTCGACGACGTGTCCCTTGACCTTCGCAAGGGTGAGGTCCTGGGCCTCGTCGGAGAGTCGGGCAGCGGAAAGACGACGCTCGGGCGCACCCTGCTCGGGCTCGTCAAAGCCACCGAGGGAAGCGTGGTGTTCGACGGTCGAGACATCACCCAGATGGGCTCCCGTGAGCTCCGCGCACTGCGTCGTGGTGTCCAGATCGTCTTCCAGGATCCGCACGCTTCGCTCAATCCAGCGATGACGATCGAGCAGTCGGTCGGCCACCCCCTCCAGATCCATCGGATCGCGTCCGGCGACGAGCTTCGACTCCGTGTCGCGGAGACTCTCGAGACCGTCGGACTGTCTCCCGCCGAGCAGTTCATGGCCAAGTACCCGTCGGACCTCTCCGGAGGACAGAAGCAGCGAGCGGTGATCGCGCGGGCGATCATCCTCAACCCGCTCCTCCTCGTCGCGGACGAGCCGGTCTCCATGCTCGACATGAGTGTCCGCGCGAAGATCCTCGAGCTCATGCTCCGCCTCAAGTCGGAGCTCGACCTGACGTACCTCTACATCACCCACGACCTCGCGACCGCGAAGTTCTTCTGCGATCGCATCGCCATCCTCTATTTGGGCCGAATCGTCGAGACCGGTCCCTCTAAGGCCATCTACGAGGATCCGAAGCACCCGTACACGAAGGCGCTCTTGCGGGCCATCCCGGAGCCGGACCCGCGGAAGAGCGTTCCCCGAGATCTGCCGCGCGGCGAGGTGCCCGACGCGGCTCGGCCGCCGCTCGGCTGCTCGTTCCATCCGCGCTGCCCGGCGGCATTCGAGGTGTGCGGATGGGAGACGAGAGACCTTCGTGATCTGCTCGAGGCGCGCTGGGCGGCGCAGGGCCCGGAGCAGTACAGGGCCGAGCAGGCGTTGTTCCAGACAGACACGACACTCGACGAGCCGGCATCGAAGATACGGCTGACGGCCGGCAAGAACGCCTCGGGAGGCCAGTTACGCGATCTTCTCGGCGCACTGCGAGCCGATGCGCCTGACGATCCCTTCTGGCGCGGCGTGCGCAGGATCGCAGCCGATGACCGAGGCATGGACATCGAGTGGCACGAGCCTGTCGAGCCGCGCCTTCTCCGCACGGGGGACGTCGACGTCGAGTGTCACCTCTACGACGACGAGGCTCTGGCCGAAGCTGCCAGAAGGCGAGCCGAAACGTCGTCGGGAAGCGCGATGGGCGAGCAGAGCCCGCCCATCGATTCGTCCGGCTGAGCCCGGGCTACGCCGCGAGCCCGGCGAGGTCCCGAAGGGCCTCGAGGCGCTTCAGCGCCTGGCCCTCGAGCTGGCGAACACGCTCGCGGGTGAGATCGAGCTCGTGCCCGATCGCCTCGAGCGTCCACGGCTCGCCCTCGAACCCGAAGCGAAGCTCGAGAATCCGCCGCTCGCGCTCGGGGAGAGCGTCGAGCGCCCGCCGAATGCTCTGTCGGCGGAGGGACTCCTCTGCCTCGTCGAACGGGTCCGCGGCCTCGCGGTCGGCGAAGAGGTCACCGAGCTCGCCCTCGTCGTCCGCGCCGACCGTCTGGTTCAGCGAGACGGAGGCGTGGGCTGCGCCGAGCGCCTCGTCCACGTGCTGGATCGGCAGCCCCGTCGCCTCGGCGAGCTCCTGCTTCGTCGCCTCGCGTCCGAGCTCGACCTCGAGCCGGCGCGCGGCGCGTGAGAGCTTCTGCTGCCGCTCGACGACATGTACTGGCACGCGGATCGTGCGCGCGTGGTTCGCGACCGCTCGCTGCACGGACTGGCGGATCCACCAGGTCGCGTACGTCGAGAACTTGAAGCCGCGCCGCCAGTCGAACTTCTCGACTGCGCGGTTGAGTCCGAGCGTGCCCTCCTGGATGAGGTCGAGGAACGGCACGCCGAGACCGCGATAGCCCTTGGCGATCGAGACGACGAGCCGGAGGTTCGACTCGATCATCGTTCGCTTGGCCACGGGGTCTCCGCGCTCGATCCGCTTCGCCAGCGCCACCTCCTCCGATGCAGTGAGGAGCTTGTGGCGGCCGACGTCGGCGAGGAACAGCTGCAGGCTGTCGGCCGCGCCGGATACGGCGTCGGCCTCGTACTTCGCCGCCTCTGCGGTCTCCTTCTCGGCCTCGGCGTCTGCCTGCGCGATCTCGATCGAGTGGGCCTCGAGCTCCCGCTGGAGAAGCTCGGCCTCCTCCTCGCCGAGGTCATGCTCGACGACGAACGCCTCGAGCTCGGCGGGCTCGAGGTGGCCGCCGCGCTCCTCACCGCGCTCGATGAGGGCCTTCAGATGCTCGGACTCGAGCAGTTCGATGAGCTGGTTCTGCGTCAAGTTGGTATTCAGTCCTTTCGCGACGGTCGTTCCCTGGAAGCGACAAACTTACGGAGTGTATGGCCGGTTTCCTTTTCTTTCCACGCTTCGAGCGCCTTGTCAGGCGTCACAAGCTCGTCAACGTCTGCGCCCTACCGTGGTATTCCGCTGTCAGTGCCTCGGCGGTTCACGGCGCGCACACTGTCAGAGCCCGCGGGCCCATCACCTGAGACGTTCCCGCCCCAGGCGTGTTAGATGATCGCCGATCTCCCGGACAGTGCAAACCACTCCTAACACGCCGTTAACCGGCGATCTTGGCGCGTCTCTCGGCGAGGAGCTCAGTGGCTCTCTCCGGAGTGATGGCCTCGACGCTGTCACCGCGGCGAAGGCTCGCGTTCGTCTCACCGTCGGTCACGTACGGCCCGAAGCGGCCGTCCTTGACGACGACGGGCCGCCCGGTCGCCGGATCCGTCCCCAGCTCCTTGAGCGGTGCGCGCGCTGCGCCTCGGCCGCGTCGACGCGGGGGCTGCGCGAAGAGGGCGACCGCTTCTTCCAGGGTGACGGTGAAGAGCTGTTCCTCGGTCTCGAGCGAACGAGACTCGTCGCCCTTCTTGACATACGGCCCGTAGCGACCGTTCTGGGCGGTCACGTCCTCGCCGTCGACCGCACCGACGACGCGTGGCAGAGACAGGAGTCGAAGCGCGTCGTCGAGCGTCACGGTGTCGGGTGACATGGAGTTGAGAAGCGAACCCGTCCGAGGCTTCGTGTCGGCGCCTTCCGGAAGCACCTCGGTCACGTACGGCCCGTAGCGCCCCGAACGGAGGACGATCTCGCGACCGGAGGCCGTTTCGGTCCCGAGCACGCGGCCGTCGGGTTGCGCCAGGATCTCGTCGGCGCGTGCGGCCGTGAGCTCGTCCGGCGCGAGATCGACCGGGAGGCTTGCCCGCTCCTCGCCTCGCTCCAGATACGGCCCGTACCGGCCCACGCGCACGACGACGGCGCTTCCCGGGATCGGGATGGAGTTGACGGCGCGGGCGTCGATCTCGTCGAGGTGCTCGGTCGCGAGATCGTGGAGTCCGGGATCGTCCTCGCCGCCGAAGTAGAACCGGGTGAGCCAGTCGACGCGCTCTTCGGCGCCGGCGGCGATCCGGTCGAGGTCGCTCTCCATCCGGGCGGTGAAGTCGTAGTCCACGAGCTGACGGAAGTGGCGCTCGAGCAGGTTCACGACCGCGAACGCGAGGAAGGTCGGGACGAGCGCCGTTCCCTTCTTGAAGACGTAGCCGCGATCGACGATCGTCGCGAGGATCGCGGCATAGGTCGAGGGACGCCCGATGCCCCTGTCCTCGAGGGCCTTGACCAGCGTCGGCTCCGTGTAGCGCGGCGGAGGCGTCGTCGCGTGTCCCTCGGGCTCGATCGAAACCGCAGTGACCTGGTCGCCGACGGCCAGCTGGGGAAGGCGTCGTTCCTCGTCGTCAGCCGACGGTTCGTCACTGCCGGGCTCGTACGCAGCCAGGAACCCACGGAACGTGATCACCGTCCCCGACGCCGAGAACGCGACATCCTCGCCTGCGGAGGAGGTCGCGCCGAGACGCAGTGAGACTGTCTGACCGCGTGCATCCTCCATCTGCGACGCGAGCGTGCGCTTCCAGATCAGGTCGTAGAGCGCGAGCTCGTCTCGCGGGATCTCCTTCGCGACGTCGTCGGGCGATCTGAAGGCGTCTCCCGCCGGCCGGATGGCCTCGTGCGCCTCTTGCGCATTCGCCACCGCGTGCTGGTAGCGGCGGGGCTTCTCGGGGACGTACTCGTCTCCGAAGAGAGCGCGGACCTGCGCGCGCGCCGCATCGAGTGCCGACTCCGAGAGCGTGGTCGAGTCGGTCCGCATGTATGTGATGTATCCGGACTCGTAGAGGCGCTGGGCGACGCGCATCGTCGTCTGCGCGGAGAAGCGGAGCTTGCGGCTCGCCTCCTGCTGCAGGGTGGCCGTGCGGAACGGGGCGGCCGGCTTGCGCCGGTACGGCTTCTCGTCCGACGAGCGAACGCTGAACGCAACACCGACGAGATCGTCCGCGAGCCGTCGTGCGCGCGCTTCGTCGAGGCGGACGAGGGTTTCGTCGCGGAGCTCACCGTTCGCTCCGAAGTCCCTGCCTTGCGCGACCCGCTGCCCGGCGATCGCGGCGAGCCGGGCCTCGAAGGCACCTGGGTCGAAGGCGCCGAGCAGGTCCCAGTACTCGGCCGCGACGAACGCGATGCGCTCCCGCTCGCGGTCGACGACGAGCCGCGTGGCGACCGATTGCACGCGGCCGGCGCTGAGACCGCGGGTGACCTTCTTCCAGAGCACCGGCGAGACCTCGTAGCCGTAGAGGCGGTCGAGGATGCGACGGGTCTCCTGGGCGTCGACGAGCCGCTGGTCGATCTCACGCGTCTCCTCGAGAGCGCGGGCGATCGCGTCCCGAGTGATCTCGTGGAACACCATTCGCCGGACCGGGACCTTCGGCTTCAGGACTTCGACGAGGTGCCATGCGATCGCCTCTCCCTCACGATCCTCGTCCGTCGCGAGCAGGAGTACGTCCGCGTCCTGCAGGCGCTTCTTCAGGTCGGTCACGACCTTCTTCTTGCCCGGGTCGACGACGTAGAAGGGCTCGAAGCCGTGCTCGACGTCGACACCGAGCGCGCCGAACTGCTTGCGCTTGGCCTCGGGCACCTCGGACGCCCTGTCTGGAAGGTCGCGAATGTGGCCGACGCTCGACTCGACCGCGTACTCGCGGCCGAGGTAGCCGGCGATGGTTCGCGCCTTCGCGGGCGATTCGACGATCACCAGGGACTTCGCCATCGGCGGGACACCTTAGCGACGCCGTCCATTCGCGCAATCCGGCGATACTCCCGCGCGTGGCCCTCCCCGCGCGACAGAGTTGGCTCTCTTCGCTCGTTGTGGTGTCGAGGTTCCCTGGGTTCGAGCGGCGCATCCGGCTCCGTGCTGAGGGCGAGCACGACGGTTCCCACGTATGAGCCCGAAGCCACTCCTCGTCGTCGACGGCGACTCGTTCGCCCACCGCGCCTACCACGCTCTCCCGGGCTCGATTCGGCGGGCGAACGGCTCGCCAGGGAACGCTCTCACCGGCTTCAGCGACATGCTCGTCCGCCTCTGGCAGCGCGAGCGTCCCCGCGCCGTGGTCATCGGCTGGGACACCCTCGACGTACCGACCTACCGACACACGTCGTTCGAGGGCTATCAGTCGGGCCGTGAGTTCGACGCGGAGCTCCTCGAGCAGCTCGATCTGCTGCCCGGGTTCGTTGCGACGAGCGGGATCGTCTGCGGGAAGGCTCCCGGGTACGAGGCGGACGACTTTCTGGCGGCGGCGGTCGCGGGGGAGGAGGATCGGGGCGGCGAGGCGCTCGTCGCGACGTCGGATCGGGACGCGTTCCAGCTCGCGAGCGAGAAGACCACCATCCTGCAGCCCGCCCGAGGCGGTGAGCCGGTCCGGATCGGGCCTGCCGAGGTTCGCGAGCGCTACGGCGTCGACCCCGAGCAGGTCCCGGACTTCATCGCGCTGCGTGGCGATCCGTCCGATCGGATCCCGGGTGCGCGCGGGATCGGCGAGAAGCGTGCTGCGGAGCTCCTGACCACCTATCGCTCGTTGGAGGCGATGCTCGCGGAGGGCCGCTTCGGCGCGGAGGCGGAGGCGCTACGGCTGTACTTGCGTCTCGCCACGCTCGATCGTTCCGCCCCGCTCCCGCCCGTGCCGGACGTGGAGCCGAACTGGGGGGCGACCGCGGCGCGAGCGCGGGAGCTCGGCCTCGCCGGTCTGGCAGGGAGGCTCGAGCGGGCGGCATGAGGATCGTCAGCCATCTTGCGATGGCGCACCTGCACCCGACCGGGAAGCACGTGCATCCGGAGAGTCCGCGGCGGCTGGAGCGACTGCTCGAGCGATTCACGGAGTACGAGGAGGGGAGCCCGGCGACACGTGAACAGATCGAGCTCGCCCACACCCCCGAATACGTCGAGCAGGTCGAGTCCCTCCGGGACGAGGCGTGGCTCGACGGCGACACCTTTGCGGGCCCCACGACGTACGAGGCGGCACGTCTCGCGGCCGGCTGCGCGATTCGCGCGGTCGAGGTTGACGGGTTCGCGCTGGTGCGACCGCCGGGGCACCATGCGCTCTCCGCGTCGGCGATGGGTTTCTGCATCTTCGACAACGTCGCCGTCGCGACGCGCTTCGCCCAGCACGAGCTCGGTGTGGAGCGCGTCGCGATCGTCGACTTCGACGTCCACCACGGCAACGGGACGGAGGCGATCTTTCGGGACGACGACACCGTGCTCTTCGTGTCGCTGCATCAGTGGCCTTTCTATCCGGGGACCGGCGGGCCTGGGACGAGCGACGACACGACGCTGAACATCCCGCTTTCCGCCGGTTCTGGAGATGTGGAGTACCTCGCGGTCTTCGAGGAGCTCGTCGAGCCTGCTGTCCGAGCTTTCGAGCCCGAGCTCGTCCTCGTGTCCGCAGGCTTCGATGCGCACGTCGCCGATCCGCTCGCCGGGATGGAGGTCACTGCCGGCGGCTTCCGGGAGCTCGCGAGGCGCTCGGCCGCGCTTGCTCCTCGGGCCGCGGCCGTGCTCGAGGGTGGCTACAACCTCGCAACGCTCCCCGATCTCGTCGCGGCAGCGGTCGAGGGCTTCTCGGTGAGCGAGCAATGAAAAACCCCCGCATGTGCGGGGGTTTTCCGTAGCAGGCCTGTAAGCCGGATTCTGTCGAAGGTGACCATCTCTCTTGGCGGCGTACCCGGTCCCTCGGCGGGCCGCGTCAGCGGGACCTGCTTCGCCTTGCACCGGACGGGGTTTGGCGAGCCGGTCGTGTCGCCACGACCGCTGGTGGGCTCTTACCCCACCGTTTCACCCTTACCGGCCAATGCCGTTTCCGAAACCGGCCGGCGGTCTCCTTTCTGTTCCACTTTCCGTCGGCTTTCGCCGCCTGGGTCGCCCCAGCGTCCTTGCCCTGCGGTGTCCGGACTTTCCTCGAGCCTCGATCGTGAGATCGAGCCCCGCGGTCACCCGGCCTGCACGACGGATGGTAACGCCAACTCGGGCAGATCCCGCCCTTCGGCGAGGATCGAGCCGCACTCCGGGCACGCGATGGCGCCCTTCACCTGGAGGACGAACTCGCCGCAGACGAGACACTCGAGGCTGACTCCACGCACGAGCGCGGCGAGCTCCTGGTCGAGCGTTCGGCTGAGTGGCGCGATGTTCATCCGAGACTCCTGAAGACGCCGGTCACCTTGCCGAGGATCTGGACGTGCTCGGGGTAGAGAGGCTCGAGCGCGCTGTTCTCGGGCTGCAAGCGGATACGGCCCTGATCGCGGTGGAACGTCTTCACGGTCGCCTCGTCGGCCGTCTCGTCGTCGCCGACGAGCGCGACGACGACGTCTCCATCGCGTGCATCGTCCTGCTTGCGGACGACGACGACGTCGCCGTCCAAGATGCCGACCTCGACCATCGAGTCGCCGGTGACACGGAGGAGGAAGTCGGCGTTCCGACCGAGCGGCTCGGGCACCGCGATCGTCTCCTCGATCGTCTCCTCCGCGAGCAGCGGACCGCCGGCGGCGATACGGCCGAGGAGCGGCAAGCCTTGAGGCTCGCGCTCGGGCGTCGCACTGCGCTCGGGCCGCGGTCTGCCGGTGAGCTCGATCGCCCGCGGCTTCGTCGGGTCGCGCTTGAGGAGCCCTGTCCGCTCGAGGTTCGCGAGGTGAGCGTGCACCGTGGATGGCGAGGCGAGCCCGACTGCGTCGCCGATCTCACGAACGGTCGGCGGATACCCGTGATCGTCCACGTACTGGACGAGGTACTGCCAGATCTCCTGCTGGCGTGCGGTCAGCTCGGGGTGCGTGGTCAGCATGTCATCTCCAGTCGCGAGGGTCCGTCGGACGAACATATGTTCGTCGTAAGAGGGTAACCCTCCTTCAGGACGGACGTCAAGCCGGTTCAAAGGAAACGGGCCCGACAGGGCCCGTTTCCGCATGCGCTGGAGAGGACTTGAACCTCCACGGCCTAAGTGGCCACTAGGCCCTCAACCTAGCGCGTCTACCAATTCCGCCACCAGCGCGCGCGGAAAAGTCTAGAGGAGGTGGAAGAGCAGGATCGTGTTTAGCCCGAAGACGGCGGCGACGACCACCGTGAGCCGGGTCAGGTTCTTCTCGACGATGTGCGTCCCGCCCTGCGAGGCAGGCGTGAAGCCCATCCCGCCGAAGCCTGCGTCGCGTCCGGAGTGCATCAGGATCAGGGTGACGAGCGCGGCCGCGGCGGCGACCTGAACGATGGCCGAGAGCTGGAGGAGCCCGAACGTGAAGGCGAGGAGCATGGACGCGCGAGGATAGCAGCGGCGCTAGTTTCTCCCGATGGGCGACGCGGGCAATCCGAGAACGCGAATCCAGAAGCTGCTCGTCACCGGCGACAACCGGCTCAAGCAAGGCGTGGACGTCGAGAAGGTGCGCGCGACGTACGAGGAAGCGCTCGCCGTCGCACGCGACGCGGGGCTCGAGGACGCCGTGCGGCCGCTCGTCGAGATCAGGCTTGCGGGCCTCGAGCGCCGATCGGGCTGACGCAGCGAGCGGCTGCGAACGCAGCCAGCTTCAGAGGTGCTTGCACGATGGGGCCGCGTGTCAGCTGATCGGGGGTCGCGCCGAGAATCGAGCGGCTCGCTCAAGGATCTCTTCCACGCGAGCTGCCTGCTTCCTGACGTCGTGCGCCTCGGCGGCGGCGCGGGCCGCGGGATTCGGATTCGGCAGTGCGGCGGCTTCCGCGAGCGCGACGACGAGTGCGTCCTCGTCCTCTGGATCGACGAGCGTGCCTGCTTCGCCCGTGACGAACTCGGACGGTCCGCCTATCCGCGTCGCGACCACCGAGCGCGCGCAGGCCATCGCCTCGAGCGTCGCGAGTCCGAACGGCTCCGCGAGGCTCGGCTGGCAGACGACGTCGCTCGCGGCCAGCCAGGTGGGCACGAGCTCATGCCCGACGCGACCGGCGAGGGTGATCCTCGGCCGCCCCTCGAGCGCCTGTCGGAACGGCCCGTCGCCGACGAACGCCAGCTCGCCACCGCCGAGCCGATCGAACGCCCGGGCGAGACGCAGGACGTTCTTGCGCTCGGACAGCGAGCCCAGGCAGAGGAATGCCGTGCCTTGCGGATGCCACCCGAGCTCCTGCCGTGCATCCTCGGACGACCGTGGCGAGAAGCGCTCGAGGTCGACGCCGCAGTCGATCACGTGCGTCTTGCCGAGCGCGGACGGGATCTCGCGCTCGAGCCTCGCGCGAAGCCAATCGGAAACGGCGATCACGGCCGACGAGCGGCGGACGACGTAGCGCGTCGCCGCCCGGACTCCCGCGACCGAGCCGATGTTGGCGACGTCCTGCCCGTGGGCGGTGACGACGAGCGGTGCGCGTGAGCCGAGCGCCGCCGCGAGTCCCGCCGGGACGAGGAAGTGCGCGTAGACGACATCCGGCCGGAAGCGACGAGCAGTCTCGAAGACGGCGCGCGCGAGGGTGAGGTGGCGACCACGGCCCCCCGCTCGCCGGTCGACGACCGCGCGCTCGAGCTCATGCCCTCGGTCGGCGAGCTCACGCTCGAGGTTCGCGACGAAGATCCCGAGATCCGGGTCGTTCGGGCCGGGATACATCTGGGAGACGAGGAGGATCCGCAGCTCGCGCGCCTACCCGCTCGTGACCTGCAGGATCCCCAGGCACATCTCGTCGGTCGTCCCCTCGCCCCACAGCACGTAGCGAGGCGTGGTCGGGATCGGGCCGCCGAGCTGGCGCGCCTGCACCCGTCTGGACACGTCGTAGCGGCAGGTGACGCGGACCACGTCGCCGGGCTCGGCCTCGACGGGTTGGGCGAGCGTGTACGCGTTCTGCCAGTGGAAGCTCCAGCTCGGGATGTCGAGAAGGACGCGTGCGTGTGGCGTTCCCGGATCGAGCTCGATCCGGATCGACTGCCCGAGAAGGTGCATGTGCCCCGCGACGGCGAGGATCCGCGTCGGCTGGTCGATTCTTCGGTCGCACGTCGACACCGAGCTAGGGCGCGGGCTTCCGGGATTCTTCCCGCACAGGAGGAGAAGCCCGATCGGCACGAACGCAGCATCGGATCCGTACTTGCGCGCGAGGTCGGAGAGAGCCTGCGTTCGGTTGCACAGTCGTCCGTGCTCCGACTTCGCGCAGGCGAGCTCGACGGGGGCCGGGAGGAGCATCGTGCGAACGGGCGTCAGCTTCTGCGTGGCCGGGGCAACGGTGAGGACGGCGCGCGAGCGGTCGATCGCGTGGCCGTTCAGGAGGTTGTAGTGGACCTGCATCACGATCTGGCTCCCGGCGGGGAGCGGGATGCCGTTCCCGTCGGGGAGTCGGCCGCCGCCCCAACCCGGCGCCCAGGCGGCGATCCAGTTCGCGTCGTTCAGGAATCCCTGTACCGAGCCCGACCCCGAGCCGACCGAGATCCCGGTCCCGCCGAAGCAGGTCCAACCGGGACCAGGACTCGCCGCGTCGAGCTTCTTCGCCTCGGCGATCTGCGCCTGGTCCTCGCGGAAGAGGATGACGTGGTGGACCATCTTCGACGCGCGCGGCTCGATCCGCGCGGACGTGACGAAGCCGTCGCGCGTGAGCTTCGGATCGAGAAGGAAGCAGCGGTAGTCGTCGGTGCCGTCGTTCGGCGCCTTCGGTCTGTACGCGGAGGGCATCGACACCCGCACGATCGACTCGCCGGCCCGCGCCGGGATCGGCGGGGGCGGCTTCGCCTTCAACGCCGGGCCGTCGACCTTCCCTCCGGCTCGCGCCCACGCGAGGATGGTGCTCCGTTCCCGGGGGGTGAGGAGCCTCCCGGCCTGTCCGACGTACGCGGGTGAGTCAGGCCCCGGCGGCCACGGCGGCATCAGGCGCGCTTGTACGGCGGCTTCGATCACCGGCGACCACGTCCTCGCCGCGCGGGCCGTCTCCAGCGAAAACGGCGCGATGCCACCGAGCCGGTGGCAGCCCTCGCACTTGGCCTGCAGGATCGGCGCCACGTCGTGTCGATAGGTCGGCGTGGCCGAGGCTTCGTTTCCTCGTGTCGCCGCGATCGCCGCGATCGGGACCGCGAACGCGAGCGCCACCGCACCCACGACGACGAGCTTCGAGCGTCTAGGCACGTTGCGCGTCGTACGTCCCCCAGAGCTCGCGGAGCCGGCCGCAGATCTCGCCGACCGTGCAGTGAGCCCGCAGCGCCTCGCGCATCGGCGGGAGTAGGTTCGCGTCCGTCTCGGCGACGCGTCCGACCTCGTCGAGCGCGGCGGCGGCCGCCCCTGCATCGCGCTCGGCGCGCACTCTCGCGGTGCGCTCCCGCTGGCCCCGCTCGCTCTCCGGGTCGACCTGCAGGAGCTCGACGCTTTCGCGCTCGTCCTCCGCGAACAGGTTCACGCCGACCACGACCTGCTCGCCCGACTCGACCCCGGACTGGTAGCGGAAGGCAGACGCCTCGATCTCCGACTGGACGAAGCCCTGTTCGATCGCTGCGACCGCGCCGCCGAGCTCGTCCACGCGCTCGATCAGCTCCAGTGCCATCTGCTCGAGCTCGGCCGTCAGCGCCTCGATGAAGTACGCGCCTCCGAGCGGGTCGGCGGTGTCGGTGCCGCCGGCCTCGTGCGCGAGGATCTGCTGCGTTCGAAGAGCGATCCGGGCCGCGTGCTCCGTGGGCAGGGCGAGTGCCTCGTCGAAGGAGTTCGTGTGCAGCGACTGCGCGCCGCCGCACACTGCGGAGAGCGCCTGGATCGCGACGCGCACGACGTTGTTCTCGGGCTGCTGGGCAGTCAGGGTCGATCCGCCCGTCTGGGCGTGGAACCTGAGCGCCGTTGCCTGAATGCTCGTCGCGCCGAAGCGCTCGCTCATGATCCGCGACCAGAGGCGACGAGCAGCGCGGAACTTCGCCACCTCCTGGAAGAAGTGGTTGTGGGCGTTGAAGAAGAACGAGAGCCGTGCGCCGAAGGCGTCGGGCGCTAGCCCCGCTGCGATCGCACTCTCGCAGTACGCGATCCCGTTCGAGAGGGTGAACGCGAGCTCCTGAGCCGCGCTCGAGCCCGCTTCGCGGATGTGGTAGCCGGAGATGGAGATCGTGTTCCAGAGCGGCAGTCGCTCCTCGCAGTACGCGAAGAGGTCGGTGGTCAGCCGCATCGACGGCCGCGGCGGGAAGATGTAGTTCCCGCGCGCGATGTACTCCTTGAGGATGTCGTTCTGGACGGTGCCGCGCAGGCGCTCGCCCGGAACGCCCTGGCGCTCGGCGACGAGCTCGTACAGGAGAAGGAGCAGCGCTGCCGGCGCGTTGATCGTCATCGACGTCGAGACCTCGCCGAGCGGGATACCGTCGAGGAGCGCCTCCATGTCCGCGATCGAGTCGATCGCCACGCCGGTGCGTCCGACCTCGCCCGCGGCGAGCGGGTCGTCCGAGTCGTAGCCGAGCTGAGTCGGCAGGTCGAAGGCGACGGAGAGCCCCGTCTGGCCGCGCTCGAGCAGGTACCGGAATCTCGCGTTGGTCTCGTCCGCCGAGCCGTACCCGGCGTACTGACGGATCGTCCACGGGCGCCCGCGGTACATCGTCGGGTAGGGGCCGCGCGTGAACGGAGGCTCTCCGGGGAGCTCCAACGTGCCGGGCGGCGCGTCGGCCGCCGTGTAGACCGCCTTGACCTCGACCCCGGAGTCGGTAAGCCGACGATCCTCGGTGGGCCCGGCGGTCACCTCTGCATGGTATTGCGACGCGTCCCGGTCACCCGGGAACGCGTGTCAGCGGTAGCGCACGTGACCGTGGACGCGCGCCGAGCTCACACCGATCGTGAACGCGTCTTTCGGTGCGAGGGCAAGCTTGGCCGTCGCGTAGAACGCGCCGAGGCGGAAGACGACCCGTGAGGGTGTGAACTTGACGACGACAACGCCGACGCAGTCGAGCTCGTTCAGCGCCGGGCGGTAGCGTCCGGCGCTCCAGACGGGCTCTTGTGTCTCGTCCTCGAGGAAGAGGCTCGTGCCGTAGTCGAAGCCGTACGCGGGCAGCGGCTTCGTCGGGGAGGGAGGACAGAGCGGTGGGTGTCCGATTGGCTCGTACGCGGGATTCGCCCGGGGGCGCGTTCCGAGGTGCTGGCCGCGGATCGTGATCGTCGGCTTCGTCTGGCTGCCCGTGAAGGTGACGGACGTGATCCGGGGCTGTGCCGTCGGGGAGGCGCTCGCCGCGCCGCCGATCGCGAGCGCTGCGATCACGAGGGAGAGGGACGACGCCTGCCGCACCAACGTCCTCATCGGGGCGAAAGTATGGCACGGTCTCGTGCCGCAGGTCGCGACCTCTCAGATGACCCCGCCGGCCCGCTCGATCGCGTCGAGCGCGATCCTGCGGCCGGTCTCGATGTGCTCGCGGATCGCACTCCGAGCCGCTTCGCCCTCACCCGCCTCGAACGCCTCGACGATCCGTCGATGCTCCGTCACGAGGTCGGCGTGGCCCTCGACGTGTCCGCTGCGGATGACCTGCATGAGCAGGTTGACGGACAGCTCGCCGTACACATGGGAGAGGAGCCCGTTCCGAGCGAGGTCGATCTGGTACTCGTGGAACGACGCGTTCGCGGCGTCCCACTCCTCGTGCGAGATCGCCTCGGCGGTCGCATCGAACAGCGAGCGGAAGGTCTCGAGCTGCAAGTGGTCGAGCGCGCCGACCGTGAGCTCGGCGGCATGGAGCTCGAGCGCAAGCCGGACGTCGTAGCTCTCGGCGCACGCCGTTGCCGTCACGGGGGAGACGTAGTAGCCGCGCCGGGAGCGGACGGTGAGCAGCCCCTCCGACACGAGCCTCGTCAAGGCGTGGTGGACGGGGCTCCGGGAGACGCCGAGCTCGGAGGCGAGCCCGTGCAGGCTGAGCTTCGCGCCCGGAGCGTCCTGCCGCGTGAGGACGCGCGTTCGGAGCTCCTCGTAGACGCGGTCGTTGAGGTTCGTGCGCGGAACCGTCACCGCCATGTTCCTCTCCTAACATGTCAGAGGCGACGAGGCAACCGGCCGATACCCTCTCACCGTGCAGGTCCCCGTGAGGCTGTTCGCTGCGCTCCGCGAGCGAGTCGGCTCCGGGAGCGTCGCCGTCGACCTCCCGGACGGGGCGGTCGTCGGCGACGTCTGGCGCGCGCTCGAGCTTGGTGAGGAGCCGAGCGGCCTCCTCTTCGCCGTCAACCGCGCCTACGCCGAGCGTACGCTGGTCCTCGGCCCGGGCGACGAGGTGGCAGTGATCCCTCCCGTCTCCGGCGGCGACTTCCGGCTGTCCGACGAGGAGCTCTCGCTCGAGACCGCCGTCTCCGAGGTGCGCTCCGACCAGGCGGGCGCGATCGCGACGTTCGTCGGCACGACCCGCGCCCGTTCGCGCGACCGCGAGGTCGTTCACCTCGAATACGAGGCGTACGAGGGGATGACCGAGCAGGTGATGTCGAACCTCGCTGACGAGCTCAAGCAGAAGCACGATCTGTGCGAGGTTGCGATCCACCATCGCGTCGGACGCGTCGACATCGGCGACACGAGCGTCGTCATCGCGGTCTCGGCGCCGCACCGGGAGGACGCGCTCGCGGCCTGCAAGGCGGCGATCGACGAGCTGAAGGTGTCCGTCCCCCTCTGGAAGAAGGAGATCTACGTGGGCGGTGAGGAATGGATCGGCCGGGGGTCGTGAGTCCGGAGCCGGCGCGGAGCCTCGAGCCGGTCGAGGCGCCCGAGCCCGCGACGCTCCCCGATCCGCCCGCCCACGAAGGCGGGGCGCGAGGCTACGAGCCGATCCATCCGCGCTCGGGTCTCCGCGAGCTTCTGCGGAAGATCGCCGCGCCGTTCGTGGGGCTCGGCGTCCTGCTGCTCAAGTTCGGCGGGCTGCTGCTCAAGCTGAAGGTGCTGACCACGGCCGGCTCGATGCTCGTCTCGATCGCCGCCTACGCCTGGATCTGGGGTTGGCAGTTCGCGGTCGGCTTCGTGCTCCTGATCTTCGTCCACGAGCTCGGGCACGTGCTCGAGCTTCGCCGGCAAGGGGTCCCTGCGAGCGCGCCGCTCTTCATTCCCTTCCTCGGTGCGGTCGTCGGCATGCGGGCGTTGCCCGACGACGCGTGGAAGGAGGCTCGTGTCGCGCTCGCAGGGCCGATCCTCGGCTCGCTGGGCGCGGCTCTCGTCTGGGTGGCCGCAGAGGCGACCGGATCCGAGTTCCTGCTCGCTCTGGCGTTCGTCGGCTTCTTCCTCAACCTCTTCAATCTGATCCCGATCGTGCCGCTCGACGGAGGACGGGCCGCAGCCGCTCTCCATCCGGCGATCTGGCTCCTCGGCCTCGTGCTCATGGTGGGTCTCGCCGTCGTGCGGCCGAACCCGATCCTGATCCTCATCGTCGTCGTCGGCGGGCTCGAGCTCTGGAAGCGCTGGCGCGATCGGGGCGAGAACGCGGAGTACTACCGGCTGGCCGCGTCGCAGAGGGTGGCGGTCGCGGTCGTCTATCTCGGTCTGATCGTCGCGCTCGGCGTCGCGGTCGCCGAGACGCACGTCCCCCGACATTTCTGATGGCCGAGCGTCAGCAGCTCGACCGCAGGGTCCTGCGGCGGACGCAGCGGGGACTCGCGAGCGACGTCGCGCTCATCGCCTCGGAGTTCCTGACCGGTTTCCAGGTCGTGGCGCAGATCGACCGCCCGGCCGTGTCGATCTTCGGCTCCGCGCGCGTGCTCGAGGGGACGCCGACGTACGAGCTCGCGCGCACGACGGGCCACGCCTTCGCGGACGGGGGGTTCGCGGTCGTGACCGGCGGCGGCCCGGGCGTGATGGAGGCGGCGAATCGCGGCTGCAAGGAGGGAGACGGACTCTCGGTCGGGTTCAACATCGAGCTGCCCCACGAGCAGGGGCTCAACGCGTGGTGCGACCTCTCGCTGACGTTCAAGCACTTCTACGCGCGCAAGGTCATGTTCGTGAAGGCGGCGGAGGGGTTCGTGATCTTCCCCGGCGGCTTCGGCACGCAGGACGAGCTGTGGGAGTCGCTCACGCTCATCCAGACGGGGAAGATCGGCAACTTCCCGGTGGTGCTCGTCGGCCAGGACTACTGGGGCGAGATGCTCGACTGGGTTCGGGGCGAGATGCTCGAGGACGGGATGATCTCCGCCGACGACCTCGCCCGCATCCATGTGACAGACGAGCCGCACGAGGCCGTGGAGCTCGTCGTCTCGCAGTACGACCTCCGTGTCGCCGAGGGCTCGGCCTGAGCACGGTCGGGTAAGCGCGGTCGAGTGAGCGAGGTCGAGTGAGCAGGGTCGAGTGAGCAGGGTCGAGCTGGACGACGCGGTCCGCCGGATCCGGCAGGAGACCGTTCTCGAGCCGCGTGTCGGCGTCGTTCTCGGGAGCGGGCTCGGCGGTCTCGCTGACGAGCTCGAGAACCGCGTCGAGATGCCGTACGCCGAGATCCCGGGCTGGCCGACGACGAGCGCTACGGGCCACGCGGGCGTCCTGGTGCTCGGATCGGTGGACGGTGTTCCGGTCGCCGTCATGCGCGGGCGGGCGCACCTGTACGAGGGCATCGGAGCGGAGCGCGTCGTCTTCGGCGTCCGCGTGCTCGGGCGCCTCGGCGCGCGCACGCTCGTCGTCACGAACGCGTCGGGGGCGATCGCCGAGGAGTACCGGCCCGGGCTCTTCGTGCTCATCTCGGACCACGTCAACCTCATGGGCTCGTCGCCTCTCGTCGGCCCCAACGACGAGGAGCTCGGAACGCGGTTCCCGGACCTCCACGACGCGTACGATCCGGAGCTTCGGCGGCTGGCGCGCGACGCTGCCCACCGGCTCGGCATCGATCTTTCGGAAGGGGTCTACGGCGGGTGGCTCGGCCCGCAGTTCGAGACGCCGGCGGAGATCGGGTTTATGCGCGCGGCTGGGTGTGACCTCGCCGGGATGTCGACCGTGCCCGAGGTCATCGCCGCCCGGCACATCGGGTTGCGCTGTCTCGGAATCTCGGTGGTGACGAACATGGCCGCGGGGATCGCGAGTCGGATCGACCACGAGACCGTGCTCGCGGTCGCCGAGGAGGCCGAGCCCGATCTGACGCGACTCCTGCGCGAGCTCATGCCGGCGCTTGCGACCTGACGGCGACGCGGACACACTGGTCGCGATGCCCGAGGCACGCTCGCTTCGCGATCTCCCGTCCGTCGACCGCCTGCTCGCGGACGAGCGCCTGGTGGACCAGCCGCACGACGAGGCGGTCGTCGCGGCACGCGCGCGTCCTCGATCGCGCTCGCGCGGAGTTGAAGGAGGGTCGGACGCCGGAGCCTCTCGCCGCTGCCGTGCTTCGCGAGCTCGAGGAGGGGCGGCGTCCCCGCCTTCGCCGAGTGCTGAACGCCACCGGCGTGCTCATCCATACGAACCTCGGACGTGCGCCGCTCTCCGCTACCGCCGTCGTGCGGGTCGCGGAGGTCGGCGCCGGCTACTCGAATCTCGAGTACGACCTCGAGCGCGGTTGCCGCGGATCGCGCCAGGACCATGTGGGACGGCTCCTCTCGAGGCTCACCGGCGCGGACGCGGCGCTCGTCGTGAACAACAACGCCGCTGCCGTCCTCCTCGCGCTGGCTGCGCTCGCCGAGGGTCGCGAGGTCGTCGTCTCCCGCGGCGAGTTGATCGAGATCGGCGACGGCTTCAGGATTCCGGACATCCTCGCCCGCTCGGGAGCGCGACTCGTCGAGGTCGGGACGACGAACCGGACGCGCGCCTTGGACTACGAGCGTGCGCTGACGCCGGACACCGGCGCGATCCTCAGGGTCCACCAGTCGAACTTTCGCGTCGTCGGCTTCACCGAGCGGCCGCCGCTCCAGGAGCTCGCCGGGGTCGCCGAGCGCTCCGGCCTGCCGCTCGTGGACGACCTCGGATCCGGAGCGCTAGCAGCGATCGGCGACGAGCCGACGCCCGCCGAGAGCCTGCGGGCGGGAGCGGATCTCGTCTGCTTCTCCGGCGACAAGCTCCTCGGTGGGCCGCAGGCGGGGATCGTCGTCGGCCGAGCGGAGCTCGTCGACAAGCTCCGCCTCCATCCGCTGCAGCGCGCGCTTCGCCCTGACAAGCTGAGCCTGGCCGCGCTCGAGGGGACGCTGCTCGACGCTCTCTCGCCCGGAGCCGACAGCGAGATCCCGGTGCTCCGCATGCTGCACGAGCCGAGCGAGCGCGTATGGGCGCGCGCCGAGCGGCTCGCTGCGCTCGTCGGCGGCGAGGTCGAGGAGACCGTCGCCCGGGTCGGCGGCGGGGCGCTGCCGCTCGTCGAGCTTCCGAGCACCGCGTGCGCGGTCGAGGAGGAGCTCGCCGACGCGTTACGCCGCGGCGAGCCTCCGGTAATCGCGCTCGTCCGCGACGGGCGCACGCTTCTCGACTGCCGCACGCTCACGGACGGCGAGGTGGAGGAAGTGGCAGCGGCGGTCGCCGCCGCCCGCGGATGAGCGAGCGCGAATCGGAAGCGGTCGTCTGGGATCTCCTACGCGGCGCACTGACCACGAAAGCGCTCGCCGTCGTGGCCGACCTTCGAGTCGCAGAGGCGCTCGCAGGCGGCGCTCGGCCGGTCGAGGAGCTCGCATGCGAGGTCGGAGCCGACCCGGATGCGCTCCGCCGCGTGTTGCGGGCTCTGGCGAGCGACGGCGTGTTCGCCGAGGACGAGCCTGGCGTCGTACGTCACACCGACGCCTCGCGGATGCTGCTGCAGCCCGGCTGGACCGAGTTCGGGCACCTGTTCGGCGGCGTCTTCTATCGGGCAGTGGCCGATCTCGATCGGGCAACGCAGACCGGCGCACCGACGTTTCCGGAGACCTTCGGCGAGGACTTCTGGTCGTGGCTCGGCGCGCGTGCCGAGGAGCGGTCGGCGTTCGATCGGGCGATGGCCGGAGGGAAAGACCGGAGTGCCGACCGCCTCGCCGGGCTCGAGTGGCGCGATGCCGAGACCGTCGTCGATGTCGGTGGCGGCAACGGCGCGCTGCTCGCGGCGCTCTTCCGGCGCCGGCCGCGCCTTCGCGGGATCGTGCTCGACTTGCCGGAGACCGAACGCGATGAGAGCACCCTGGGCGACGGCATCGAGTTCGCCGCCGGCAGCTTCTTCGAGCAGGTGCCCGCGGGCGACACGTATCTGTTGTCGGGGATCCTCCACGACTGGGACGACGAGCGTGCTACCGCGATTCTGGGCACGATCAGCGCCTCGGCTCCCCCTCGAGCACGCGTGCTGATCACCGAGTCGGTCGTCCCTCCCGGGGACGAAGCGCACGGCGCGAAATGGCTCGATCTGTTGATGCTCGTGCTCGCGGGCGGCCGCGAACGTGACGAGGCACAGTGGCGGACGCTGCTCCGCGGAGCCGGCCTCACGCCCGTCCGAGTCGACGACGGCTTGATCGAGGCGCGATGCCCCTGACGATCGGTACCGCCGGGCACATCGACCACGGCAAGACCTGGCTCGTGCGGGCGCTGACCGGGAAGGACACGGACCGACTACCCGAGGAGCAGCGGCGTGGGATCTCCATCGATCTCGGCTACGCGCCACTCGAGCTCGCGGGCGGACGACGGCTCTCCGTCGTGGACGTGCCCGGGCACGAACGCTTCGTCCGGACGATGGTCGCGGGCGCCACGGGGATCGATCTGTTCCTGCTCGTGCTCGACGCCGGAGAGGGAGCGCGGCCGCAGACGCTCGAGCACCTCGCGATCCTACGGTTGCTCGCGATCGAGCACGGGGTCGTGGCCGTGACCAAGGCCGATGCTGTGGACGAGGAGACGCTCGAGCTCGCGCTCGAGGAGGCGCGGGAGCTCGTCCCGGGAGCCGATGTTGTCGCCGTGAGCGCAAAGAAGGGTTCCGGCATGGACGAGCTGCGAGCGGCGCTCGCGCGGACCGCGGACGCGGTCGAGATCGCCCGCAGCGACCGTCCGGCGCGCCTCTACGTCGACCGCTCGTTCTCGCTCCGCGGGATCGGAACCGTGGTGACCGGCACGCTCTGGTCGGGGTCGATCGGCGAGGGCGACCAGCTCGTCGTCGAACCGGGCGGCCGCACGGTCCGCATCCGTAGCGTCCAGGGTCCACGATCGACCGGTCGAGCGCGCGGACGCGGGCCAGCGGGTCGCCGTCGCTCTGCCCGGGGTCGAGCGACACGACGTCAGACGTGGGGACGCACTCGTCGCGCCGGGTGCATACCGGGTCTCTCTACCGACTCGACGTCTCGCTCGAGGAGCTCGAGCCGGTCCCGGACGGCGCGCGGGTTCACGTGCACCTCGGTACGGCCGACGTACCTGCCCGCGTCGTCAGGCTCGGAGAGCGCCTCGCCCAACTCAGGCTCTCGAGGCGGGTCGTCGCGATGCGCGGCGACCGTGTGATCCTCCGCGGCGAGACCACGCTCGCCGGCGGGCTCGTGGTGGATCCCGCCCCGCCGCGGCATCGGGACGAGGGCCGTGCGGCGCTCGTCGAGCGCGGGGACGCCGCGGCCACGATCCACGAGCCGGTGCAGCTCGACTCGCTGCGCCACCTCCTCGACGGGGAGCCGGAGGGCGTGGAGCGCGCCGGGACGTGGGTGTTCTCCCGAGCGTGGTTCGACGATCTCGAGCAGGACATCGGCGCCCGCGTCGACGTCTCGGACCCGCTCGATCCGGGAATCCCCGTGCCGTCGGAGCCGTGGGCGTCCGACATCCTCCCGCTCATGCCGTTCGAGCGGCGGGGGGCCAAGCTCTACCGCTCGGGTGCGACGGGCGCTCTCGGCGCTCGCGCCGAGGAAGCGGAGGCTCGCGAGCGGGCGCTGGCTGAAGCGGGCACGAGCGTGATGCAGCTGGACGACGACGAGCTCACGCGCTACCTCGAGGCGGCGGGCAAGCTCGTACGCCTAGGTGACGGACACGCGATAGGACCGGACGGCTACGAGGTCGCGAAGGACGTCTTGCTCGAGGAGTGCCGCGCCGCAGGCGAGATCACGCTCGCCCGTTTCCGCGACTTGCTCGGCATCGGACGGCGCGATGCACAGCTCCTGCTCGAGCGCTTCGACCGCGACGGCCTCACCCGCCGCGTGGGGGACCGACGCGTCCTCCGGCGCGCGGCTCGCGCGGGGTGATCTCGCGGCTCGGCTAGCGCGTCTGCGGGAAGCCGAGGTCGACCCTGCTCGTCGCCGGGTCCGGCCAGCGGCTCGTGACCGCCTTCGACCGCGTGTAGAAGTCGATCCCCTCCGGGCCGTAGATGTGCCGGTCTCCGAAGAGGGAGCTCTTCCAGCCGCCGAACGAGTAGTAGGCCACCGGAACCGGGATCGGGACGTTGATCCCGACCATCCCGACGTTCACCTCGAACTGGAACTGCCGGGCGACGCCTCCGTCCCGCGTGAAGATCGCGACGCCGTTTCCGTACGGGTTCTCGTTCACGAGCCGGACCGCCGCGTCGTACGTCGGCACGCGGACGACCGAGAGGACGGGTCCGAAGATCTCGTCGCGATAGGCGTCCATCTCGGGCGTCACGTCGTCGAGGAGGGAGACGCCGAGGAAGAAGCCGCCGCCGTCGGGAGCAGTCTCGCGCCCGTCCGCGACGATCGTCGCGCCCTGGTCGCGTCCGCTCTCGAGGTAGCCCGCGACCTTGTCCCGGTGCGCCTCGGTGACGAGCGGGCCCATCTCCGAGCTCGGATCCATCCCATCGCCGACCTTGACCTTCGGGAGACGCTCCTTGATCGCGTCGACGAGGGGGTCGGCCGCGTCGCCGACGGCCACCAGCACCGACACGGCCATACAGCGCTCGCCGGCCGAGCCGTAGCCGGCGCTGACGGCGGCGTCGGCGGCCATCTCGATGTCGGCATCCGGGAGGACGATCATGTGGTTCTTCGCGCCGCCGAGGGCCTGGACGCGCTTGCCGGCCTTCGTCCCCGTCTCGTAGACGTAGCGCGCGATCGGCGTCGAGCCGACGAAGCTCACGGCCGCGATGTCCGGGTGCTCGAGGATCCGGTCGACGGCGACCTTGTCGCCGTGGATGACGTTGAAGACGCCGTCCGGGACGCCGGCCTCCTTCAGGAGCTCGGCCGTCAGGATCGAGGCGGAGGGATCCTTCTCCGACGGCTTGAGGACGAACGTGTTCCCGCAGGCGATCGCGGGCGCCCACATCCACATCGGGACCATCGCCGGGAAGTTGAACGGCGTGATGCCCGCGACGACGCCGAGCGGCTGCCGGATGGAGTAGACGTCGATGCCGGTCGACGCCTGCTCCGAGAAATCGCCCTTGAGGAGCGTCGGGATCCCGCAGACGAACTCGATGACCTCGATCCCGCGCTGCACCTCGCCCAGTGCGTCCGAGAGGACCTTTCCGTGCTCGGCCGTCAGCAGCCGTGCGAGCTCTTCGCGATGCTCGAGGAAAAGCTGGTTGATCCGGAACATGAGGTCGGTGCGCTTCGACAGCGACCACTGCCGCCATCCGGGGAACGCCGCCTTGGCGGCCGCGACCGCGCCGTCGATCTCGTCGACCGAGGCGAAGTCCACCTCGCCCGACTGCTCGCCGGTCGCGGGGTTGTAGACCGGCCCGCGCCGGCCGCTCGTCCCCTGCACGCTCGCCCCTCCGATCCAGTGCGAGATCAGCTTCAACTCGGTCGTCACCGCTGCGCTCATCCCTGCGCTCCTCTCGCGCCGCCTACTCGTTCGTCCTAGCGTACCGCCGTCACGCGGGGACGATCAGGCTCTCGAGGTCGCGTGGGTAGTAGGTGAGGACATCGATCCCGTCCTCCGTGACGAGGACGGTGTCGGAGTGGCGGAAGCCCCCGAGGTCGGGCGAGTAGAGGCCGGGCTCGACGGTGAAGACCATGCCGGGGAGGATCTCGGTGTCGTCCCCCGAGTCGAGGAACGGCCCTTCGTGGAAGCGGAGCCCGATCGCGTGCCCCGTGTGGTGGCGCCAGTGGACGAACAGGTCGTGCTGCGCGAAATACCCGCGAACCGCCTTGTCGACGTCGGAGCAGCGCGCCCCGGGCCGGATCGCGTCGAACGCGACCTCCTGGAGCGCCTTCATGTGGCGGAAGAGCCGCTCCTGGTCGGCGTTGGGCTCGCCGACGAACATCGTCCGCTCGAGCTCCGACAGGTAGCCCCACACCGGCGCGCTGGCGCCCGTCACGAGCACGTCTCCAGCCTGGAAAGAGATGTTCCCGGCCAGTGCGTGCGGGATCGCCGAGTTCCGGCCGATCTGCCCGCGGTAGCCGGCGCTCGCGCCGCTCTCGTGGATGCTCTCGGCGCGGTAGATCGGCCCGATCGCGTCGAGCATCGCGAAGGTCGCCTCGCTGGAGGCCCGCTGGGAGGCCTCGGTCTCGGTCGCGCCCGGCCTCGTGTATCGCTGGAGCAGCGCGTGCGCGAGGTTCCCCCAGCGGACGCTCTCGCGGATGAGGGCGATCTCCGCCTCCGACTTGACCGCCATCTGCGCGTCGAGCCGGTCGACCACGCGCACGATCTCCGCACCCGAGAGCTCGGACAGCGTCGGCCCGCGGTAGCCGAGGATCCACGGGTAGCCGTCCTGGTCGGCGCCGATCTTCCCCTTCATGCCGAGCGACGTCAGCGCCCGCTCGAGCGCGGTCTCGGCGCGCGGGTCGCCCGGGTACTCGAGGTAGTGCTCGACGAGGTCGAACGCCGCATTCGCTTGGGCATGCTCGAGCTCGAGCCGCGGCACGACGAGCGCGCGCTCCCCCGAGGCGCCGAGCAGGAAGGCGATCGGCCGCTCGGTCGGGTAGAAGGCGAACCCGGCGTAGTAGAGGACGTAGTACGGGTCGAACAGCACGACGCCGGCGAGACCGTCGCCGGCGAGGCGCTCGAGAAGCGCGTCGCAGCGGGCGCGATGCTCCTCGGGCGTGATGGCGATCGAGGTCGGCACCTCGTCGGGAGCCTATGGTCTGGCTAGCCTGGGTGAAGCGTCATCGTGGCCGTGGCGGCGTGCATTCTCGTCGGCGGGAGCGCGCGGCACACCCCTCGGCCACGTCGTGAGCCCGGGATCACCCGCGCGCGTCGGCGCTGCCGTTCGTGCGGTCGAGTGCATTGAGCGTGAGCATCTCGTCCGCGCCGAGCTCGAAGTCGAAGACCTGCGCGTTCGAGCGGATCCGCTCTCGGTCGCTCGACTTCGGGATGACGACCGCGCCGTGCTGGATCGCCCAGCGGAGCATCACCTGCGCGGGCGTCCGGCCCAGACGCTCGGCGAGCTCGCGGATCGTCGGATCCCCGACCCCGCTTCCGCGGGCGAGCGGGCTGTACGCCTCGAGCACGATGCCGCGCCCCGCGCAGTACCCGAGCAGGTCGCGCCGGTACTGGAAAGGGCTGAACTGCACCTGGTTCACGGCGGGGGTCCGGCGTTCGCCTCGACGGAGGCTCTCGAGCTTCTCCGTCCCGAAGTTGCTGACGCCGATCTCGCGGGCGACCCCCTTGTCCTCCAGCTCCTCGAGCTCGCGCCAGACGTGCGTGTTCCGAAACGGGATCGGCCAATGGATGAGGTAGAGGTCGACGTAGTCGAGCCCGAGCCGCTCGAGGCTCTTCGCGAGCTCCTTCGACGCGCTCGGGTGGACCGGGAGGAGCTTCGTGGTCACGAAGATCTCCTCGCGGGGGATCCTGCTCCGCCGGACTGCTGCCCCGACGCTCTTCTCGTTCCGGTACAGCGACGCCGTGTCGATCAGCCGGTAACCGGCCTCGAGCGCCCACTCGACGGCCTGCTCAGTCTCGGCTCCCTCGGACATCTGCCAAACGCCGAGACCGAGTGTGGGCATCTCGGCTCCGCTTGCGAGCTTGCGTGTCGCCTCGCCCAGCATCCCGCGTCAGCTTAGGCTGCCGGGTATCCCGCGGCCGGCGGGGTTATGGTGGGCGGTGAGGATCGCGATGGCCTTCACGGTGCGACCGGTCGACTACTACTACGTGAACGTCCGCGACGAGCTCGGTGCGGCGTACCGGGTCCTGTCCGTGCTCGCAGCGCGAGGCGTGAACCTCCTCGCGTTCACCGCCGTTCCGTCCGGGCCGAGCATGGCGCAGTTCGCGCTCTTCCCCGAGGACGCGGGCAGGCTCGTCGCCGAGGCGCAGGGTGCGCAGGTCCCCCTCGAAGGGCCACATCACGCGTTCCTCGTCCAGGGCGACGACGAGCTCGGGGCGTTTGCGAGCGTGCACGAGCAGCTCTTCGAGGCAGGAGTCGACATCTACGCGTCCTCGGGCGTGACCGACTCACGCAACGCCTTCGGCTATGTCGTCTACGTGCGGGAGGACCAGTTCGAGCGGGCGGTCGCCGCGCTCGGGTTGTGACCGGCCTGCCCTTCGACCTCCGCGATCCGCGTAAGCACGCTCCCGCCCGGGGCTGATACTCCGACGACATGCGTCTCGCAGCCGACGGCTCGCTCAGGCTCTCGCCCTCCGATCTCGCGAACTACCTCGCGTGCCCGCACCTGACCCAGCTCGACGTCCTCGTCCAGCACGAGGCGCTCGAGCGGCCGCACCGCGAGAACGAGCAGGGCGAGCTCATCATGCGGAAGGGTCGGGAGCACGAGGCGGCGTTCCTCGCGGGTCTCCGCTCCGACGGCCGCGAGATCGTCGAGATCGTCCAGGGCGACGACATCGACTTCGAGGAAGCCGCGCGCCTCACCGAGGAAGCGCTTCGGGCAGGAGCGGAGGTCGTCTACCAGGGCGTCCTCGCCTCGGACGGCTGGCGCGGGATCGCCGACTTCCTCGTCCGTCTCGACCAGCCCTCGGGCCTCGGCCCGTTCTCGTACGAGGCGTGGGACACGAAGCTCGCGCGCTCGCGCGCCAAGCCGGCGCACGTCCTCCAGCTCACGTTCTACTCGCACGAGCTCGAGCGGATCCAGGGCGTGCTCCCCGAGCGGATGAAGGTCGTTCTCGGCACCGGGGTCGAGGAGGACTTCCGCCCGGCCGACTTCGCCGCGTTCTACCGCCGAGCCCGCTCGCGGCTCGTCGACGCGGTCGCGAACGGCCCGGATCCGTATCCCTACCCCGTCGACCACTGCGGGATCTGCGACTTCGCCGCTCTCTGCAACGCAGCGCTGGGACGCCGACGACAACCTCGTCCGCGTCGCGAGCATCCGCCGCGATCAGATCGAGCGGCTCGCGCTATCCGGGATCGGGACGCTCGAGGCGCTCGGCGACACGGCGCCGGGCACGGCCGTCGCCCGCATGGCGCCCGAGACCTTCGAAGCACTCCGCCAGCAGGCCGCGCTCCAGCTCGGAGCCCGCCGGGCGCATGTGCATCGCTACGAGCTCCTCCCGCCGCTCGAGAAGCGCGGGCTCGAGCTGTTACCGCCGCCCTCGCCGGGCGACCTCTTCTACGACATCGAGGGCGACCCGTTCTTCGAGCCCGGCCGCGGGCTCGAGTACCTCCACGGGATCATGGACACCGAGCGGCGTTTCACGGCGATCTGGGCGCACGACCGCGACGCGGAGGCGCGGGCGCTCGAGCGCGTTATCGGGCTCTTCCGCGAGCGGCTCGCCGAGCACCCGGACATGCACGTCTTCCACTACGCGGCCTACGAGGTCTCGACGCTCAAGCGCCTGACGGCCGAGCACGGGATCCTCGAGGACGAGCTCGACGATCTCCTGCGTCGCGAGACCTTCGTCGACCTGTACCGGGTCACGCGACAGGCGCTCCGGATCTCGTATCCGAGCTACTCGATCAAGAAGGTGCGGGAGTTCTTCATGGACGCGGGCGACGAGCTCGAGGGCGGAGGAGACGCGATCGTCGAGTACGAGCGCTGGATCGACGAGCGCGCCCCGGGGATCCTCGAGGCGATCGAGCGCTACAACGAGGAGGACTGCCTCTCGAACCTCCTGCTCCGCGGTTGGCTGCTCGAGCGCCGGCAGGAGGCGCGGTCGCAGTACGGCGTCGAGATTCCGTGGCGGGCGGAGCCCGAGCCGCACGAGCCGGCCGAGGAGGCGACCGCCTTCGCGGCAGCGCGGGCCGAGCTCAGGCGCTCGCTCCTGGCGACGGGTGACGCGACGGACGCGCTCATGGGCGAGCTCCTCGAGTACCACCGTCGCGAGGCGCGTCCCGTCTGGTGGTGGTTCTTCGAGCGCTGCGCGATGACGGACGAGCAGCTCGTCGGGGACTCGGAGTCGATCGGCTCGCTCGTCTCGGGCGGGGGCGCCCCCGAGCCCGTCGCCAAGTCGCTCGTGCACGATCTCCGCTTCCCCGTCCAGCAGCACCGGCTCGATCCCGGAGACCAGGTCTACGACCCGGTGACGATGCAGAGCGCGGGGCACCTCGTCTCGGTGGACTCCGTCGCCGGGACGCTCAGGCTCCAGCGGGGGCCGAAGCTCGCGAGCGTCCCGCTTCCGACCGGGCTCGTCCCGGGCGGTGCGTGGACGACGAAGGACCAGCAGGCGGCGCTCGTGCGGGTCGGCGAGTCGCTTCGCGCGGGCACCGGCCGCTATCCGCACCTGGAGAAGCTCCTGCTGCGCGAGCCGCCCCTCGGAGGGCGGCGAGTCCAGTGCGAGACGCTCGAGGAGATGGGGCGGCTGATCGACGACGTCGAGGGCTCGTACCTCTTCGTCCAGGGACCGCCCGGCTCGGGGAAGACGTGGACCGGCGCGCGGCTCATCACGCACCTGATCTCGCAGGGGAAGCGGGTCGCGATCGCGTCGCAGAGCCACAAGGCGATCCACAAGCTCCTCGCCGAGGTCGAGGAGGACGCGCTCGAGACGGGAGTTCCCGTCCGCGGGCTGAAGAAGGCGAGCGCGGGGAACGACGAGTCGCGCTACGACGGCGCCGGCCTGATCGAGAACACGGAGGAAGCGGGCGACTTCGCGGACGCTGATCACGACCTCTTCGCCGGCACGAGCTGGCTCCTGACCCGTCCGGAGCTCGACGGGACGCTCGACTACCTGTTCGTGGACGAGGCGGGGCAGACGTCGCTCGCCGACGCGGTCGCGCTCGGCACCTGCGCGCGCACGCTCGTCCTCCTCGGCGATCCCGTCCAGCTCGCGCAGGTCACGCAGGGCGTCCATCCCGAGGGCGCTGGCGCGTCCGTGCTCTCGCACCTGCTTCGCGAGCGCGCGACGGTGGCCGAGGACATGGGGCTCTTCCTCGCGCGCTCGTACCGGATGCACCCGGACGTCTGCCGCTTCGTCTCGTCCGCCTTCTACGAGGACAGGCTTCGATCCGCGCCCGGCTGCGAGGCCCAGGGAAGCTCGTCCGGGACGGGGCTCCGCTGGATCCCGGTCCCGCACAGCGGCAACTCGACCTCGTCCGAGGAGGAGGCGACCGCGATCCGCGCCGAGATCGATCGTCTCCTCGGTGGGACGTGGACCGACGCGAAGGGCGTGACCCGGCCGATCACGCCGGCCGACGTCATGGTCGTCTCCCCTTTCAACGCCCAGGTGAAGCTCCTCGGCGAGCGCCTGCAGGACGGAGTGGCGGTCGGCACCGTCGACAAGTTCCAGGGGCAGGAGGCGCCGATCGTCTTCTTCTCCATGGCCTCGTCGAGCGGAGCCGACGCGCCGCGCGGGATCGACTTCCTCCTCTCGCGCAACCGGCTCAACGTGGCCGTCTCCCGCGCGCAGTGCCTCGCGTACCTCAGCTGCTCGCCGGAGCTGCTGGACGTCGACTGCAGGACGGTCGAGCACATGCGGCTCGCGAACGCGCTCTGCCGCTTCGTCGAGCTCGCCGCCGATGCTTGACCACCCTCCGCGGATCCGGCTGGGGCGCGCAGCAACCCAGTGGGTTTAGGGTTCCGGGAGTACTGAGCGCATCGACGCGAGACGAGCTCGAGCACGGTCGTGGCGCCTACGCTGGGCGTGCCTGGTCCGAGGCCCACGGATCGCTCGTTCGCGTGGACGAAGCGTCGGGGCTGAGCGCGACGGACCTCGAGCTCCTCGCGGTCGCGGCCTACATGCTCGGTCGCGACGACGAGTGGACGCGCGCGCTCGAACGTGCTCACCGCCGATACGCCGAGGCCGGTGATGACGTCCGCGCGGCCCGTGCAGCCCTTTGGATCGGGTTGCATCTCGCCCTGAGTGGAGAGGTAGGCCCGGCCAGCGGCTGGTTAGGTCGGGCGCAGCGGATGTTGGATCGCAGGCCGGAAGAGCTGGCGGAGCGGGGCTACCTGTTGCTGCCCGTCGTGTTCCGGCACGAGGCCGAGGGGGACTTCGTCACCGCGGCCTCGGTCGCGGGCGAAGCCGTAGCCATCGGCGAGCGCTTCGACGACCGCGACCTCTTCGCCCTTGCTCTCCACGCCCAGGGCCACATGTTGGTCAAGGCCGGTCGAGTGCCGGAGGGGTTGGCTCTACTCGACGAGGCGATGGTGGCAGTCACCGCCGAGAACATTTCGCCGATCGTCACGGGCCTCGTCTACTGCGGCGTCATCCTCGCCTGCCAGGATGTCTTCGAGGTGCGCCGTGCACGGGAGTGGACAGCGGTCCTCTCGAGCTGGTGCGACGACCAGCCGGATCTCGTCGCGTTCACAGGCCGCTGCCTCGTGCACCGCGCCGAGATCATGCAGCTCGGCGGTTCTTGGTCGCACGCGCTCGCAGAAGCTCGCCGCGCAGGCATGCGTTTCGGCGAAACGGGCAACCAGACGGCCGGGCTCGCCCGCTACCGCGAAGCCGAGCTCCTCCGGTTGCTCGGTCGGTTCGACGAAGCCGAAGAGGCGTACCAGGGAGCGAGCGGGCTCGGCTGGGAGCCGCAGCCCGGGCTCGCCCAGCTGCGCCTCGCGCAGGGACGAGGCGACGCAGCAGCGGCGTCGATCCGCCGCGCCGCGAGCCGAGACCTCCGAGCCGATCAAGCGAGTCGGGCTGCTACCTGCGTGCGTCGAGATCATGCTGGCGATCGGCGAGACGGCTGAGGCGCGGAGCAGCTACGCGGAGCTCGAGGATCTCGCGGGCGGCTTCGAGAGCCCGCTGCTCTCGGCGATCGTCGCGTCGGTGAAGGGCGCGCTCGAGCTGGCAGAAGGTGACGTCCAGGCGGCGCTCGTCGCCCTGCGTGCTGCGCTCGCCGCGTGGGAGAAGCTCGAAGTGCCCTACGAGGTCGCGCGTGCACGCGAGCTCGTCGGCTGCGCCTGCCGAGCGCTCGGGGACGACGACGCGGCGGCGCTCGAGCTCGGTGCTGCGCGGAGTACGTTCGAGAAGCTCGGCGCGGCTCATGACCTCGCCCGCGTCGATTCCCTGATCACGTCGGCCCGCGCAACTTACGGGCTCTCGCAGCGCGAGCTCGAGGTCTTGCGCCTCGTGGCACGAGGGAAGAGCAACCGTGAGATCGCCGCGGCGCTCGTGATCAGTGAGCACACGGTCGCCCGGCACGTGCAGAACATCTTCGCCAAGCTCGACGTCTCCTCGCGGACAGCCGCGGGCGCATTCGCGTTCGAGCACGACCTCGTCTGACACCTGGTCAGAAATAACCAGCTGGCCCTCGCGACGATTGGCGGATCCGCGCGATGCGGGTCGCCCTCGCCCGACCTAGCGTCGGCACAACGACGCGAAGGGAGAGCGGCATGACGACGGAACGATTCGAGACCGTCATCGTGGGCGGCGGGCAGGCTGGACTCTCGGTTGCCTATCACCTGACGAAACGGGGCCGTGAGTGCCTGATCCTCGAGGCCAACGAACGGATCGGCGATCCGTGGCGGAGACGCTGGCCGACGTTGCGGCTGTACACGCCGGCCGGAGCCGATGCGCTACCGGGTATGCGGTTCCCCGGTGCGCGGCACTCGTTTCCGACGACCGATGAGTTCGGCGACTACCTCGAGGAGTACGCGCGCCGGTTCGCGCTCACGATCCGATTCGGCGTGGCGGCGCAAGGGCTCACGCGGGAAGGCGAGGCTTATGTCGTGACGGCAGGCGATCGCCGTTTCGAGGCTGACAACGTCGTCATCGCCACCGGCGTCTTTCAGACTCCGGTCGTCCCAGAGTTCGCAGCCGGGCTCGACCCATGCATCAGGCAGCTCCACTCGGCCGCCTACCGAAGCCCTGACCAGTTGGAGGATGGCCCGGTGCTCGTCGTCGGTGCGTCGCATTCGGGATCCGACATCGCCTTCGAGGTCTCAGCCACCCATCCGACGATCCTCTCGGGCCGTAGCAACGGCGACCTTCCGTTCGCGATCGAAGGCCGCGCCGCGCGCGTCCTCCTTCCGCTGATGAAGCTGATCGCCACGCGGGTGTTGACGGTCTCGACACCTATGGGCCGGAAGTTGCGAACCGAGGTGCGATCGCACGGCGGACCGCTCCTCCGGTATCGCTCCGGCGATCTGGAGGCGGCGGGGGTGGAGCGCGTGCTCGCGCGGACGATCGGCGTCGAGAACGGTCAGCCGGTCCTCGACGACGGCCGCGTGCTCGCTGTTGCGAACGTCGTCTGGTGCACTGGCTTCGGCAGAGACTACGACTGGATCCGAATCCCCATCCTCGGGGCCGACGGGTATCCGGTTCAGGAACGCGGCGCAGTCGACGGCTGGCCCGGTCTGTACGTCGTCGGTCTGCCGTTCCTGCACTCGTTCGGCTCGATGCTCGTCCTCGGAGCGGGTCGCGACGCGGCGCGGGTCGTGAAGCAGATCGTGAAGCGACCACAGAGGACGAGTGCTCGCGATCCGGCATCGCAGGCGCTCGACCACGGGGTGGTGGCTGCATGACCTCGAATTTCGATGCTTCAGACGAGCCTCGCACCGGAGCAGTTCTCGTCTGGAACGGGCTCGTTGCGAGGCTAGCTGGCCTAGGCCTGGAGCGCGGTCAGCGCCGCGACGCCCGCGGCGATTGCGACGACCCCGGCGGCCTGCAGTCGCCCGAGCCGCTCGTGGAAGAGGACGTACGCGGCGATCGCTGCCACCGCTCCGAACTGGGAGGCGAGCACGGCGCTGACGGCGATTCCGTGTCGTGCGCCGAGCGCGTAGGACGACACGCCCACGATCTCGGCGAGACCCGAGCCGACGACGAACGGCGCCGCCTTCCGGGTGAGGGTCATGCGACCCGAGATCGCGAGCGGGATCGCGATTACGAGCACGCCGAGGACACGCGGTGGGAGGACGGCCCACACGAGCGGAAGCTCGTTCCCGACCTGCGCGGTCGCGTACAGACTCGCGCCGAACGAGAGAGCCGCCGCACAGGCGAGGAGGACGGCTCTGCGACCGTCCGTCGACCCCACCGCCGTCGAATCGCCGGTGGCGCCCGCGAGGAGCGTCCCCGTCGCGACGACGGCCAGGGCGACCAGGTCCCCGCCGCGAGGGTCTCTCCGGCCGCGATCGCGATGATCGCGGCAATCGCGCCCTCGGTCGAGACGACCGGCGCGATCACGCCGACCTTCCCGATCCGGAGGGCCGAGTAGACGAGGAGGAGCCCGCCGCAGTTCCCGACGCCGGACACGAGCAGCCAGAGCGCGGAGCCGGAACCGATGTGCGGGTTCCCCTGGGCGACGGCCCACGGCAGCGTCACGACGAGCCCCGTCAGCATCACCCAGGCGAGGACGGAGGTCGGCGGGATGAGCCTCGCGGCGCGGGTCGCGGTCATCGTCGCTGTCGCCCACGCGAAGGCTGCACCGAGTCCACCGACGACCGCGATCATGGCCGGCCAGCCTAGAGACTCGTTGCGCGCTTCGCGCCGGCCCGCGCGGGATGTGCGAGGCTCCCCGGCCAGGCTGCCGGATCTTCGTGGATAGGCCACGAGGCGAGGGGGGGCCGGACAGGAGACATGTGATGCACGCTCGCATAGCCCGGTACGACTTCACCGGCGACGCGCACGAGCTGGCGACGCGCGCCGAGGAGGGCCTTCTGCCGATCCTCCGCTCGCAGCCCGGGTTCAAGGCCTACACCGTCATTCAGAGCAAGGGCGAGATCATCTCGTTCACCGGCTGGGACACGCCGGAGCAGGCGGAGGCGGCGGCGACCGCGGCCACGTCGTGGGTGGCCGAGAACGCAGCCGACGACCTCGATCTCAAGGAGACGATGTTCGGCGAGGTCCTCATCAGCACGACGCTCGGAATCGGCATCACCGCGGGCGCGACCGCCTGACACGACACACCGGGTTCGTCGAGGGACGGAAGGCCCTCGAGCTCAGGGCCTTCCGTCCGTTCGGGGGAGGGACCTCTGCTACCCCGAGATCCGGCGCACGTCGCGGCCGCCGTAGCTCGGCGCCCAGACGCTCCCGAACGCCGCGTTGAGCACGAACGGCTTCGCGCCGACCGTGATCGTGTCGGTCACGACGCCGCGGGCAGGATCGATCCGCGAGACCGTCGCGTCGCCCATGTTCGGGACCCAGACCGAGCCGTCGGCTGCGATCGCCCCGTCCAGCGGCGTCGTCCCGGTGCGGACGGTCGCGAGCACCGCTCCCGTCCTCGGGTCGAGATGGAGGACGACGTTGTCCACGTTCGAGGCGACCCACAACTCCGTCGCGTTGGCGCTGAACCACGCCGGGTTCGCGTGGCCGATGTCGAAGGTGGTCACCCTGTTCGTCGCCGGGTCGATCCGCCGCACGGCCGAGTCGCTGTTCGAGCCGACCCAGACGGAGCCTGCGGTGATGCTGAGACCAGCGGGCGAACCGCCGGTCCTGATCACCTTGGTCACGCGATTCGTCCTCGGGTTGATCCTGGAGACCGTCCCGTCGAAGTTGTTCGTCGTCCACACCGAGCCGTAGCCGACGGCGACGTCGTAGGGCGCGTTGCCGACGTGGATGCGCTTGACGAGCTTTCGCGTGCGCGGATTCACGCGCTCGACGCTGTTCGTCCCGAAGCCGTTGACCCACAGCGAGCTCGCGCCGTACACGACCCCGCACGGGTGAACGCCGATCGCGATCGGCCTGCCGCTCAAGCGGTTCGTCGCCGGGTCGATCGACTCGATCTTGGCCGAGCCGTAGTCCGTCACCCACTCCTTTCCGCGCGCTCCGACTCCTGCACACGGCCCGAATCCCGCTGTCTTCACGGTCGCGACGACGCTCGGCGTCGCCGCTGCCAGGGTGGCGACGAGACCGAAGACGAGCATCGCGACGGCGAATCCCACGGCCTTCCGCATCAGCGCCTCCTCGAAGAACTACGAAGTCGTAGGGAAATACTACTACGAGTTCGTACTAAGTGAGGCGCGCAAGGCACGCTCGAGCGCGAGCAGCGACCCGCGAACGGCCCCCGGCTCGGTGTCGAGGTTCTCTGCGATGGCGGCGAGGCTCCTGTGCAGTCCGGCGCCCGCCTGCCGATGGCGTTTCCGGCCCTCGGTGGTGAGCTCGAGATGGTACGAGCGCCCATCTTCGGGATGGCGCACCCGCTTCACGAGCCGGCGCTTCGAGAAGCGGTTGACGTACTCCGAGAGGGTCGTCGGCGGCAGTCCCGCCCGCGCCGCGAGCTCGCTCGGCGTGAGCGGGCCCCATACGCCGATCGCCGAGAGCACTCCGAACTCGGACGGCGTGAGTCCGCTCTCACGAATCTCGCGCTGGAGGAGCGCGTTCGAGAGTCCGCCGCAGACGAAGAGCGGGAAGAGCACGTTGAGCTCCCGCTCGTCGACGACGACGGAGGATCCCTTCGGCTCGCGTCCGGCCACACGCGACAGATACCACGCACCGTGCGCCCGTGCGACCTTGGCACGGCGAGCCCGAAGGCGGAGGCGGCCGGAACGCGTCCGCCTTCGGGTCTGCCGTCCGGGGAGCGCGCTCGGGACGATGCAGCACGAGGCCGGCCCCGTGGGTGCACGAGTGGTGAAGAGGCGGTGGATCCTCGGTCAGTGCGTCGCGTCGGGCGCCGTGTCGCGCAGCGGGTCGGCGGCCGCCTCGAGGCCGGCCTTCATCCGGGACTGCACGACGGAGCCGTAGACGATCGCGAAGCTGCACATGAGGACCGCCAGTGCCGCAACTGGCCAGAGCATGGACGATCTATCGAGCGTCACGGTCGTGAGCGCGATCCCTGCAACGAGGACTCTCGAGCCCGAGGGGCGCGGCCCGATTCGTGCTCGACCGGAGCGCCGAGATCCCGAGCTCGCCCGGGCGAGGACCGGCCGTCCGACTGGGATCCGTCCGGATCTCGTGGGTCGACGCCGGCGGCGAGCCCCGAGCCGGCGCTCGCTACGGTCGGCCGCGCGCCGCCCAGGCTTGCGCCGTGACGACGAAGGGAGGCTCCGGCAGCCGCTCCTCGCAGAGGGCGCGGAGTCGCTCCCTGCGAGCAGGATCGAGCCCGGCCACGTACGCCCCGGCCGGCCCGACGCCGAGCGTGTAGGGCTCCCACCACTCGTCGAACGTCGGATGCTCGACGGCGACGGACAGTGCGACCTCCTCGACCTGCTGCAGCCCCGCGTCCTCGAGCAGCTCGGCGAGCTCGCCCTCGCCGGTCCCCGCGAGGTACGACTCGCCCGTGACGTCGGGATCCAGATCCCGCGCCGCTCGCCAATAGACGCTGAGCGGGCCGCGGTCGCTCGAGTGGTCCCAGACGCACGCCGCGACGACTCCGCCGGACGTGGTCACTCTGCGCATCTCGCCGAGCCCCGCGACCGGATCGGCCATGAAGTGGACGACGAGCTGTGCGAGCGCCGCGTCGAAGCCGTCGTCGGGGAAAGGGAGCTCCTCCGCCGTTGCCCGCTCGACCCCCACCTCGGGATACCGCGCGCGGACGGCTTCGACGAACGTCTCCGACGGATCGACGGCGGAGACCCTGCCCGGACCAAGGCGCTTCGCGAGCTCCCCCGTGAGCGCGCCAGGCCCGCACCCGACGTCCAGCACCCGCCCGTCCTTCACCCCGGCGAAATCGACGAACGTCGACGCAAGCTTGCTCGAGTACCGGCCCATGAAGCGGTCGTACGCGTCCGCGGCGACGTCGAAGCCCACGGCGGCAATCTACGCGGACGGGATCGAGCGCGGCGGCGGTGCTACCTGGAAGGAGGACGCTCGCAGCCCGGCTGCTGCATCCAGTCGCTACTCGCGTAGTCGCACGTCGACACGGACGTCCGGTCGGCGTGTCGCGGCGACGCGTTCCCCGGCCACGTTGCAAAGGCGGCGACGGCTGCGACGACGAGCGCGAGGACGATCACCGCGCCCGCGCGCATGAGCCGCTTCCGTGTCGACGAGGTGGCCGCCATCGCGCGTCCTCGTCTTATACGCCGGTGCCGTCGCCGCGGATTCGCCGTCGTCCGCTCGGATCGGCAGGCGACGGCGGAGTCAGACGCGCAGCTCGAGGCTGTACGAGCGATCTCGCGGCGACCAGAGTTGCACGACGGATCCGTGGGGAGCCCGTACCGTCACCGCGAAGAACCCGTGCACGTCGGTCGAACGCGTGGCGCCGAGCCAGGTCCAGCGGCCGCCGACCAGGGCTCGCAGACGGTAGGGGCGCTCGCCCGTACCCGCGCGCACCTGACCCCAGAGACGCACGCGATCACCGCTCCTCGTCACCTCGGTGAACGGCAGGCGGAACGCCGTGAACGCCGGCTTCGGCAGCCCCTCGGCGGTGACGAGCCCGCTCTGCCAGCCGGAGGGCTCCGCGTCGTCCTGCACGAGGTAGTAGATGAGCATGTCGACCCTCGGCGCGAGGTACACGCGCCTGGCCGCGCTCGAGACGTACTCGGCCTGGGTCGTCGGCGAGACGCCGAGGAGCATATCCGGCGGATTCGTCTGGTAGCCGTACTCGGTCAGCCAGATGCGCTTCGGGCCGAACGCGCGCTGGACCTCGTTGAGCAGGCGTCCGAGCTCCGCCATCGTGATCGTCGAGCAGTGCTTGCACGCAGGCCCCCAGGGCGACTCGATCTGCGGTCGGCTCGGGTATGGGTGGTGCGCGTACGCATCGAGGTGCGCCCGGGCCTTGCCCATCGCCCGGATCCACGCGACGGGAGACACGCCGCCCGCGCCGCCCCGAGGCGACGTCATCCCGCCGCCGACGAGAGCATCGGGGATCTGGGCATGAATCGCCGCATAGGCGGGGTTGAGCAGTCGGCTGACGTAGACGCCGGCCGTGGTCGGGCGGAGCCAGGCAGGGAGGTTCGGCTCGTTCCAGATCGTCCAGTCCTGGATCCACGGGTAGCGAGTCGCGGCAGCGGTGGCGAAGTTGGCGAACGTGGATGCGGAGTTCGGCGCCCAGTTCGGCGGCGCTCCGCCGTTCGCCCAGCTCGGGGTGCCGACCAGGGTCACCACCACGGAGATCCCTGCCTTGCGGAGGGGGTTCAGGACGTTGTCGGAGGAGCGCCAGCGATAGGCACGATCACTCGGATCGCGAGCGTCGGTCGGGCGGCGGAGGGCGATCCGGTCCCAGTGCAAAGTGAAGCGGACGATGTCGACGTGCAGGCGCTCCAGCTCGGCGATCCGCGAGGAGAGCGTTCCCGGCCCGTGCAGGAGCCAGGCGTCGTCCTCGATGCCGAACTTCACGGAGCTTGCAGCCTGAGCACTCGAGGCTCCCGGAAACGCGCTCATCGCGCCGAGGGCGACGAGCGCCGCGATCCATGCGCGCCACCTCACGAGAGGTCACGCGATCGACGGACGAAGTAGGCCACGATCCCGGAGACCGCCATGGCCGCTGCGATGACGATCACGGCGAGGAGCGCCGAGGGGAGACCCCGTTCGGTCGACGGCGACTGCGCTGCGATCCGGCTCGCCTCCTCGGTCGAGATCCGGCGGGCGTCGGCGCTCCGGCCGACGGTCGGGTGGGTGCCGGTCCCCGCCTTGGTCGGCCCGGCTTGCTGCGATGCCTGCATGGCGCGCGAGATGTCGTCGACGGCGCTCGAATAGGTCCGGACGTCCTCTGGAAGACTCGCGATGGCGTCCAGGTAGCACTTGCTCGGATAGAGACCGTCGATCCGTCCGTTGTCCGTCCAGTCGCGCAGCACCTTCTGGGCGCACGACGATCCGCTCGCGAGGGCGGTCCCCGTCCCCGGCCCGGCGAGCGCCCAGACGAAGGCGAGCGCGCACGTCGTCAGGACGACGGCGACGCCGACGACACGACCTCGTCCGTTCCCTCCGCCCGCCATACCACAGGGTTGCCGCTGTCTCTGATGGCGATGTGAGAACCGCGTGAAGACCTCGTAAGGAACTGCGATACGAGGTCATCGCCCGAAAAGCGGCTCCCTAAACGGAGGTGCGTGCGGACCCGAGCGCGGAGTGTGGCGCTCCGTCGGCCGGCACGTCCCTCGTCGGCCGGACGCTGCGCCGGCTCGCGGCGGGATCGACGGCAGCGGACCTCGGGCCGCCGGAACGGCCCGGGTGTGCCGCTGCCTGCCGGACGCTACGGGACGATGTTGTGGTTCAGGTGGAAGACGTTGTCCGGGTCGTACCGGCGCTTCACTTCTCTCAGCCGATCGAAGTTGGGGCCGTACGCCGCCCGGATGGCGTCGTCGGCCTGGTCGTCGCCCAGGTAGTTGAGCCAGCGGCCCGTCCCCAAATGGGGCCGCAGGGCCGCGAAGGTCTCGCGGGTCCACGCGATGTTCTCGTCGGTACGCGCGGGGTCCGTCCAGACCGACGGGAGCAGGACGTTCCAGCTCTCGTCGCGGTGCGGCACCGCGGTCTCGGTCGCACCGATCCGCGTCACCGCGCCGTGGAAGTGCTCGACGATGATCCCCGACATCGACGACGGGACGGAGGCGAAGCGCTCGACCATCGTGTCGATCAGCCCGTCGGAGAGCTCCGACGTGAAGCTCGACAGCCAGTAGTTGAGCGCGCCGTCCGGGTACCCGGCGTCGAGGATCGTGTTCATGACCGGGTACGGCATGGCACCGACCTCGACGACGAGCGGTGATCCCCACGTCTTGAACGGCTCGAGGTCGCGCTCGGCGTCCTCCGGCGATCCCGCGTGGAACACGATCAGGCCGGCGAGCTTCGCTCCGGATCCGTCGGGCGCGTGTACGAGCCCGGCGAAGACCGTGAGGTCGTCCGGGCTGTCGCGCACGGCGTCGCGGTAGAAGCGAAGGAGCTCGGGGGCCGCGTCGATCGGATGAGCGATCAGGCCGCCCACGATCGTCTCGACCGGATGCAGTCGGTACGTGAACGACGTGGCCACGCCGAAGTTCCCGCCGCCTCCGCGGAGCGCCCAGTAGAGATCCGGGTGCGACTCGGCGTCGACACCGATCACCTCGCCGTCGGCGGTGACGAGCTCGACCGAGAGCAGGTTGTCGGCGGCCAGGCCGTGCTTCGCCATGAGCCAGCCGAGGCCGCCGCCGAGGGTGTACCCGGCGATCCCCGTCGTGGAGACGGCGCCACCGGTGACGGCCAACCCGTGTACGGCCGCGGCGTCGTTCAGCTCTCCCCAGCGCACACCGCCGCCTGCGGTGGCAGTCGCTCGCTCTGGATCGATCTCGATCGTCTTCATCTCGGACAGGTCGATCATCACCCCTCCGTCCGCCACGGCCCGCCCGGCGACGTTGTGGCCGCCGCCGCGGACCGAGACCTCGAGCCCGGAGCCTCGCGCGAGCTCGAGCGCGCCGACGACGTCCTCCGGCGTCCGGCTGCGCACGATGAGCGCGGGCCTGCGGTCGACGAGCCCGTTGTGGACGGTGCGTGCGTCGTCGTAGCCGGCGTCTTCCGGGGTGAGGACCGCTCCGCCGATCCGCTCCTTCAGCCCCGCGGTGAGCGCGGGATCAAGCGTCGTGCTCATGGTCTGCTCCTTCGGTAGTCAGAACGATCGGTCGTGCCTCGAGAGCGCGAAAGTATACGAACGATCGTGCTAACTTGTCAAGCCGAAGTCGACTTCGATGCTCCGTCCGCGCGCGTCCAGTCCATCGCCAGGGTCGGGGGGACGGCGATGGTTCGGTAGACGACGCAGTAGCGCTCGGTCAGGCGCAGCAGCGTGTCGAGGTCCTGATCGCTCGCGTCCGTCTCGAGCTCGAATGTCACCCGGATCGAGCGGAAGCCGACGGGCGCGTCCTTGCTCACCGCAAGGGTGCCGCGGAAGTCGATCTCGCCCTCGGCGCGCACCGTCCCGCCGGCGAGATCGATCGCGAGCGACGTCGCGACTGCGCGCATCGTCACGCCCGCACACGCCGCGAGCGCCTCGAGGAGCATGTCGCCCGAGCAGAGGCTCGCGCCGTCTCCGCCCGACGCGGGGTGGAGCCCCGCCTCGGCGAGCGCCCGCCCCGTCGCGACCGAGCAGGAGATCCCGCCGCCCAGGTCCCGGTGGCCCGGAGCGTCACGAGGGCGGCGCCCGGATCCTCCCGATAGCGGGCCTTCAGCGGCTCTTGGAGAGCCAGCAGCTCGTCGCGGTCCATCACGCTCCTCGCATCCCGTCGGTCGAGCCGGTCCCGACCCTGGCGGAAAAGGTACGGGTCGGCGCGCTCCGACCGGTCCCGCGGGTGGCATCCTGCACGCTCCCGAACGAGGAGCGAACGATGCGACAGAGCGATGTGCTCGCGTCCCTGAACGCGTTGGGCGTCGAGGGGACGTGCCCCGTCTGCGGCCACAACTCGTGGGGCGGGATCGGAGACGAGGGCAGCGAGCGGGACGTCAAGCTCGTGGCGATCGACGACGCGGGAGAGTTCGTCGAGCGGCCCGAGAGGCCCGGACCTCCGTGGCTCGGCCTGAAGTGCGCCGTCCTCACGTGCCGGCGCTGCGGCTGGGTCAGCCTCCACTCGCTCGAGACGCTTCGGCGCGCGCTTCCGGGCGCGTAGAGCAGGACCCATGTTTTGGTTGACAAGACCATAACTACCCGCTAGGGTAAGAGTCGTCCAGACCAAAACATGTGCCGGCTCGAAAGGAGACACCCATGCTCCCCGCCGCCCTTCCGCTCGACTATCTCCGACACCTCGATCGCGGCGACCGCCTCCGCCGCTCTCGCCCCCGTCCCACCGGAACGCGGGTCCCGTCGCGAGTCGGGCACGCGTGGAGACGACTAGGCGGGCCGTGCGGACAGCGCTCCCATGACGACCGCTACGACAGGCGACCCGCCTCCCGGGTACGACCCGTCGGCCTTCCCGTCGTTCGCGGTCACCGTCGACATCGTGATCCTGACGATGTCCGGCGGCGCGCCTCCACGTCCTGCTGTGCGCCGCGGAGAGGCGCCGTTCGAAGGCATGTGGGCGATTCCGGGCGGCTTCAAGCGCCCGACCGAGACGCTCGACGAGGCAGCCAAGCGAGAGCTTCGCGAGGAGACCGGCGTCGACGCCGCGAGCCTCCTTGCCCAGTTCGGCGCCTACGGCGATCCCGAGCGCGACCCGCGCATGAACGTCGTCACGGTCGCCTACCTGGCGGTGCTCCGCGACGTCGGGGCGCTCGTGGCGGGCACCGACGCCGCGGGGGCGGCGCTGCTCCCGGTGGCGGACATCCTCGAGGGGACCGTCGAGCTCGCCTTCGACCATCGTCTGATCGTGCGTGACGCCGTCGAGCGAGTCCGTGTCGAGCTCGACGTGTCCGGCATTGCCACGGCGTTCGTCGGAGACACCTTCACCCTGGGGGATCTGCGTGCCGTCTACGAGGCGGTCTGGGGCGTGCGCCTCGACGCGGCGAACTTCCGCCGGAGCATCGTGGCCGACGAAGGCTGGGTCATCCCGACCGGCCGGCGTGCGACCCCTGGTCCCGGTGGAGGAAGACCCGCCCAGCTCTACCGCGCCGGCGGCGCATGGACCTACGGCGGCCCCATCCACCGCCTGCAGCGATCCGACGAGAGGGCGTGAGTCACATGAGAGCTGTCGTCCACGACACGTACGGGCCACCCGATGTCCTGCGGATCGAGGAGGTCGACCGGCCCACTCCTGCCGACGACGATATCCTCGTCCGCGTGCACGCGACGACGGTCAACCGCACGGACTGCGGCTGGCGGAGCGCGACGCCGTTCTTCGTGCGCTATTTCACGGGGATCCGGCAGCCGAAGCAACGGATCCTGGGCATGGAGCTGAGCGGCGAGGTGGACGCGCTCGGTCCGGCG
>CAWKEV010000022.1:0-130689 GCA_963848725.1 uncultured Actinomycetes bacterium | reverse complement strand
CGGGGATCCTTTTGCAGACTGTTTTTACCGTGGCATAAACTCGCCGACGTCGACGAGTTGGAGATCAAGGACACTAGCCTAGACGGTCTCGTTCGTATGTCGACGAACGCGAAGTCGCGTACAATCGCTGACGTTCACCGACGTCGGTGAACGTGAGGTCATACAACTCACCGATGTCGGTGAGTTGGAGATCGCCGACGTCGGCGATGTTCGAGCAGACCCTCAAAAGAGGTCGACCGCCCGGTTGACCCGGAACCCGGGCGGTCGAGGTGATTCGGCGGCGAGCTGGTCGGGAAGGGGTTGTGGCCGACCCTGACGCTCGCGGAGCTGAACCGGGAGCGCTTGCTCGCCGCCGAGCTGTTAGCCGATGGGCGCCTTCCCGGCTCGTGCGGCTAGTTCTCTGAATCTTCGGCCAAGTGGCGCGCGGCTCCGCGGCCGTGATCTCGTCGCCGCGACCCGGCCGACGTCCGGCCCGAGTGCGATCGAATTCCTCCGCGGTGAGGCGCTGGAGCTCTCTGTCCTCGATCGCGAGGACGGCGAAACGTCCGGAAGAGGCTGGAAGGATCGCTTCCGCGGGGACTCGTCGAGCTGGGTCACAGAAAGTCTCGTTTCGCGATCTCGAAGATGGCGCTGCTACGTCCGTGTCAAGATGCCCGGCTGGCTTCCCGCGTGCCTTTGAGCGGCGCTCGATCCGGTTCTCGTCACCTGGCGCTTCCTCTCGACGTCGTAGCCGCCCGGCTCGAAGTGCAAGAGATACACGTCCTCTCCGAACCGGCTCGCACGCTGATTGGGATCCGCTGAGCAACCGATCTTCGCCGCCCTTGGTCTGGGCTGTACCGACTTACACATACCTCTCGCCGATGGGATGGCAGTGCGCGCCGTGTGCGCGACGATTGTTGGTCGGCAGAACTCGCGCGAGCTTCTTCACCGTGACGTCCGGCGATATTCCGAAGCTGGTTGGCTAGCTCCTTCTCGCGAGCCCAACGCGCCTTGGCCGACTCGCTCATCTTCTCGCGGGTCGTGTAGCTGAGCTTCCGCTTCGCCCGGTACCGGCGCTTCTCCATACTCACATTGTAATGCGGAAATGACAGCCGCAGTACTACTTGAGAGATGAGCAACGAGCAAGTCATGCGGGACGCCTTGCGGCGATCCAATCCCTAGAGCAGCGCGTTGCCGAGCTGATCCGCGTGCGCGCTCCGGCCCGCGGCTCCGGACCGCCTTCCGGGCGCGATCTCGAAGGCGCTCCGACCGGCCGCCGCGCCGTGAGAAAAGCACCGCCAAGGGCTCCGCCGCGACGACGCACTTTCGGGCAGGCCGGGCCCGAGGCCTCGATCGTCGGCCGGAGAAGAGCACGAGCCCTGCGGAGCCCACGAGCCGATCCGCCTGCCAGAGCTTCGTGTCCGGACACGTTTCGCTCTGAAGCTGCGAGGCGCGACGCGTGAGCCCGGTGCTGACCACCAAGGATCTCCAGGCCGAGCTTCACGAGGTCCAGCGCGAACGCGAGCGGCCGAAAACTCGGCGGCCCGCGAGCGTCAGCTGAAGGCCGAGATCGCCGACGGAGGCCGGGGCCTTCGCGCCCGCACGCAGCTGGCCGAGGCCGAAGTCTCCGCCGAACCGTCGAGGAGTATGGGCCGGAGCTCACGGACGCAATCACGTCGCGACTTCCGGGATACGTCGAGGCGCTGGCGCGTTGAACTACGCGAGCGCCCGAGCGGACGCCGCAGTCCGCCGGGCTCGTTCCCTCGACTTCCGATCGGCCCGAGGACACGCACGACTCCTTTTCGCCGCGGCTCGCCGAGGACGGACGAGCTGTCCTCCCTGCACAAGCTCTCACGGGCAGGCGCTTCTCGAACGGCTGGCCACGATGGGCCGATCGAGATACGCCGGAGCCTCCTCCCTCCTTCGACCCGGCGAATCTCAATCCGCCCGTGACCGTTCTCTCGGATTACAACGTCGGCGGTCTACGCGATGGAGACCTACGCCGCCAACGCGAAGGCCGCGCTCTCGGGAGACGCCGCCGACCCGACGGCGAGGGCTCGACGGACGCGTACAGGATCAAGCTCTGACCGGTGCCGCCACTGACGCGGAGGCCGCGCTAGCGATCCTGACGGGCACCGACGGCTCGCGCCTGATCAACCGGCTCACGCACCTGGGGCTATGAACCCCGACCCGCCGACCGCTCGAACGTCGACTGCTCGCGGGCCCCGCCGCGAAGGCGTCCGACACACCCCGCGGATCGAGGTCTACAACATTGACGGCCACGGTCTCTACGCGATCGACCGCGCGGGCGTCCACTGTGCGCGAGGACATGGACACGCACCTCGGCGATTCTTTCGGGCGCTCGGCGTGCCCGAGGACAAGCTCGTCGACACCGGCGTGCCACTCTCGAAGTCTGCGATCCGCACGCGCGCCGACGTGCTCGACGTGATCGATGCGGCGGTTGGAGATCTCCAAAGCGCTCGAAGCGGCGACCGCCCCTCTCGCCGTCCAAGACTTGGCGATCAACCCGACGCACTCGACGAGGCAACCGCACTCGTCCCCCGGCCGTCACCCCCGCACCGGGCAGCTGCTCGCGGCGATGCCCTGGAAGCACCAGGACCTCAGCACGCCGCTCCCGCTTCCCGGGACGACCGAGCAGCCATGAGAATCTGGGCCGCGCTCCGGCTCCTCCTTCTGTCCTTCGGAATGGAACCCGAGGACAGACCGGCGGCCAGAATGGTTGCCGGGCACCTTCTGTCTGGCGCCGGTCGCGAGACCGTCCTCCGTTCCACTGAGGCAATGATCCTCCGGTGCGAGGCACGACTACGCTGAGCGCGAGCACGTAGGTGGGGAAGAGCGGCAGGGGTTAGTCCACCCCGGCAACAGGGTCTAAGTTTGGTTGCGGCGTCTCGCTGAGCGCGTAGCATCCGTAGTGCCGAGACTATGGAGGTGCCTGTATGGGGGTGGCGAATCTGGGGAAGAACTTGAACACTGGTCCGGTGACCGGCAGGCGTTTCCGGTGAAGAAGTCCGATTGGCTCATCCTGCTGATGGGGTTCAAGGGCGAAGGCGACAGCCCCACGCTCGATCCGATCCGCGTGCAGAAGGGCATGTTCCTCCTCGCCGAGGAGGGTCATTTGCCAGCCAGCGAGCGATATCAGTTCGAGCCGCACATGTGGGGGCCATACTCGCGCGAGCTGAGGCGTGACCTCGACAGGCTCGTGTCTGAGGGCTACGTGCAGACCCGTGATGTGCCGGGGTATTCGTGGAAGCGCTACGGGTTGACCGAAGGCGGTCTGGACTACGCTCGCCACATGCTCCAGGAGGCTGATTCTGCGACCGCGCATCGCGTCGCCCACACGAAGGCTCGCATCACCGGACACTCGTTTACTGCGCTTCTGCAGGATGTTTACTCGGCCCACCCCGAGTACGCGGTAAACAGCCTCTTTTCGTTCGTGACCGTCGTCGTCGCGGTGAAGTGCGCGAAGGCGTGGTTCTCGCCACGGACAGCCAAGGAACAGCGCAGATCCCCGGCAACATCCCCGTCAAGATCACTTCGAAGAAGATCCTTTGCCTCGGCAAGCACGTTGTCTACGGCGGCACGGGAGGGGAGGGGGCGGGACGGCGGATCCACGCGGCGCTCCAGGCACAGGCGTCGAAGTTATCGGCCACGAAGTCGGCGGCTGAGATGGCGTCGGTCATTCGGCGCGGTCAACCCCCTCCAGAAAGAGGTCAAGGACGAGTGGGTCGGGCTTCCGGACACGCAGCCCTCGGCATGGGGCGGGATTTTCTGCGGGTGGTCGAACGCAGGACCTTGGATCTTCGAGATCGACGTTGGCGGCGCCTCGCAGTTCCTCGATCCGATCGGCTCCACGGGTAGTGGGTACGCGCTCGCTCACGTCGCCCTTGCCGGGGTCGCGCATTACGAGGTCGCCCGGCAGTCACTTGAGGGTGCGAAGGCAATCGCGTACAGGGCGATCGAAAGCACTTGCCGCGTATCTGCTTACGGCGTCGGGATGCCCGTGCAGCTCGCAGTCGTTACGGAAGCCGGAGTGCTGGAGTTCTATGACGGCGACCAAGCACACGCAGAACTGAGCGACCTCGTGGATCTATGGAAGGCGAAAGAGGCCGAGACGCTTGGCCAGCTCGCCCCCATGACGACAGCCGACGAGGCTGTCACTGATTCTGATGCGGAGCCGAGCATCGAAGCCGAGATCGGTCGAGCTGACGACTTCGCTGAACCGAGCGCGTCCGAAACTGCCATCTAGGCGAGTCGGCTCGGGCGCGTCATGCTCTTAGCGGGGCCGGGTGCTCGCCGCCAGCGTCAGGGCGTCCTGGTCTTCGGCTCGCCGCCCGGCTCCTGTCTTGCGGCCCGTCGCGGAGTGGATCAGGCTACGGCTCGATGCTCCGCGGAGGGACAAGAACGTCGTCATCCAGACGATCCCGATAGTTCGCGACCCCAAGACCGGCACGCTGAGCACTGTCGCCCTTGCAGAGCAGGCTCTCGCGTTGGCGAAGGCGTCGCTGGCACAGGCGATGAGTGGGCCGGTGCAGAGCGGGCCAGACTTCATCACGAGAATCTTCGAACCGCACAAGGCTCGGGTGTTCGACGCGGCACAGATCGCCAGCCACAACGCTCGCGCCGAACTCGTGGCTCAGGTCAAACAGCAACAAGACCTCCTCCAGATGGGCGAGAGGGTCAACCTCTTCCGGCTCCACTCCAAACGTCACTACGTCGACTTCACCGAGGACAGCTACGAGCAGAACCGGGCACTCCAAGAAACGTCACCGGTTCTCGCGACCACCTGGGATGGAAAGCGGTGGTGGTGGTACCTCGACCGGTTCTGGTGGGACAGCGAAGGACTTGAGGCGGACGACATTCAAGCGTTAGTCCTTCAGAGCGACCGGCGGAAGCGGGCCACGCTCGACCGCGCGAGAACTGGCTCCGTCGACGAAGCACACTTCAAAGGTCGAGGAACTCAACGCCGAGGTGGCCACGACGACTTCGGCGCTTGAGAACCTGCTCGAGGAAGCCCTCGAACGGGAGACGTCGGTTGATTTCGACTTGAGAACGATGATCCCGAGACCGTCGCCTCGTACTTCTCAGTCGTTCTCGACACAGCCCCTATCCGCGAGGGTTTCCCAAGAGGCACCGTGTCGCGTTCGTGCCCGAGTCACGGCAGCTCGTAGTCGAGTACGAGCTGCCATCGGTAGCGATCGTTCCGCGGCGAAGGCGTACCGGTACGTGAAGTCGCGCGACGCGATCGAGGAGACGGCACGTCCGGCCGCCCAGTCGAAGCGCTCTACGGAGCAGGTCGTTGCGCAGACGGCACTCGGACGCTTCACGAGCTATTTCACGCCGATCGCGAGGGCATCGTGGAGACGATCGTGCTCAACTGCTTCGTGGACACGATCGATCCGGCAACGGGGCAGCCGGCACGGCCCCACCTAGTCACCGTTCGCACGTCGAGGGAGACGTTCGAGGCCTCAACCTTAGGCAAGTCGATCCGCTCGCGCTGTCTTCGCGGCCTCAGAGCCGGGTGTCGCGGAGCCCCTCACGAGCTGTTGCCCGTCCGCCCGATCGTGGAGTTCGACATGGTCGATCCGCGCTTCATCCAAGAGAGCGACGTTCTCGGTGCACTCGACGACCGGCCGAACCTCATGGAGCTGACCCCGACGGAGTTCGAGGCGCTGATCAGCAACCTGTTCGAGAAGATGGGCCTCGACACGCGGCAGACGCAAGCTTCCCGCGACGGCGGCGTCGATTGCGTCGCATGGGATCCTCGCCCGATCTTCGGCGGCAAGGTCATCATCCAGGCGAAGCGGTACAAGAACACCGTCGGAGTGAGCGCAGTCCGCGACCTCTTCGGGACGATGCAGAACGAGGGCGCGTCGAAGGGCATCCTCGTCACGACGAGCGGCTATGGGAAGTCGTCGTTCGAGTTCGCGGAGGGCAAGCCGCTCGAACTTCTCAGCGGCAGCAACCTGCTCTACCTGCTGGCCGAGCACGCCGGTATCGAGGCGCGGATCGAAGCGCCCGAGGACTGGGTTGATCCGATGCCCGACATTGAGGTTGAGGACCCGCTGCTAGCCCTGGATCCGTGGTGGACAGCGGTCCCGCGCGAACCCTAGGCGTCCCTCCTCATCAGGTCCGCCGCGATCTCCGCGAAGGGCAGGCTGCCAGCCTCAGGCGGGAGCGCCGCGAGGACGTCGTCCGCGTGCGTGTCGGGTTTGACGCGGCGCATCACCTTGGAGACGGTCCCGTCGGTACCGATCACGAACGTCGACCGCTCGATACCCATGTACTTCTTGCCGGTCATCGACTTCTCGACCCAGGTGCCGTACGCGCTGGAGACGGCGTGGTCCTCGTCTGCCAGGAGCGTGAACGGGAGGCCGTACTTCTTCTGGAACTTCGTGTGCTTCGCGGGGCTGTCCGCGCTCACGCCGAGGACGACCGCGCCGCGCTTCTCGAACTCCCCCCACGCGTCGCGGATCCCGCATGCCTGTGTCGTGCAGCCCGGCGTGTCGTCCTTGGGATAGAAGTAGAGGACGACCGGCTTCCCGCGAAAAGACTCGAGCGAAACGCTCTTGCCGTCCTGATCCGGAAGCGTGAACGTCGGTGCCGGCTTGCCTTTCTCGACCATCGCTCCTCCCTGGCGCGCTGAACCGTGGCCGCGCACTGTACTGCGTGACGGGCAGCCCACTGCGGGGAGGACACGGGCTCGCGCGTCTGCCCTGGGTAGGGTGCGCGCGATGGTCTCCGTCCACGCGGCACTCGGCGTCGCCGTGATCGTGGTCTGCTTCGGGGCGGCGATCGTTGGAGGTCTCGCATACCGTAGGAGGAGCGGAGCCGGTGCGATCGTGGCGCATGCGCTCGTGCTCGCCCAGACGCTGCTGATCGCGCAGGCCGCACTGGGGCTCCTCCTCGTCTCCGGCGACCACCGGGCGCCGGACCGGCTCCACTATGCGTACGGTGCTTTCGCGCTCGGTGTCGTCCTCTCTCCGTGGTTCTACGCGCCGTCAGTGGGGCCGAAGCGCCTGCTCTGGTTCGCGGGGACGACGTTCCTCGCCGGCGCGCTCGCCGTGCGCGCGTTCATGACGGGGACATGAGACGGCTCTGGAACCGCATTCCGCCGCTCGTGCGCGGGCTCGCCTTCGTCGCGATTGCGGCGATCATCGTGGTCGCGCTCTCGCTCGAGCCCGTGCTCGCGACCGTCGGCGGCCTTCTCCAGATCGCGTTCTTTCTCGCGATCGCGTTCTTCCTCTTCCTCGTGTGGCGGGAGCGGCGGGGTGATCTCGAGGCCTGGTCCGACTGGAACCGACGCGTCTTCTATGCCGCGATCGTGCTCGCCGTCGTGGACATCGGGATGCTCATCGGGCTCCATCCTTCCGGGCCGGACGCGTTCGCGTTCTTCGCGGTGCTCGGAGCGTGCGCGTACGTGCTCTACCGCGTATGGCGCATCGAGCACCGCTATTGAGGGCTACGGAAGCGTGAACGGAGCGCCGGCGCGGACCGTCGGCGGCGCGGGGTTGACCGGCTGGACGAGGCTGATCGTGTAGCGGTACGTGCCCGCGGGGAGGCGCCGCGACGGCAGGACGATGCGCACGAGCTGGCCGGTGGCCGCCTGGCCGCGCGTGACCTTCCGCGTGGCGTGGCCCGGGAGCTTCTCGAGCCGGAGGACGTACGCGCAGTCGAGATCGCAGCGCAGGCTGACGCGGAACGCGCCGCGCTTGGCGGCCGAGCGCGTGCCGAAGCGGAGATAGGTGGCATGGACCGCGAGCTGGACCCCCGGACAGCGCGCGATCGAGCCGCCCGCCGTCTTGTCGAACGCCCGCCGCACCGCCGGCAGGCTGGGCTTCGGTGTCCCGTCTGCGTAGTACACGCCCGACTGCCACGCGGGCAGCGCACGCTCGTCGATCGCGTGGAACACGAGGATGCCGGCGACCGTCGGCTGGCAGAAGGCCATGGCAAGCGCCTGCTGGTAGTAGGCAGCCTGGGTCGCCGGATCGACGGGCTTCGTGGCTGCGATCTCGGCGCCGGAGTAGAGCGAGGCCTTGTCGCTCGGGATCTGCGTCTCGACGCCGTACTCGCCGTACACGATCGGCAACGCCGAGCCCGGCTGCGCTGTGCCGTCGAACGCCTCTCCGAGGAGGCTCACGAGCTTCCCGTAGTCGGCGATCCCGATCGACGTCGAGAGCGGGTGCGCGAACGTGGGCGGCTGGCTCGAGCTGTCGCCGTACGGGTGCATGACGAACGCGTCCATCACGGGCCGGTCGCGCCCGCTCGCCTTGTACGCCGTACCCAGGTCCCTGATGAAGGCGGTCGGCGAGTGGGTCTGGCGCATTCCGGCGGGGTCGTCGCTCCCGCGCGGAGAGACGGCGCCGCCGTAGACCAGCACGTCCGGCGAGACGGCCTTCAGCGCGTCGTACGTCTGCGCGAGGAGCGCGAGGTAGGCGGGAGCCGCCGCATCGGACCCGTCCGAGTTGTACTGCGGAAGCCAGAACCGGTTGAGGTTCGGCTCGTTGCCGACGATCACGTCGCGGATGCCGGGCACCGCGCGGACGATCGTCGCCGCGTAGGACGCGAACTCCGCTTGTGACTCGTCCGTCAATGGGGTCGTCGAAGACCCCTTGGACATGACCGTCACGTACACGCGCACGCCGTTGAGCTGCGCTGCCGTGGACACGTTCGAGAGGACTGCGAGTTCACCCGGATCCGGTGTCGATTGTCCGGGCGACCAGATGCTCGTGACGCGGACCGCGCGGAACCCGGCGGCACGCAGGAGCGTCATCTTCGATTCGGCCTCGACGAGGCTCGACGCCCGCACCCCGTCCTCGACCGCTCCGACGACGAGCCCCGGCTCGGCGCGCGCGGTTCCCGTCAGCGTCGTGAGCGCGGCAAGCCCGGTCGCGACCAAAAGTCCTGCTCTGAGCCTCGAATGCACGGGGCTACGCTAGCGAGGGTGCATGAAGACCTCGTAAACGGTCTGGGATCGCTCCCGCGAGGGCCGGGGGTCTACCTCTTCCGTGACGAGCGAGGGGAGGTGCTCTACGTCGGCAAGGCGAAGTCGCTCCGCTCGCGCGTGCGGAGCTACTTCCAGCGCGGCGACGGACGGCCCGGGACCGCGCAGCTCGTCGAGCGGATCGCGGACGTCGAGGTCATCGTGACGCGCACCGAGGCCGAGGCCCTCCACCTCGAGCAGAACCTCGTCAAGCGCCATCGTCCGCCGTTCAACATCCGGCTCCGCGACGACAAGTCCTTTCCGTACATCGCGGTGACCGTCGCGGACGAGTACCCGCGAGTCATGTTCACACGCGAGCGGCACCGCCGCGACACCGTCTACTTCGGCCCGTACGCGAACGCGAAGAAGGTGCGCGAGACACTGGACGTCCTCAACCGCGTCTTCCGCTTCCGCCCCTGCGAGGGGCCGCGCCCGGGGCGGCATTCGGGCATCCCGTGTCTCGACTTCCACATCGACCGTTGCTTCGCGCCGTGCATCGGGGCCATCTCGAAGGAGGACTACGGCGAGATCATCGACGGCGTCGTCGGGTTCCTCTCCGGCGACACGCGCTCGATCCAGCTCGAGCTCGAGGAGCGGATGCGCGACGCTGCGTCGGACGAGCGTTTCGAGGAGGCAGCCCGCTATCGCAACCGTCTGTTCTCGATTCGCCACCTCGCCGAGCGCCAGGCGGTCGAGCGGCGAACGGTCGGGACCGTCGACGTCATCGGCCTCGCGATCGAGGGCGACCGCGCGGCAGTGCAGGTGTTCCCGCTCCGCGACGGGAAGATGATCGACCGCTACGGCTTCCACCTCGAGAACGTCGGGGGCGAGGACGCCGCGTCGGTGCTCGAGGCGTTCGTCGTCGAGTACTACGGATCTACGCCGAGCGTGCCGCCCGAGGTGCTCGTCCCCGTGGGAACGATCGAGACCGCCGCTATCGCGGAGTTCCTGACGGAGCGTCGCGGGTCGCGGGTCGACGTCCGCGCTCCCGCCCGCGGCGAGAAGCGCCGGCTCGCGGAGCTGGCGACGGAAAACGCGCGGCTCGCTTTGCAGGCGGACTCGGCCCAGCGCGAGCAGAGGCGGCAGCGGCAGGTGGCCGCGCTCGAGGAGCTCCGCGAGGCGCTCAACCTCGAGAGCCTCCCGCTCCGGATGGAGTGCTTCGACATCTCGAACATCCAGGGCCAGTCGATTGTCGGGTCGATGGTCGTGTTCCAGGACGGCCGGCCGCGGAACGCGCACTACCGGACGTTCGCGGTCCGCGGGCTCGCCGGGCAGGACGATGTGGGCGCGATGCACGAGGTCGTTCGTCGCCGCTTCGCGCGGGCGCGGGACGGAGAGCCGGACGAGAGCTTCTCGGCGATTCCGAACCTCGTCGTCGTGGACGGCGGCAAGGGGCAGCTCGGCGCAGCGCTCGCGGCGCTGGAGGAGCTCGATCTCCCGCGCGTCGCCGTGATCGCCCTCGCGAAGCGGGAAGAGGAGGTCTTCGTCCCCGGCGTCGCGCGGGCGATCGTCCTCGACCGCCACAGCGCGGGGCTGCAGCTCCTCCAGCGAGTCCGCGACGAGGCGCACCGCGTCGCGCTCCGCTACCACCGCGTCAAGCGGAACGCGAAGGCGCGAGAGACGATCTTCGAGACGCTGCCGGGCGTCGGCCCCGCGCGGCGGCGGGCGATCCTCCGTCACTTCGGCTCGGTCGAGCGCTTCCTCGACGCGTCCCAGGAGGAGCTCGAGGGGGTTCCCGGCCTCCCACAGAAGACGGCGCGCACGCTCTACGCACAGCTGCACAAAGCGGGTCCCTCGTAACGAGCTCCGAGTCGACGACCTGCTGCCGTCACCGGGATGGCCGCCGTGCTCGCCTAGCGTGGAGACGGTCGAATCAGCTTCAGCTCGGTCCCGTCCCAGCGCCAGGCGTTGTCGGACGTGATGTGCGTCCCACCGATCCAGCGGTCGATGCCGAGGAGCTCGACCCGGTCCGCCTCGCCGCACAACGTGCGTTCCCCGGATGCCGTCAGGCGGAGCTCGAGGCGTGCGTAACGCTGGCTGTCGCCGAGCGGAGGGGGCGGAGGAAGCGGGGTGCCCTCGCCGGTCTCGAGGAGCCTTCTCTCTCCCTGCCCGAGTGTCGAGAGGACTCGATAGAACCAGGCGTCGCCGAGGAAGGGCGCCGCCTCGAGTCGTTGCGCTGCGACGAAGACGGCGGGGGGCGTGCGCGCCCCCGCGGCAATCGCGTGCAGCGCCCGTCGCTCCGTCCCCGAGAGCCCGTCCTTCGGGGCGGGCAGCTCCTCGAGCAAGCGCCGGACCGCGGGGGCGAGAAACGGCAGCAGCGCGGTGTCACCGGTCGCCCATTCGGCCACTCCCGTCGGCTCCGGCGCCTGGAAGGCGGCCCAGGCGCTCGCCGCCGCCTCGAGGGCCGCCGGTGCTGCCCGCTGACGCGACGGCCAGAGTGTCTCGAGCTCGTTCGCCGCCAACTCGCCCAGACCAGCGAAGGACGGCCTGTCGGGGGCGGAGCCGATGACGATCAGTTCGGGCGGCGTCTCCTCTGCGTGGGCGAGCGCGAGCACGTCGAGGAGCTGGAGCTGGTCGTAGACGTCGTGCTCGAACCAGAGCACCACCCGAAGTTCGTCGCGGAGCGCCTCGCGCAGCTGGCGGTCGCGCCGCTCGAGCGATGAGAGCAGCGCCTGGGGGCCGCCCCAGCCGCAGTCGGCGAGAAAGCCGGCCCGCTTCCGCAAGAGCTGCTGTCGCGGAAGTGCAGGGACCGGCCCCTCGTGCAGCGCGTCCTGCCACGTGAGCACTGCGCCTCCGAGCGCGGTCTGCCGGAGAGTGTTGCCGGCGCTTTCGCCGTTGGTGACGTGCAGGAGGGAGGGCCGCGCGGCCGGTGCCCCACCGCGGCGGGCGAGGTAGGCGGCTCCGCACGTGCAGTGGTCGAGCGACGTGCAGGCGCAGCCGACGACGCGCGCGAGCTCGTCGCGCATGCGCCGAAGCGCCGCGATGCGCGCGTCGATCTCGTCGAGCTTCTGCGCCATCCGCACCCGCAGCGCCTCCGAGGGCGCGGCGGAGCGGCGTGCCGCATGCAGGTACTCGGCGATCTCGGCCAGCGTGAACCCGACCGCCTGCGCCTCCTTGATCGCGCCGAGGAAGCGCACCGTCTCCTCGTCGTAGCGGCGATGCCCGCTCGGAGCTCGCTCCGGCGCGGGCAACAGCCCTCGTCGTTCGTAGTAGCGGAGCGTCTCGACATTCACTCCCGCGCGTTCCGCGACCTCGCCGACCCTCACGCAACCGACTATAAGCCCGTACCTAGGTACGGACATCAACCGCACCCGCCGACAGCTCGAGACCTCGGCGAGTCGGCGCCTCTACGGTCCTCGCGGCTCCTCGGCCTCGTCGAGCGCGCGCCTGTAGCGGACGGTCTTGAGCGTGAAGAAGATCGCGGTGAAGCCCGCGACGACGTTCGTCGCGATCAGCGTGAGCCGCATCCCGACACTGAATGCGAGGAGCTGTGAGCTGGCGACCGTCCCGCGGAACACGTACAGGAGGAACGCCTGCTCGGTGCCGATCCCGGCCGGTGTCAGCGGGAGCACGGTCGCGACGCTCGCGGACACCTGCACGAGGAGGACGTTCTTGAGCGACTGCGGGATGTTGAACGCGTCGAGCATGAACCAGATCGTCACGAACCGGAGTCCCCAGTCGGCGAGCTGCCAGACGACCACGGTCCGGAGGTAGCGGGCCGGGGAGCGCAGCACCGTGAATGCCTGCCGGACTCGTCCCCAGAAGTTGGCGACATGGCCGGCGAGCCAGAGCCCGAGGAGCGCGAGCGCGACGAGGATTCCGGCCAGCAGGAGCTCGGCGGGGAGCGGATGCTCGAGGAGCCACGCGAAGTCGAAGCTCGGAAGGCGCGGGAGATCGCCGATCTTGGGGAGCGCGTTCTGCGTCAGCACCGCCCACAGGAGGAGGAGCGACGCCATCGTGAAGTCGAAGATCGCGAGCACGAACGTGCTCGAGACGACGGTCGTGTAGGTGCTCGACGGGATCGAGCGGCGGGCGAGGACGATGCGCACCGCATCGCCCGCGCGAATCGGGATGACAGCGTTCACGCCCACCCCGGCCAGATAGGCGCCAACGATCGGCAGGCGCCGAACACGCTCCGTCGGGTACGCGGCGGCCAGCACGTTCCGCCATGCCATGCTCGTGCAGCCGAGCTTCGCCAGCTGGGCGAGCACGGCGAGGAAGGCGGGGAGGAGATCGACCGCCGTGAGATGCTCGAAGAAGGCGTTGACGCCGTCGAGGACGCGGATCACGGCTCGCTCACCGCGATCTCCGGAAACCCGCCGGTGCGGGCTTTCCGGGCGCGGCGATCCTCAGACCGAGTTCGCTCGCGTCGCCGCGACCGCTGCGACGGCTCGGCGGTGGCTCACTTCCCGTCACCGTCGGACGAGAGGAAGGGATACCGGTAGTCCGTCGCGGGCAGGAAAGTCTCCTTGATGGTGCGCGGCGAGACCCAGCGGATGAGGTTCCACATCGAGCCGGCCTTGTCGTTCGTCCCACTCGCCCGCGATCCGCCGAACGGCTGCTGACCGACGACCGCGCCGGTCGGCTTGTCGTTCACGTAGAAGTTGCCGGCCGAGTAGCGGAGCGCGTCCTGAGCCTCGTCGATCGCCGCGCGGTCGTTCGCGAACACGGCGCCTGTGAGCGCGTACGGCGCGGTCTCGTCGACCAGGCGGAGGGTGTCGTCCCAGCGCTTCTCGTCGTACACGTACGTGGTCACGATCGGCCCGAAGAGCTCGTCGCGGAGAAGCCGGAAGCCCGGATCCTCGGTGGCGATGACCGTCGGCTGGACGAAGTAGCCCTCCGAGTCGTCGGTCGTGCCGCCCACCAGGATCTCGGCGCCGGCGGAGCGCGCCTCGGCGATCGCTCCGCTCTGCGTCTCGAAGGCGGACGCGTCGATGACGGCGCCCATGAAGTTGCCGAAATCGGTGATGTCTCCCATCTGGAGCGAGCCGACGTCGGCGACGAGGCGCTCCCTCACCTCCGGCCAGATGTTCGAGGGGACGTACAGGCGCGATGCGGCGGAGCATTTCTGGCCCTGGTACTCGAACGAGCCGCGCACGACCGCGGTCGCGACCGCGGCGGCCTCGGCGGACGGGTGGGCGAGGATGAAGTCCTTGCCGCCGGTCTCGCCGACGATCCGCGGGTAGCCGCGGTAGGCGTCGATGTTCTTGCCGACCGTCTCCCACATCCCGTTGAAGACGGCGGTGGAGCCAGTGAAGTGGATGCCGGCCAGCTCCGGGCTCGCGAGCGCGGGATTCCCGATCGCTGATCCCGATCCGTAGACGAGGTTGATGACGCCGTCCGGGAGCCCCGCCGCCTGCATGACGCGCATCAGGTAGTAGGCGGAGAGCGCTGCCGTGGAGGCGGGTTTCCACAGGATCGTGTTCCCCATGAGCGCCGGCGAGCTCGAGAGGTTCCCGCCGATGCACGTGAAGTTGAACGGGCTGACCGCGAGGACGAAGCCCTCGAGCGGCCGGTACTCCATCCGGTTCCAGATGCCCGTCGGCGAATACGGCTGCTCGGAGTAGATGCGGACGACGTACTCGGCGTTGAAGCGCCAGAAATCGACCATCTCGCATACCGCGTCGATCTCCGCCTGGTGGACGGTCTTCGACTGGTTGAGCATCGTCGCGGCGTTGAGCGTGGAACGCCACGGCCCGGCGAGGAGCTCGGAGGCGCGGAGGAAGATCGACGCGCGCTCGTGCCACGGCATCCGCGACCATTCGTCGTGTGCCGCGCGGGCGGCGTCGACGGCCTGTTGCACGTGCTCCGGGCCGCCCTTGGGGACGTCTGCGAGGACGTGGCTCTTCCTGTGCGGCATGACCGCCTCGAACGTCTCGTCGGTGTGCACGTCCTTGCCGCCGATGACCATTGGGATGCGAATGCGCTCGCCCTCCATCTCCCGGAGCCGCGCCTTCAGCTCGGCGCGCTCGGGCGAGCCGGGCACGTAGGACTTGACGGGCTCGTTGACGGGTTTCGGGGGCGTGAAGATTCCGGGGGCGCTCATGGGGGCGATTGTAGAGTCGGCGACGGTGACGGTGGCGCGTAGGGAGTACGAGGTTCGGGGTTGGGGTGTCGGGGAGCTGTGGATCGAGCGAGACGTCGTCGTGGCCCACGAGTTCGACTTCCGGCGGATCTCCCGGCAGGGTCGGCTCGAGCGGCTCGGCACGACGGGAACGTTCCTCGACATCCGATCCGACCCCGCCGACCCGGCGTGCGCATCCGCCGTCGACGCCGAGGTGATCTCCCGCGTCGGCGCCTTCCTGAGGGGCGAGGAGGTAGGGCTGGAGGAGGTCGCGATCGATCTCGACTGGTGCACCGGGTTCCAGCGCGAGGTGCTCGGTGTGCTCCGTGACGTGCCTCGCGGAGAGGTGGTGAGCTACGGAGAGGTGGCCGCCCTCGCCGGGCACCCCGGCGCCCAGCGCGCCGTCGGCACCATCTGCGCGACGAACCGCTTCGCGTTCCTCGTGCCCTGCCATCGTGTCGTGGGCGCGGGCGGCATCGGCGGCTACGGGTCGGCCGGCGTCGACGTCAAGCGTCGGCTGCTCGCACTCGAGGGCGTGTCGCTCTGATCACGTCCGAGGACGTCCGCGAAGAACTCGCGCGCATTGCGCCGACACGCGACTGCGACCGGCGCGCGGAGCTCTCGGCGCTCTTCCACTCTGCCGGCAATCTCCATCTGCACGGGCACGGGGAGTGGGGCCTCCACCTCGACCTCGCGAGCGGCGCCGCCGCCCGCCGCGCGTTCGCGCTTCTTCGCGAGGAGGGCATCCGCTCCGAGATCCGGACGTACCGGAGGCGCGCGTTCGACCGAGCGACACGCTTCCAGCTCCACCTGCAGGGCGAGGCGCGCTCGCTGGACGTCCTCGTCGCGGCCGGCGTCGTCGACCGCAGGCACGCGCCGCTCGAGCGTCCGCCGCGACGGCTCGTCGCACGCGCCTGCTGCAAGCGTGCCTACGTTCGGGGTGCGTTCCTCGGCGGCGGATCCCTCTCGCTGCGCGGAGCCCCGCATCTCGAGCTCCGAAGCGCATCGTTGGCGGCGGCGGCGTTCATCCAGGAGATCGCCCGAGAGCTCGACGTCCCGGTCGGCGTGGTGGAGCGCGCGAGCCACGCTGCGGCCTACGCCAAGAGCTGGGACGCGATCGAGTCGCTGCTCGCGCTCGCCGGTGCGTCCGAAACGGTGCTCGCACTCGAGGAGCGCGCGGTCGTCGCCGACGCGCGCTCGCGGGCGAACCGCCTGGCGAACGCGGACCACGCGAACCTCGTTCGGACGAGCCGTGCTGCCGAGCTCCAGGTCGAGGCTGTCCGGCGCCTCGGGGCGGACGGCGTGCTCGAGCGACTCCCCGACGATCTCCGTGAGGCGGCGGCACTGCGGCTGCGGCATCCGACGGACTCGCTGCGCGAGCTCGCCGCGCGCACCGATCCCGCGGTGAGCAAGGCGGCGATGCACCGACGGCTGCGGCGGCTCGCCGATCTCGCGGGCGTCTGACACCTCCCCGTTAGACTCGCGCGCAGGCGGGAACCAACCTCGACCGATCGACGGACGGAGGAGCGAGACGATGGCCATTCGGGTCGGCATCAACGGGTTCGGCCGCATCGGTCGCAACTTCTTCCGTGCCCAGCAGGCGCTCGGGGCGGACATCGACGTCGTCGCCCTGAACGACCTGGGCGATGCGCACACGATGGCGCACCTCTTGCGCTACGACTCCAACCTCGGTCCGTTCGAGGGCACGGTCGAGCTCGAGGAGGGAGTCCTGCGAGCGGCCGGCGAGGAGGTGCGCATGCTCTCCGAGCGCGACCCGGCAGAGCTCCCCTGGCGCGACCTCGGCGTCGACGTGGTACTCGAGTCGACCGGCTTCTTCACCGATCGCGCCGGCGCGCAGAAGCACCTCGACGCCGGCGCGAAGAAGGTGGTCATCTCCGCTCCCGCAACTGACCCGGACATCACGATCGTGCTCGGCGTGAACGACGCTGCGTACGACCCCGAGTCGCACGACATCGTCTCGAACGCGTCCTGCACGACGAACTGCGTCGCACCTATGGCGAAGGTCCTGGACGACCTCGCCGGGATCGAGAGCGGCTTCATGACCACCATCCATGCATACACACAGGACCAGGGCCTCCAGGACATGCCGCACTCGGACCTGCGACGAGCCCGAGCGGCGGCGATCAACCTGATCCCGACGTCGACGGGCGCGGCCAAGGCGATCGGCGTCGTGCTGCCCCACCTGCAGGGCAAGGTCGACGGGCTCTCGGTCCGAGCCCCCGTGTCGACCGGCTCGATCACGGATCTCGTCGTCGCGCTCGGCAGGGACGTGACCGTCGACGAGGTCAACGAGGCGTTCCGCTCGGTCGCCCACGGCGCCCTCGACGGGATCCTGCAGTACACCGACGACCCCCTCGTCTCGACGGACATCCACGGGTCCCCGTTCTCGTGCATCTTCGACAGCAAGCTGACGATGACGCACGGTCGGATCGCGAAGGTGTTCGGGTGGTACGACAACGAGTGGGGATACTCGTGCAGGCTGGTCGACGTGATCGGGAAGCTCCTGGCGTGAGGGGCCGCCTGCCGTGACGCTGACGCACGTCCGGCTGCTCGTGTCGGACAGGGGTGCGTCGTACCGCCTCGAGCTCTACCACGACATCGTGTGGGAGCACGATCCGTGACACGGCCGCGCTCCGTGAAGGACGCCGGGGTCGCGGGCAAGAGCGTCCTCGTCCGCGCCGACCTCAACGTCCCGCTCGAGGACGGCGAGATCGCGGACGACTCGAGGATCCGGGCATCGCTCCCGACGCTTCGCGACATGCTCGACCGTAACGTGGCGAAGCTGTCGGTCTGCTCCCATCTCGGCCGACCGAAGGGCCAGGATCCATCGCTCGAGATCCGGCCCGTCGCGGACCGGCTCCGCGAGCTGCTCCCGGATCCACGGATCACGGTCCTCGAGAACACCCGCTTCGACCCCGGAGAGACGAAGAACGACCCGGAGACTGCCCGTCGCCTCGCCGACGGAAACGACCTGTACGTGAACGACGCGTTCGGCTCCGCGCACCGTGCGCACGCGTCGACGGAGGGCGTCGCGCATGTGCTGCCCGCTTACGCCGGTCTCCTTCTCGAGCAGGAGCTCGAGATGCTCGGCCGCCTCCTCGGGGAGGTCGAGCGGCCGTTCGTACTCGTGGCCGGGGGCGCGAAGGTCGACGACAAGCTGGGCGTCCTCGAGCACCTCGGTGGCCGTGCGGACACGGTGCTCGTGGGCGGCAAGATGGCGGAGGAGCTCCGCTCGCACGATCGCCTCCCGTTCGAAGCGGTGCTCCCCTCGGATGTCGTCGCGGCAGAGACGTTCGCCCTGGACGCGAAGAGCGCCGTGACCGCGTCCGACGCGATTCCGGACGGCTGGCTCGGCCTCGACATCGGGCCGGAGACGCGCGACCGCTTCGCGTCGGTGCTCGCGGGGGCGCGCACGGTGTTCTGGAACGGGCCGCTCGGAGTCTTCGAGTGGCCGCGCTTCGCGGAGGGTACGAAGGCCGTTGCACAGGCCGTCGCGGCCGTGAACGGATACACGGTCGTCGGCGGCGGCGACTCGGTACGTGCACTCCACGAGCTCGGTCTCGCCGAGAAGGTCTCGTGGGTGTCGACGGGAGGCGGTGCGTCCCTCGAGCTGCTCGAGGGCAAGGAGCTCCCCGGCGTCGCGGCGATTCCGCCCGCCTGACGGTACGTCGGCGGCACGACGTGGGCGATCCGGCTCAGTCGAGCTGCGGGTCGATCCCCGGCACGTGGCGATCGAGGAACGAGAGGATCGTGCGGACCTGGCGAACGCGCTCGTCGGTGTCGAACGAGCCGTGCCCGGTCTCGAACACGTACACCTCGTGCGGGTGCCCGCGCGCGGCGAGCTTGTCCACGTAGCGCATTGCCTGGTCGTAGGGGCAGCGGCTGTCGTTCCGCCCGATCACGACCATGACGGGCGCGCGAACGTCGTCCGCGAAGTTGATCGCGTTCCGGTCGCGCATGAGGTCCGGGAGCTCGCTCGGCGTGTGCCCGCCGAGGAGCGCGCGGTCGTAGGCCTGGAGGAGGGGCGAGAGCTGTCTCGTAGCCGCTCTCGTAGTCTCCGACGGGGACGCCCGCGACGCCGCACAGCCAGAGATCGGGATGCTTCCCGAGCTCGAGCAGCGTGACGTACCCGCCCCACGAATGGCCCGCGACGACGGCACGCTCGCGATCGGCGAGCCCGCGCCCGATCAGGTCCTCGAGGCCGGCGTTCACGTCCTCGAGCTCCGGTCCGCCGATGTTGCCAATCAGAGTGTCCCTCCACTCGCGGCCGTAGCCCATCGACCCGCGGTAGTTCACGAGACCCACCACGAAGCCGGCGTCGACGTAGGCCTGCACCTCGGGCTGCCAGCGATCGAAGTCGAGCCACGTCGGCCCGCCATGGACGAACATCAGGACGGGGAACGGGCCGCCCGAGTCGTCGGGCGTCACGTAGAAGCCGTGCACGCGCTGGCGGTGAGGGTTCTCGAAGTGCCATGACTCGTATGGTCGGCCCACCGAGCCAGCGCTCGGCAGGGGAACGAGGTTCTTGCCCGACTCGTCGAGCGCAAGGCGGGCCCTCGCTCCCTGCTCGTGGACGAACCAGACGCGTTCGTCGGGCCGGACGCGCGCTGTCCAGATGTACCCGGGGTCGGTCGGGATCCGCGTCAGCTCGCCGCTTGCGAGCTCATAGCGATACAGATGGCTGCGACCCTCGTAGAGATTCCGGAGGAGAAGCGCGGAGGCGTCCGGCCACCAGGCCTGCACGGTCACGCCGCCGTCGAGGTCGAGCTCCAGGTCGGTGCGGGCGCCGGTCGCGAGATCCCAGATGCCCGGTCGCTCGTCCCCGTCGCGCTCGTGCTCGAAGGCGAGGCGCTGATCGCCCGGAACCGGAGACCAGCACTTGGCGAGGAGGGACATCCCCTCGTCGACGAGGTCGCCGACGCTCTCGCCCGTCCGTGTGTCGAGAACGCGGAGTGCCTGGTGGATGACGTCGCCCTGCTCCGAGTGCTCGACGCAGAGAAGCGCTCCGTCGAGGGAGAGCCCGCCGAGCAGGAAACCTCCTTCGTCGTCGCTCCCGATTCGCAGCCCGCGCGGCGAACGAGCCAACTCGCGCACCGGCTCGCCGTCCCTCGCGACGTAGACCGCGAACCCGTCTCGGTCGCTGATTCCGGCCGCGACGATGCCCGGAGCCTGTGCCAGCCCCTCGCTCCAGCCGTGCGGGACGCCCTCGAGGAACGGCCGCGTCTCACCGCCGGCAAACGGCTGGACGAGCCACCGGCCGGACTCGTCGCCGGTCTCGTCGTCGAACCAGAGCACACCCTCGCCGTCGAGCGTCGGGGCGCCGTCCGTGACGCCGACCGAGCTCTCGCTCACCTGACGGCGCACGCCCGTCGAGACGTCCCAGGCGTGGACTTGCCACACGCCGGACTCGTTCGACGCATAGACGGTGCGGTCGGGCGCGAGGGGGGACCAGTGCGGGAAGAACGGCACCGGCGTCCGGAACCGCTGCTCCCAGGCCGCTCTTTCGACGGTCGTCACGACCCGCGAGGCTAACAGGAAGGCGGCGTCTCCCCGACGGCCGAGTCCCTAAGATCGCGCGATGCTCATCGCCGGGAACTGGAAGATGTTCAAGGGCGCACACGAGGCGCGGTCGTTCACCACGCGGATCCGGAACCTGCCGTCGCGCACGCCGGGCGTCGAGATCGTCGTCTGCCCAGCGTTCGCCTCGATCCAGGGGGCGCTCCACGGCCTCGGCACGGAGAGCGCGGTGCGCGTTTACGCGCAGAGCGTGCACTGGGCGCTCGAGGGCGCGTTCACCGGCGAGGTCTCGCCTCCGATGCTGCTCGAGCTCGGTGCGAGCGGTGCGCTCGTCGGCCACTCCGAGCGTCGCCAGCTCTTCTGCGAAACGGACGACACGGTGCGCCAGCGGGCGGAGTGCGCGCTCGAGGCCGGCCTGGAGGTGATCGCGTGTGTCGGCGAGACCGAGGCCGAACGCGAGGCGGGCGAGACGGAGACGGTCCTCGCGCGTCAGGTCTCGTTCGTGCCCGCGCACGAGCGGCTCGTGATCGCGTACGAGCCGGTCTGGGCGATCGGGACCGGGAAGACCGCGTCCCCCGAGCTTGCCCAGGAAGCTCACTCATTCGTCAAGTCGCTGCACCCGGCGCCGGTCCTGTACGGAGGGTCCGTGAAGCCCGAGAACGCCGCCTCGCTGCTCGCGAAGCCGGACGTCGACGGCGCGCTCGTCGGCGGTGCCTCTCTCGATCCCGCCTCGTTCGAAGCGATCTGCCTCGCAGCGGCCGACGTGGTCGCCGCGGCGTGACCCAGCTCGTCGCACTCGTGATCCTCGACGGCTGGGGGCTGGCGCCGCCCGGGCCCGGGAACGCCGTGGATCTCGCCGACACTCCGGTCTTCGACGATCTTTGGGCACACTGCCCGCACACGACCTTGGCCGCAGCGGGTGAGGCGGTGGGGCTTCCTGCCGGCCAGATGGGAAACTCCGAGGTCGGCCATCTGACGATCGGCGCCGGGCGGGTGCTCCTCCAAGATCTCGTGCGCGTGAACCGCGCGATCGAGGACGGAACGCTCTACGAGAACGAGGCGCTCCGCTCTGCGTTCGCACGGGCACGCGAGCGCGGAGGGGACGTCCACCTGCTCGGCCTCGTCTCGAAGGGAGGCGTCCATTCGCACATCGACCACCTGCGGGCGCTCCTCGAGCTCGCCGAGCGCGAGGACATGGCCGAGCGGGCGTGGATCCACGCGTTCACGGACGGGCGCGACGTCTCTCCGCATGCGGCCGAGAACGACTTGGCCGAGCTTCCCGCCGACCGTATCGCCACAGTGTGCGGCCGGTATTACGCGATGGACCGCGATGAACGCTGGGACCGAACCGAGAAGGCGCTCGACGCCATCCTCGACGGAGAGGGGAAGAAGGCAAACGATCCGATCGAGGCAGTGCGCGCGAGCTACGCCGACGACGTGACGGACGAGTTCATCGAGCCTGTCGTCCTCGACGGACGGCCGCGGCTCGGCACCGAAGACACCGCGGTCTTCTTCAACTTCCGCCCCGATCGGGCGCGGCAGCTCTCGAAGAAGCTGCTCGAGGCCGGCGTCGATCTCACGACGATGACCCGATATGAGGAAGACCTCGCCGGCCCTGTGGCCTTTCCTGAGCAGATGGTGCGAAGCACGCTCGCCGAAGTGCTGTCGAAGGCAGGCGCGCGCCAGCTCCACGTCGCGGAGACGGAGAAGTACGCGCACGTGACCTACTTCCTGAACGGCGGGAAGGAGCGGGAGTGGGAGGGAGAGAAGCGAATCCTCGTGCCCTCTCCGCGCGACGTGCCGAGTTACGACCTCGAGCCGCAGATGTCCGCCGAGGAGGTCGCGGTCCGGTTTCGCGACGAGGTCGGCAGGGGATACCGGTTCGCTGTCGTCAACTTCGCGAACCCGGACATGGTCGGCCACTCGGGGGCGATCCCCGCAACGGTCACCGCAGTCGAGACCGTCGATCGTTGCCTTGCTCGCATTCTCGATGCGGTTCGCGACGCCGACGGGGTCGCTCTCGTGACCGCCGACCACGGGAACGCGGAGGTGATGCTCGACGCGGACGGCGTGAGCGCGCAGACCGCCCACACGACGAGCCGGGTGCCGCTCGTGACTACGCAATCCGGCGTCTCGCTCCGCGAGGGGGGCGGTTTGTCCGACCTCGCGCCCACGATTCTGGCCATGCTCGACCTTCCGATTCCCGCTGAGATGACCGGCTCTCCGCTCACAACGGAGCCGTAAAGCCCAGCCCACAAACCCCTTACCGCTTCCCCTCTATACTCGCCGCGTCCATGTCGCTTCCACAGCCCGATCTGGGAGTCCTGCGAAAGGCACAGAGGGGTGACGAGCGCGCGTTCTCGATCATCGTCAGGACGTACGAACAGCCGGTCTTCAACTACGTGCTGAGGCTCACCGGCGACAGGTCGCTCGCGGAGGACTTGACCCAGGAGGTCTTCCTCCGGGTCTACCAGGGCCTCCCGAGCTTCTCGCTGCGCTCCCGCTTCACGACCTGGCTCTTCCAGGTCACGAAGAACCGGGTGCTCGACGAGTTGCGAGCGCTCGAGCGGCGGCCACGCGCCGTCGTGAACCTCGAGGACGTCCCACCTCTCGAGGTCGTGGACGCCCCCGCCGAGCGCTCCGAGACGATCGACGCCGTCTGGCGCGCGGTCGAGGCGCTGAACCCCGACCTGAAGATGGCGCTCCTCCTCCGAGACGTCGTCGGCCTCTCGTACACCGAGATCGCCGAGACGCTCGAGATCACGCTCGCTACGGTGAAGTGGCGGATCTACAAGGCGCGCGAGGAGGTCCAGCTCGCCCTGCACCGGGACGGCGTCGTCGTGCCGTTCCCGACCCGCTCCGCGAAGACCGGCGCCGTCTGACGCGAGCCGGGCGAGCGCGAGCCGCCCGCCGTACGCGCCTAGGATGACGTCGTGGAGCCTGCGACGCGCAACGTCGGCGATCCGATCTCGGCGCTCGCGTGCGCGCTCGAGGAGATCGCAGGCTCGCCCGTCGAGCTGGAGCGCCCCGCGGACTCCGAGCACGGCGACTACGCGACGAACGTCGCGCTGAGGCTCGCGCCCACCCGGCGGCAGCCCCCACGCGAGCTCGCGGCCGAGATCGCAGACCGGGCCGTGGCCGGAGGGTTTGCCGAGCGCGCCGAGGCGGCAGGCCCGGGCTTCGTCAACCTCCACGTCTCCGACGCATGGATCGTGGACGCGCTCGGCGAGATCCTGGCCGCCGGCGACGGGTTCGGTGCCGGACGCCCGGCGACGCCGCGGCGAATCCAGATCGAGATGGTGTCCGCGAACCCGACCGGCCCGCTCACGGTGGCGCATGCCCGGAATGGCGCGTACGGCGACTCGGTGGCGCGGCTCCTGACGTTCGCGGGCGAGGAGGTCGAGCGCGAGTACTACTACAACGACGCCGGAAGGCAGATGGAGCTCTTCCACGCATCCGTCGATGCCGTTCGCCGAGGCGAAGAGCCTCCGGAGGACGGCTACCAGGGGGACTACATCCGGGAGCTCGCCGGGCTCGACGGCGATCCCGCGGCAGAGACGCTGCGCCGCATCGAGGCTTCGCTCGCGAGAGCGCGGATCCACTTCGACTCGTGGGCGCGTCAGAGCGAGCTCGAGCTCCGGCTGCCCGAGCTCCTCCCGCGACTCGACACCTACGAGAGCGAGGGCGCCGTCGGGCGCGCTCGTCGGAGTACGGAGACGAGCAGGATCGGGTGCTCATTCGCTCGAACGGTCAGCCGACGTACCGGGCCGTCGACGTCCCCTACGTGGACGACAAGCTCTCACGCGGGTTCGACCGCGCGATCTACGTCCTCGGCGCGGACCACCACGGTGCACGGCTGTGGTACCGGGCGGTCGCGAAGATGCTCGGCTACGACCCCGAGCGGGTCGAGGTGCTCATCTACCAGCTCGTCCAGCTCGTCGATGCGGGCGAGGCGAGGAAGATGTCGAAGCGCCGTGGGGACACCGTGTTCCTCGACGAGTTGCTCGACACGATCGGGATCGATGCGACACGGTGGTACCTCGTTTCGCGAGGCCCCGACCAGACGATCGACATCGATGTCGACCTCGCGGCGCAGCGGACGCAGAAGAACCCGGTCTACTACGTGCAGTACGCGCACGCGCGGATCTCTGGGATCCTGCGGAACGCGGGCGCGAACGGTGCAGCCGAACCGAACGCCAGCGCATCCGGCTCCCCGCTCGCCGTCGAGGAGCGGGATCTCGTGAAGCGGCTGCTCGACTTCCCGGCTCTCGCGGCGGAAGCGGCGGAACGGCGCGCTCCGCAGGGAATCCCGATGTACGCGATCCGGATCGCAGACGACTTCCACCGCTTCTACCACCACCACCGGGTCCTGGGCACGGCGGAGGAGAGCTTTCGCCTCGATCTCTGCCGAGCGACGCAGCTCGTCGTCGCCCGCTGCCTGGATCTCATCGGGGTAGACGCGCCAGACCGGATGTAGGATCCGAGCGTGGGCGCGACCCCTCCGGATCGCAACCTCGCGCTCGAGCTCGTACGCGTGACCGAGTCGGCGGCGACGTTCGCGTCGCGCTGGATCGGACGCGGGGACAAGAACGCGGCCGACCAGGCTGCGGTCGACGCGATGCGCCTGATGATCAACACCGTCTCGATGCGGGGCCGCGTCGTCATCGGCGAGGGGGAGAAGGACGAGGCGCCCATGCTCTACAACGGCGAGGAGGTCGGCGACGGCACCGGACCGGAGGTGGACGTCGCCGTCGACCCGCTCGAAGGCACGCGCCTGACGGCGCTCGGGATGCCGAACGCAATCGCCGTCATCGCCGTTGCCGAGCGCGGGATCGATGTTCTTCCCCGGCGCGGCCCTGTACATGGACAAGATCGCCGTCGGGCCAGAGGCCGCCGACGCGATCGACATCGAGGCGACGCCGACCGAGAACCTCGAGCGCGTCGCCGAGGCGAAGGACGTCGAGATCAACGATCTCACCGTCGTCGTGCTCGAGCGCGACCGACACGACGACCTGATCGCCGAGCTGCGCGAGGCGGGCGCGCGCGTGAACCTCATCCGGGACGGTGACGTCGCGCCGTCGATCGCCGCCGCCCAGCCCGGGACCGGGGTCGACCTGCTCATGGGGATCGGCGGTACGCCCGAAGGCGTGATCTCCGCTGCCGCGATCAAGTGCCTCGGCGGCGCGATGCAGGGGAAGCTCTGGCCGCGCTCGGACGACGAGAGACAGCGTCTGCTCGCCGACGGCTACGACCTCGACCAGGTGCTCACCACGGGTGACCTCGTGCGGGGAGAGGACTCTTCGTCTCGGCGACCGGCGTGACAGGCGGAGCGCTGCTCCGCGGCGTGCGCGTCGTCGGCAACCACGTGGAGACCGAGTCGATCGTGATGCGGTCGCGATCGGGCACGGTTCGCCGCATCGCGGCCTTCCACCCGCTCACGAAGATCCAGAGCCTGACGAAAGGAGCGCGCTGATGGGAGCGCAGGAGCTGAACGCGACGGCGAGGGAGATCGTCGCCGACCACCGCGGGATCCTCGCTGCGGACGAGAGCACGGGCACGATCGAGAAGCGCTTCGACTCGATCGGCATCGAGTCGACCGAGCAGAGCCGCCGCTTCTATCGCGAGCTGCTCTTCACGGCCCCCGGCATGGAGGAGTTCGTCGGCGGGGTCATCCTCTACGACGAGACGATTCGCCAGGGCACCGCCGACGGCACGCCGTTCGCCCAGCTCCTCGCGTCGAAGGGGGTCGTCCCCGGGATCAAGGTGGACACGGGCGCACACGACATGGCCGGACATGCTGGCGAGAAGGTGACCGAGGGCCTCGACGGCCTGCCGCCCGGCTCGAGGAGTACGCGGGGCTCGGCGCCCGCTTCGCGAAGTGGCGCGCGGTGATCACGATCGGCGAGGGCATCCCCTCGACGGCGTGCATCCGCGCGAACGCGCACGCACTTGCACGCTACGCGGCGCTCTGCCAGGAGGCGGGACTCGTTCCCATCGTCGAGCCCGAGGTCCTGATGGACGCCGACAACACGATCGAGCGCTGCTACGAGGTGACCGCACGGACGCTGCACTGGACATTCACCGAGCTCGAGGTCATCGGTGTCGACCTGCAGGGCGCCCTCCTCAAGCCGAACATGGTGATCTCGGGCAAGGGCTGCCCCGAGCAGGCGCGCGCGGAGCGGATCGCGGAGCTGACCATCGACTGCTTCCTCCGCCACGTCCCGGCTGCCGTGCCCGGGGTCGTCTTCCTGTCGGGCGGTCAGTCCGAGGTCGAGGCGACGGAGAACCTGAACGCGATCAACGAGGTCGGCGGCCCCTGGCCGCTCTCGTTCTCGTACGGTCGCGCACTCCAGCAGTCGGCGCTCAGAGCATGGGGGGGAGACGCGGACAACGCTCCGGCCGCCCAGGCGGCGTTCACGCATCGCGCCCGCATGAATGCGCTCGCGGTCGCGGGTGAGTGGTCGACGGAACTCGAGGAGGCCGTCACCGCGTAACGATCGACACAAGCATGTGAGCGCCGATTCGGGTCGCATACCGCTTCATCGAGCGGAAACCCGGCGCTCGTGGGCCGGGTACCCGCCGCGTCCGGAACGAAAGTCGCGAGAGGAGGCCGCCGCTCGCCCCAGAACGGCAAGGGGCCGGGCTGGCCTTAGCATCCTCCTGCTCGCTTCCCCGGCGGTCGGGGAGGATGGGTTAGCCGGCCCGGCAACCTCGACGGTCGTGGCCGAACCTCGTCGAGCGTCGCGGGCACGCGAGCTTGCGAGCGAGGGAGGTCTCGACACCTGATGGACACATGCGCGCTGTCCTACAACGACGAAAGCCCCGCGTCTTGCGGGGCTTTCGTCGTGGAACGAACAGGCGCCGATTCGATGCGCGACGGCGAAACTCAGCTGGTCGCGTATGCCTCGGCCGACCCGGACTCGAACTCGAAACCGACGAACGGCTCGTCGCCGAGGACGGTCGCGTGGTGGCCGGGCTCGATGACGTATGCGTCACCTGTGCCGATCCGTTGCTCGGTGCCGTCTTCGTGGGTGACCTGCATCGCGCCCGACTGGCAGATGCCGACGTGCCGCAGCTTGCAGTTGTCGGTCTCCACGATCGGCTTGATGCTCTCGGCCCATGTCCAGCCAGGCTCGAGTGTCAACCGGGCCGCGCTGGTGCTTCCCATCCGGACGACATCGACCTTTGCCTTGTGGGGTGTCCTTGTCTCGTCGGCGGAGTCGAAGCTCCGAGTCTCCACGCCGGCCACAGGAGGTCTCCTCTCACTCGTTTCGGACACAGAGTCCGCGCGATCTTAGCGCGGTCAGCACCGGACGGCCGTCCGGGTGGAGGCGGGAATCTCTCCGAGCTACGAAAGGGCCCGCGCTTGCAGGCCCTTTCCATGGAGCGGACGACGGGATTCGAACCCGCGACACCTGGCTTGGGAAGCCAGTGCTCTACCGACTGAGCTACGTCCGCGCGCCCGCGATTCTAGCCGGGTTGCCGGCCTCGGCCTTCACCGCCGGCTCGACGCGGATTCGGCGGTCGCCGAGTGCGGCATCGATGTCCGAATACCCCTGCCGGCTGCGGAAAGCGACACCCGCCGGCTTGACGGACCGCTCATAACCCGTCCCTAGACTTCACCCGTGCGCGTCCACCTCGCTGCCCTGGGGATCGCGATGCTCGTTGTCTTCACGGGTGCGACGGTCTCGGCGCCGGCGGCACTCCAGGCGGACGACTCGGTGTTCGGGGGGCTCGGCACCTGGGTCGACATCTACGACGGGCCGGTCTTCGCCGCGCCGCAGAAGGTGGCGGCGCGCATGGCCGCGCGACACGTGACGACGGTGTGGGTCGAGACGTCGAACGACGGCGCTGCGCTGGACGTGATGCGCCCCGCCCAGCTCGGCCGACTGGTCGAGGCCCTGCATGCGAAGGGCATCCGCGTCGTCGCCTGGTACTTGCCCGGGCACGTGAACACGACGCTCGACGTACGCCGGTCGCTAGCGATGCTGAACTTCCGGACGCCGACCGGCCAGGCGTTCGACGGCATCGGGCTCGACATCGAGTCGACGCGGCTGAAGAGCGTCGGGCTCCGCTCCCGCCGAGCCGTCGCGCTCGCGCGGCTCGTGCATCAGGAGGCGGGGGACACGCCGCTCGCGATCATCCCGTTCAACCCACGTGGCCTCGAGCGCCGCCCCACGACCTGGCCCGGCTTCCCGTGGGCCGACCTCGCAGCGAACTCGGACGCGTTCGCACCCATGGTCTACACGAGCGGCCTCAAAGGCTTCGACGCGACCTACGGGTACGTCACGCGGGCGATCCGCCTCCTGCGCGTCGATACCGGGAATCCGGACGTCCCGATCCACGTCATCGGCGGCGTGGCGAACCTGATGGGGCCCGAGGAGCTCGCAGGATTCGCGGCCGCGATCGCGGACGACGGGCAGACGATCGGCGTGAGCCTCTACGACTGGCAGACGACGAGCCCGGCCGCGTGGCGCGTGCTCGACGCCGTCAAGGAGTAGCCCAGGCCTCCCGGAGCCGGTCGCGCGTTGCGAGCAAGTGCTCGGGCAGGACCTTGACGTCTGCGAGCACGGGCATGAAGTTGGTGTCGCCCGACCATCGCGGCACGACATGGACATGGACGTGGTCGGCGATGCCCGCCCCCGCGATGTGGCCGAGGTTCCAGCCGAGGTTGAAACCGTCGGGGCCGTACGCACGCTCGAGCGCGCCGATACCCGCGACAGCGAGCCGGTGGAGCTCGAGCGCCTCCTCGTCGGTCAGCTCGCCGAGCGCCCCGACATGACGGACCGGCGCGGCGAGCAGGTGCCCCGACGAGTACGGGAACTTGTTGAGGAGGACGATTGCCGTCTCGCCCCGATGGACGACGAGCGAGATGTCCGGTGCAAGCTCGCCGGCCGCTTCGGCGCAGAAGACGCAGTCGGTGAGCTCGTCGGCCTGCTCGATGTACTCGAGACGCCACGGCGCCCACAGCTGCCTTGCCATGTGCTCGTTTCTAGCAGCGCCGGCCGGAGGTTGGCGTGAGGGTCGAGAAGCCGTACACTCGCGCCGTGGGTTACGCGCTCAAGCTTGCCGGCGCCGCGATCGTGCTTCTCGCTCTCGGAATCCTCGGAATCGTCGTCTTCACGGGGATCTGGACACGGGTCGGGTTCGTGGCCGCGATCGTGGTCGTCTTCGGCGCAATGCTCGTCTTCGCCTGGCGGCAGGACCGCAAGGCGAAGGAGTCCCGCGCGGGCCTCGAGCGGGTCTAGCCCCGCTCGGACGCTTCGGTCGACAGCTCTCCGCGTCACTCGACCGAGGGAGGTTGGTCGCCGGGACCGGACCTTCGGGTCGGGCTCTCTGGACCTCAAGCGGGCGCGCTTTCGCGCCGATGTGGGTCAACTGTGAACCTCAAAGCCGAGACGAGAGGGAGGCCGGCGATGACTGCGGCCCAGTTCGAACTGATCGACGATACGGAGGCTGAAGCGATTCTCCGCTGGCGATTCGACGAACTCGTACGAGCCGGCTACGACGTCGGCTCCGCGCTCATGTTGGCGTCGCACGTCGAGATCGATCTCCACGCGGCGAGCGCCCTCGTGCGGCGCGGGTGTCCTCCCGACACAGCGTTGCGGATCCTCCTCTGAGTCGGCGCCAGAACGGCCGGGCCCCTCTGCGGCGGGAGGGCCCGGCCGTTTTTCCTTCCCCGTTGCGAATGCAGCGACGTCAGCGAAGCCGGCGCAGACGCCCGGCCTCGTCGACGGCGACGTAGCCCGACCCGATCAGGGCGTCGACCGCACGACGTCCGCGGTCGAGCTCGTGTGGGGAGACGATCTCCTCGATGGTCTCGCGGCGCTGATTCCGCGGCATGACCGCGAGCAGCAGCACGGCGCGCTGCATGAGCTCGTCGAGCATCTCCGCTTCCGCTGCCGGAAGCGCAGGGACCGTGACCTCATTCATCTCCTCCGGAGATTCGACGACGTACGGTTCGAGCCGCTCCCTCACATACGCGGAAGCGTCTGCTCGAGCCGGCTTCCTGCTCAGCCTCAAGCGTTCCCCCTCTCGGCGACCAGTGTCCTGCCGGTCGGGCCCCGCGTCAAGAACGTGCGGCCGAGCGCGAGAGCCGAGATGCCTAGAGCCAGCGCTTCCAGCGGAAGTAGCCGATGAGCGCGAGGACGCTCACGATCGTCGCGGCGATGATCAGCCAGAACTCGAGGTGGCTCGCCGTCGCGGGGTTCCCGCCGCCGGGGAGCCCCACGTTCATGCCCCAGATGCTCGCGATCAGCGTCGCCGGGAGGAAGACGATGCTGAAGACGGTCAGGATCCGGAGCACGTCGTTGAACTTGTGCGCGAGCACCGACTCGTTCGTCGACTCGAGCGCCTCGACGACCTCCTTGTAATTGTCGAGGAGGTCCCAGACCCTCTCGGCGGAGTCGACGATGTCGTCGAAGTACTCCTCGAGTTCCTCGGGCAGGAAGTGCTCGATTCGCCGCTCGAGCACACGGAGCGTGGACCGTTCCGGCTTGATGATCTTGCGGTACGAGATGATCTCCTGCTTCACGTTCGAGATGTCGCGGACGACCTCTTGCGAGCGGCCCTCGAACATCTCGTCCTCGATGACGTCGAGCTTGTGCGCGATCTTGTCGAGGATCGGAAAGCAGTAGTCGAAGAGGTCGTCGAGCACCTCGTACAGGAGACGACCCGAGCCGCGGGCGAAGAGCTGGTCGCGGAAGATCTCGTCCTCCTCGCAGCGCGCGAAGAGGCGCGTGACCGGCAGGAGCTCGCGGTTCGGCATCGTGACGACGTAGTTGCGCCCGACGAAGAGATCGAGCTCGGCCGCGTTCAGGCGCTGGACCGCCTTGTCGTACGCGGGGAAGTGGAGGACGGCGAAGAGATAGCCGTCGTCCTCGTAGTCGTCGACCTTGGGGCGCTGCCGCTTCGAGACGACGTCCTCGACGTCGAGCGGGTGCCAGCCGAAGCGCTCCGCGAGCGTCTGAGCCGTCTCGACGCCCGGCGAGACGACGTTGAGCCAGGTGAGGCCGCTAGCGCTGAGCTCGTGGACGAGCGGAGCCGGGCGTGCGACGACGTCGCCCGCGCCGCGGGCCCGTGAACGCCTGATGCGGGGCAGGCTCGGCACGGGTACTGAGGGGGTCGTCCAGGCTCAAGGTCATGACTTCGAGATTGTAGCCCCGGAGCCTTCTTCCGGCCTCGAGTCCGTGCCGTGCTGGCATCGTGCGAGACTCGACCCGATGCGCGGCGGATTCGTCCGCGATTCAGAGATGCGCATCGTTTGCGTGGGCAGCCGAGTTCGGAGATGATCCCCCCACTCGGCGTCAGCCGGCACGAACGAAGGGGAGAGAGCTACATCAAGCTGGTACTTCTGCTCGGCGCGGGCATCCTGCTCGTGCTGAGTCTCACGGGAGCGGGTGCGTTCGCGGCTCCGAAGGAGACGTGCGCTGGACCCATCAGCGGGTCTCACGGGAGCGTCACCGTCACGGGAACATGTGCCGTCGTGGCCCCCGTCACGATCCACGGCGACCTGACGCTTGCCGACAACTCGGTGTTCGTCGGGTTCGGACCGGCGATACACGTGACGGGCAACGTGAAAGTGGGCAAGGGTGCCCAGTTCGCCTTCGGTTACAACAGCCCCGAAGGCGTGCTCGGCCCGGACACCGTCGACGGGAACATCGTCGCCAACCAGCCGTTGGCGATCTATCTGGGGAACAGCACCGTGCACGGCAACGTCGTCTCCAACGGGGGCGGCACGGCAGACCGCTTCTACAACTTCCCGATCAAGGACAACGTGATCGATGGAAACCTGATCATCCACGGCTGGACGGGCGGCTGGTGGGGCGCAGTTGCCAACACGGTCGGGGGGAACGTCGATGTCTCCAACAACAGAAGCGTGGTTCATCCGGCCGGGGACTGCGAAGGGACGTTCCCGCTCGGGTGCGATGCCGCTCCTGGGGCAGACATCGACTCGAGCGAGGTGCAAAGCAGAGGATCGGACAACACGCAGCGCATCTCGGGCAACCTGATCTGCCACCACAACACTCCGACGGCTCAGATCAACGTGGGTGACGGAGGTGCGGCGAACGTCGTCAGCGGACACGCGATCGGCGAGTGTCCTCCGCGGGTGGTCAACAACAATCCGAGCTAGTCAACGAAGTCTCGGACCGAGATGCAACGACCTGGGAGGGCCCGCGTCGGCTGGCCTTCCCGCTCACGGCGCCCGGGTCCAGGCTGGGCCGTTGGTGGGCTGAAGGACGTTCGGCATCGCCGCTGACATGCGCGGGCATCGCGTGTACCCTGTTCGCCGCAAACCGAGGACGAGTACAGGAGGCCATCGCCTCTCTACCCGTTCGATCGTGGGTGAGAGGAGGTGTTTTCATATGGCATCCGGAACCGTGAAATGGTTCAACGATGCGAAGGGCTACGGGTTCATCTCTCCTGACGAGGGTGGAAAGGACCTGTTCGTGCACCATTCGAACATCGTCGGGACTGGCTTCAAGTCGCTGAGCGAGAACGCTCGCGTGGAGTTCGACGCGCGAGAGGGGACGAAGGGCCCCGAGGCGATCAACGTGCAGAGCGTGTAACGCAGGCGGGCGCGCGGCCCTCGGGGCCGCGCCTCGTCGGACCAGGAGTGGCGCAGTGGCGGAGGAGAAGATCGAGATGGAGGGTGAGGTGCTCGAGGCGCTCGGCAGCGGCATGTTCCGCGTCACGCTCGACAACGGGCACGAGCTCATCGCTTACACCGCCGGCAAGATGCGCCGCTACCGGATCAGGATGGCTCCCGGCGACCGGGTGAGCGTCCAGGTGTCGCCCTACGACATCACCCGCGGGCGTATCGTCTACCGGCACCGCTGACGGTCGCGAACATCGATCGCGCGCGACGGTTCTAGATGACGCGGCGCCGCGGGAGCCGTATGCTCGCGGTTCGGGTCGGGCGCGAGCCCCAGCGTGGTAGGTGCGGTGCCGAGGGGGGTATCGATCCCGCCGCGCTCTCCCCCAGCCGCGTCCGACCCGCACGTTAGCGCGTTGAGCAGGGTGAACGGGGTCGTCGAGTACGGACGGGACGCGCAGTCTTTCGGCGCGCAGACTAGGCTCAGGACGTGATCCCCTGGCTCATCCTCGCCGTGGTTGCCGTGCCGCTCGTCGTCGTCGGATTCGCCATGACGCGGCGGCGACCGGCGACGCGCCGGACCGCGGCGGCCGACGCGGAGGTCGAGCGTGAGTTCGCCGCCGCCGAGGCATACGAGGCCGATTGGCACGAGAAGGACGTCGAGCGCTTCCACGACGAGCGCTTGCCATGAGGCGGGGTGGCGCCGGTCGGTGTCTCGCCGGGCGGCGCGAGGGGGATCCGGTCGGCGGTCATCCAGACTCCAGCGCGTCCACCGCAGCGGAAACCGGCATGCGCCCGGCAGGAATCGAACCTGCGACCTATGGCTCCGGAGGCCATCGCTCTATCCCCTGAGCTACGGGCGCGCCCGGCCAGTGTAACCGCGCCTCGCTGATCCATCCCGGACGCGAGGTTAGGCTCCGAGTCGTGCGGGTCGAGTCTCGGATCGTCCGTCTGCAGCTGGCCGAGACGTTCGTCATCGCGCGCGACGCGACGGACGTCGCCGACGTCGTCCACGTGGCACTCACGCACGAGGGGTGACGGGATACGGCGAGGCGGCGCCGATCGAGCGCTACGACGAATCACCGGACAGCGCGAAACGATTCCTCGACGCGCACGGAGACCTCGTCGGCGACGACCCGTTCGCGCTCGAGGAGATCGGGGAGCGGCTCGAGTCCGTTCCCGGCGAGCAAGCGGCGAAGGCGGCGCTCGACGCGGCGCTCCACGACCTCCAGGGCAAGCTCGTCGGCAAGCCCGCCTGGCAGTTGCTCGGCCTCCCGCGCATCGGGCCGCCGACGTCGTGGACGATCTGGCTCGGCGACCCCGACGACATGGCGCGCCGTGCAGAGGTCGCCGCTCGCACCATACCGCCGCCTGAAGCTGAAGCTCGGAGGCGGCGACGGCCTCGACGTCGAGCGCGTGCGGGCGGTGAGGGCGGTGACCGACCTCCCGCTGCAGGTGGACGTCAACGAATGGTGGTCGCTCGAGGAGGCAGTCGACGCCCTCCCGCAGCTTGCGGAACTCGGGGTCGAGTACTGCGAACAGCCGCTTCGCGGCCGGTGACGAGGGCGGGTCCGAGCTGCGCGACCGGTCTCCCGTCCCGATCTACGTCGACGAGGACTGCCACACGCTCGCGGACGTCGCGGCCTGCGCGGAGATCGCACACGGGATCACCATCAAGCTCGCGAAGTCCGGAGGCATCCGCGAGGCAATCAGAATGGCGCACGCCGCGCGTGCACTCCGCCTCGGCGTGATGCTCGGATGCATGCTCGAATCGGGGCTCGGGATCGCCGCAGGCTGCTGCGTCGCTCCGCCTCTGCGACCACGTCGATCTGGACGGGAACCTCCTCCTCCGCGATGACCCGTGTCCGGGCGTCGACCTCGTCGAGGGTGTTCAGGTGCCCTCCGCGTCGCCTGGCCTCGGCGTCTCCGTGGATGGCTGAGGAGCTCGTCTGGGGGGACACGGCGACCGAGGTCTCGACGCGGCAGGCGCAGGGCGCGCTCGAGGCGGCCGGTCGGCTCTAGATTTCAGCCCGTGTCGCGGCGCATCCTCATCCTCGCCGACGGGTACTCGCACGATGCGCATTACGGGAAGACGATGCGCGGGATCGTGCGCTACGGGCCCGATCCGGTGGTGGCGATCCTCGACTCCTTGCGCACGGGCGAGTCGCACGAAGGCATCCCCGTCGTCGGGACGGTCGAGGACGCGCTTCGCTTCGACCCGACGGTCGCGATCGTCGGTGTCGCGACCCAAGGCGGCCGCTTCCCGCCCGCCTGGCGCGAGCTCCTGAAGGAGTGCATCGCGGCGGGCCTCGACGTCGAGAGCGGACTTCACGAGTTCATGGCCGATGATCCCGAGCTCTCCGAGCTGGCCGCGGGCGCGGGGGTCGCGCTCCGCGACCTGCGCCGGCCGCCCGACGACCTCGACGTCCCGACCGGCCGGAACCTCGAGCTCGACGCGAAGGTCGTGCTGACCGTCGGCTCCGACTGCGCGATCGGGAAGAAGACGGTGGCGGTAGAGCTCGATCTCGAGGCTCGCCGCCGGGGACTCGCGTCGGTCTTCGTCCCGACGGGGCAGACCGGGATCGCGATAGCGGGCTGGGGGATCGCGGTTGACGCTGTGATCGCCGACTTCCTGGCCGGCGCAGCCGAGCGCCTCGTCGTCGAGGGCGCCGAGCGTGGCGGCGAGCTGCTCTTCGTCGAGGGGCAGGGCTCGATCGTGCATCCCATGTACTCGGGGGTGACGCTCGGGCTCGTCCACGGCGCCGCGCCTCATCTCCTCGTCCTCTGTCACCTTGCCGGCGCGATGGAGATCGAGGGGTGTCCGGGTCATCCGATCCCGCCGCTTCGCGAGCTCGTCCAGCTCTACGAGCGGATCTCGCTGCCTCGGCGGCCCGCCCACGTCGCCTGCATCGCACTCAACACGAGCTCGCTCGACAGCGACGAGGAAGCCCGGGCGGAGATCGCCTCCGTCGAGGCCGAGACCGGACTTCCGACCGACGATCCGGTGCGGTTCGGAAGTGGCCGTTTGCTGGGGGTTCTGCTCGAGCGACTTTCGCTGTAGTCTTCCGACCCCACGCGGGCGAGGGGGCGCCGCTGGGTACGAATCGAGTGCGACTCCTCGCTGCGGCAACGGTCCTCGTCACTGCGCTCCTGGCAGGTGCGTCGATGACGCGTGCTGCGGACGTCGGCGCCAACGACGACTCGGCGAAGTTCGACGTCGACGGGGGAGCCGCCCTGTACACGCAGATGGCCTCGCTCGGCCTCCGCCAGACCGTCATCGGGGTGCGCTTCGTCCCGAGCGAGCCGCTCGTCATCCAGGACAAGGAGCTGCTCGACAAGATCGTCCCGAACGCGATCGCGGCCGGGATCCGCGTCGTCCTCGCGATCTATCCGTATCCGCCGCGGGAGCTCGAGGCGGGGATCGGCTCACCGTCGCTCTTCGCCGGCTACGTCGGCGCCGTCGCCTCCATCTATCCGCAGGTCAAGGAGTTCGTCATCGGGAACGAGCCGAACCAGCCCGCGTTCTGGCGGCCGCAGTTCGACGCGAAGGGGCAGAACGCGTCGGCGGCGGCGTTCGGTCCGTACCTTGCGGCTGCGTACGACGCGCTCAAGTCCGTCGACCCCGCGAACACGGTGGTCGGCGTCGGGCTCTCGCCGCGCGGCAACGACCGGCCGAACGCCAAGAGCAACATCTCCACGTCGCCGCTCCGCTTCCTCCGCGCGCTCGGCGCGTGGTACCGGAAGAGCGGGCGGACGAAGCCGCTCATGGACGCGTTCAGCTTCCATCCCTATCCGAACCGGGCGACCGACCCGCTCGACCGCGGCTACGCGTGGCCGAACGCCGGGTTCGTGAACCTCGACCGCGTGAAGCAGGGGCTCTGGGATGCGTTCCACGGGACCGCGCAGCCGACGACCGTGGACGGGTTGAAGGTTCACCTCGACGAGGTCGGCTGGCAGGTCGACACGTCGGGCCTCTCGGGCTACACGGGCGCAGAGAACGTCCCGGTGACGAACGAGGTCACACAAGCCGCGATCTACGGCGACCTGATCCGGCGGGCGGCATGCGATCCGGACGTCTCCGAGGTCAGCTTCTTCGGGTTCCGCGACGACGGCGCGCGGTCGGGGTTCCAGGCGGCGCTCGAGCGGCTCGACGGGTCGCTGCGGCCCGCTGCCGCGGCGGTGCAAGCGGCGATTGCCGATGGGTCGACGAGGTGCAGCGCGCTCGAAGCGTGGCAGCCGGGGGGAGACGTGCTCGGCGCCCAGGTCGCGCTCGAGCGCGGGAGCGGGACTGCGATCGAGGCGAAGATCGGAGCGGGAGAGGACGCCCGGGCGATCGTGTGCGCGCGCGCCGTGCTCAGCGGGAACGCGATCGCCAACCGCTGGCTCGTCGTCCGGCGCGGGGTCTGCCGGGAGACGACGGTCGCGGGTCACCATGCCGTGGTCGTCCCGGTGCGAACGCCCGTCGGCGCCGGACGGCGCATGGAGGTGGCGGTCGAGCTCCAGGCCGAGTCGAACCTGAAGCGGCGGACGCTCGTCTTCAAGCAGGCCGCCCTCGGGCACTGATCTCTTCGACACCTTGACAGGGGAACGTGTGTTCGTATAGAACATACGTTCCCAGTGATCGTGTGCCTCCTCATTCCCGGGTTCGAACTGAGAGCGGCACTGCGTGCGCGTCCGCGGCTCGCGACCTGCCCGACGGCACTCGCGCCGGAGCCGGGCGAGGAGCAGCTCCTCGGCCCGGTGACCGCCGCCGCCGAGGCTGCGGGCGTCAAGCCCGGCATGCGTCTCGGTGAGGCTCTCGCGACGTGTCCGTCGCTCGCGCTCGTCGAGCGCGATCCGGCCGGCGTGGAGCGGGAGTGGGAGGGGGTCCTGACGCCGGCTCGAGGACGCGGGCTTCGCCGTCGATCCCGTCGAGCCCGGCGTCGTCGTCTTCGAGACGAGAGGCGTCGAGCGGCTCTACGGTGGGGCGCAGGCGGCGCTTGAACGCGCACTCGCCGCGGTCGGCTCGACCTGGGATCCGCGGATCGGAGCAGCCGGCCGCCGCTTCACTGCGCTCGCGGCCGCGAGCGTCGCGCGGCCCGGCCAGATCCTGATCGTCGCGGACAAAGAAGAGCGCGGCTTCCTCGAGCCGCTGCCGCTCTCACTTCTTCCTCTGAGTGACGACCGCTACGCGGAGCTCGAGGGACTGGGCCTACGGCGGATCGGCGAGCTTGCGCAGCTCCCGCCTGCTGCCGTCTCGGAGAGGCTGGGCGCGGACGGCCGGAAAGCCTGGAGGCTCGCGCACGGCGGGCGAAAGGCGCGGGTGCGCGGGCGCAGGCAGGCAGCCGAGCTCGCCGAGGTTCTGGTCCTTCCCGATGCGGTCGCGAACGAGCTCACGCTGCGACGGGCGCTCGGCTCCCTCCTCGAGCGTCTGCTCGCGCGTCCCGAACGAGCCGGGCGGCCATTCAGGAAACTGGCATTGGCCGCCCGGCTCGTCGACGGCGGGTCCTGGCGAAGGACGGTGATGCTGCGCGACGCGACGGCCGAGCTCGGTCGTCTCCGCATCGCGCTCGGGTCGAAGCTGCAGGAGCTGCCGGCTCCGATCGTCGAGCTCAGGCTCGAAGCGGTCGAGCTCGCGGATCACACGGGACAGCAGCTCGCCCTCGTGGAGCCCGCGGGAGAGGAGGTGAGCACGCGTCTGCGCGAAGGCCTGCGGCAGGTGCGGGCGAGCACGGGGTCGGGCTCGGTGTGCGCCGTGGTGGAGGTGGCGCCGTGGTCGCGGGTTCCGGAAGCGCGAGCTTTCGTGGTTCCCAGAGACGCGTGACCGAAAGCGATGGCTCTCGAATCTGCGCCATGAGTGCTCTGTCAGTCGCTCATAGGCCGGAGGCCGGCTCTGCCGACCGGGAGGCAACGAGCGCGTGAGCGATGTCGCGCGGCGAAGAAGGGGGTTCGCGGGGGAACCATGGGTTCCCCGGCGCTAGGACGACTGAACGCGCCGCGGCCGGCACTCGTCGAGACGGGGCCGGGAGAGACGCCGAGGATCGTGAACCGCGAGCAGGTCACAGTCGTGCGCGAGGAGTGGCGCGTCGTCGACCGCTGGTGGACGGAGGAGCCGGTGGATCGGCGCTACTTCGAGGTCGTCCTCGAGAGCGGACGGAACGTCTGCGTGTACCGCGACCGGGACCAGCGATGCTGGTTCACGCAGAACGCCTGAGGCTTGAATGTGATGGCACGCCGTCGGGGCCGTCATCCGGCCCGCGGGAATGTCGCAAGCCTCTAGACGTCGAAGATGTCGTGAGCCTCGAAGAAGGCGGTGTCCGGCTCGACGCCGTGCTCGTGGAGCGCTGCCAGCTCGCGGCGGTACTCGACGAAACCGCCCGGCGTGTGCAGGTTGAGCATCCGCGCGGGCTCTGTGCCGACGTTGCGGAACCAGTGGACGACGTTCGGCGGCGCGAGCACGAAGGTCCCGGGGGTCCCGGTGACGACCTCGTCTCCGACATGGAGCTCGACCTCGCCTTCGAGGACGTAGAACGAGTCGCTGTGCCCCTTGTGGAAGTGGGGGTCGACGCCGCCGCCGGGCGAGACGACGAACTCGAGGAGCGAGAGCTCGGGCCGAGCCGACTTGACTTCACCGCTTCCGAGCGGCTCACCCTCGCCAGGTCGGAGGACGATCGGGTCGTCCGGGGCCACTCCGCCAACCTAGCCGAGCTCGACCGGCAGCACGATGACGTTCGACGGGTCGAGCCCGCCGTCCTCGGGAGGGTCGAACTGGTCGAAGTCGGGATTCTGCCCGCGCATGTAGTCGGCGAAGTCGAACGACGGGAAGTGGAAGTTGAAGCAGCGCGCGGAGGCGTCCGAGTCGTTGTCGAAGCCGTGGACGACGTCCGGAGGAATGACGAGGAGCGTCCCCGCCGGAAGCGCGCGCGAGCCGTCTCGGAAGTGGAACGTGAACTCCCCCTCGACGACGAGGAACCCGTCGGTGTGCTCGCGATGGACGTGCGGCTTCGCGCCACGCTCGCCGGCGCCGTAGTCGAACTCCGAGATCGTGATGTTCGCGGTTTCGACGAGGACGGTCACCCGACGACCAGGTCGGTCGGTGATCGTGTCTCCCTCCGTACCGCCGGCCCGGCGGACGACGACGTGCTCGTCGCCCGACGCGGCGTTCGAGACATCGAGATGGAGGGTCTTCGGCTCGTCGCCGCTGGCCGTGACCGTGTACGCGACGCCGGGTGGGACGTAGACCCAGGTTTCCCGTTCGACCTGGTACGCCGCATCCGCGGTCTCCACGACGAGCTCGCCCGTGAGGACGTACAACGCCTTCCCGTCGTCGGTATCGCCCTTGCTCTCCCCGGTCTCGAACACGGGAAAGCAGCCTAGTGCCCGCCGGCTACGTGGAGCTGCACTGCCACTCGGCGTACTCGTTTCTGGACGGCGCGTCGCAGCCGGACGAGCTCGCGGTGCGTGCAGCCGAGCTCGGATACGAGGCGCTCGCGCTCACGGACCACGACGGCCTCTACGGCTCGCTCGAGTTCGCGCATGCGGCGAAGCACTTCGGCGTGCGCCCGATCACCGGCGCCGAGGTCACGCTCAGCGGCGTAGGCTCGACGGAGCCGCCCACTAGCGGAGGTGCCGGCTTTGCCGGCGCCGGAGCGGGAAAAAGCGGCGTAGGCTCGACGGAGCCGCCCACGAGCGGAGGTGCCGGCTCTGCCGGCGCCGGAGCGGGGACCTGCGGCACGCACGTCACGCTCCTCGTCGAGAACCGGCGCGGCTACGCGAACCTCTGTCGCCTGCTGACCGCGGCGCATGCGGGTACGCGTCGGGTGGGGAAGGAGAATCGGGAGCCGCTCCCGCCGTCGGTCTCGCTCGAGCGCGTCGCGGAGCTGAACGAGGGCCTCGTCTGCCTCTCGGGCTGTGCGCGGCGCGGGCTGGGGATACGCGATCCGAACGCAGCCGCACGGCTCGCAGAGTCGTTTGGCGAGCGCTTCTACGTCGAGCTGCAGCGCCCGTTCGAACGCGGCGACGCGCGGCGCAACGGGCTGCTCCGCGACCTCGCGGAGCACCTCGGCGTGGCGACGATCGCGACCGGTGACGTCCACGCCCACCATCCGCGGCGGACGCTGCTCCAGGACGTTCTCGTTGCAGTGCGCTGCCGCACCTCGCTCGACGGCTGCGAGCCCGAGCGGCGGGGGAACCGCGAGAGCTACCTGCGCTCGCCGGAGGAGATGCTCGAGCGTTTCTCCTTCGACCGCACGGCCGCGGAGCGGAGCGGCGAGCTCGCGGACCGGCTCGAGTTCGACCTGACCGAGGAGCTCGGCTACCGCTATCCGGACTTCTCCGACGGCGAGGAACCCGCGATCCGGCAGCTCGCTGCGATCTGCCGCGCCGCTCTCGACGGACGCTACGCCGAAGCCTCCCCACGCGTACGCGTGGATGCGCGAGCACGCCTCGACGGGGAGCTGCGGCTGATCGAGGAACTCGGGCTCGCGGGATTCTTCCTCCTCCACCATGAGGTCCTCGAGCTCGCGCGCGAGGTGGCGCTCGAGGTGCGCGGTCCGGGCTCACCGAGGCGGTTCCTCCCGCCGGGGCGAGGGCGCGGAAGCTCGGTCGGGTCGATCGTCTGTTACCTCACCGGGCTCTCGCACGTCGATCCCGTCGCGAACGACCTCTCGCTCGGACGCTTCCTGAACCGCGAGCTGGCTGCGGTCCCGGACATCGATCTCGACTTCCCGCGGGACATCCGCGAGAAGCTCATCGTCGCCGTCACCGAACGCTACGGCCGCGAGCACGCCGCGCTCGTCGCGAGCTTCGCCACGTATCGCTCGCGCGGCGCGATCCGCGACGTCGGGAAGGCTCTCGGGCTCCCGTTCGCGGAGCTCGAGCGACTCGCGAGGCTCTCGGACGGCTGGGACGCGCGCCGGGTGGGGGAGGAGGTCGGGCGCCTCCCGGACGGCGATCGCAAGCTCGAGTCCACGCGCTGGCGCGCGTTCGCCTGGCTGACCGGCGAGATCGCGGGGCTTCCGCGGCATGTTTCCCAGCACCCGGGCGGGATGGTCGTCTCGACACGGCCGCTGATCGAGCTGGTGCCCGTGCAGCCTGCTGCGATGCCGGGCCGGCAACTCTGTCAGTGGGACAAGGACTCCTGCTCGGATGCGGGCTTCCTCAAGATCGACCTGCTCGGGCTCGGGATGCTGTCCGCGGTCGAGGACTGCGTGGAGCAGGTCGCGCGCACCTCGGGCGAGGTCATCGACCTCTCGCGTGTCCCGCTCGACGACCGGGAAGTCTTCGCCGAGATCCAGCGGGCGGACACCGTCGGCGCGTTCCAGATCGAGAGCCGGGCGCAGATGCAGAGCCTGCTCCGGACGCTGCCCGCCGACCTCGACGACCTCACCGTGCAGGTCGCGCTCGTCCGGCCGGGGCCGATCCAGGGGAAGGCCGTGCATCCGTACATCGACGCCAGGGAGCGGCTGCGAAAGGACCCGTCCTACGTCTGGCCGGTCGATCACGAGCTCTTGCGGGAGCCACTCCGCTCGACCTTCGGCGTCGTCGTGTTCCAGGACCAAGTGCTCGAGGTCGCGATCGCGCTCGCCGGCTTCACGGTCGGCGAGGCAGAGGGACTGCGGCGGGCGATGAGCCGGAAGCGGAGCCGTGACGCGCTCGAGGCCTACCGAGCGCAGTTCGTCGAGGGAGCGGCGACGAAGGGCGTCGACGCGGAGACTGCCGACGGCGTCTTCGACAAGCTCGTCGGCTTCTCGGGCTTCGGCTTCCCGAAGGCGCACGCGGCCGCATTCGGCCTGCTCGCCTACCAGTCGCAGTGGCTCCGCCGGCATTACCCGGCCGAGTTCCTGTGCGCGCTCCTGAACGCCCAGCCGATGGGCTTCTACCCGCCTGCGACGCTCGTCCGCGATGCGCAGAGACGCGGTGTGGAGGTCCCTCGCGCCGGACGTCAACTCGAGCGAGGCTCGGTGTGGCGTGGTGAGGCAGGGTCGGGTGTCGGGGCTCGGAACAGAGGCGACGTTCCCCGACCCGAGACCCGACCCTGTCCCTCGTACAGTCCGCATCGGGCTGAGCTACATCTCCTCGCTGGGAGAGGACGAGGCTGAGGCTCTCGTCGCCGAGCGGGAGAAGAACGGGCCGTTCGGGGACGTCGCCGACCTCGCTCGCCGGGCGCCGCTCTCCCGCGACGCGCTCGAGGCGCTCGTCGAGGGTGGAGCCTGCGACGGCTTCGGCCTGCGGCGCGATCTCCTCTGGGAGCTCGGGCTCGTCTTCCGTCCGCAATCGGTTCCAGGGACGGGAGGCGAGGCGAAGCAGCTCCCGCTGGCACTCGACCCGACTGCGGAGACGCCCGCTCTCCGGGACCTGACGCGATGGGAGCGGATGCTCGCCGACTACCGGCACACGGGGCTCTCGGTCGGGGCGCACCCGCTCGCGCTCCTTCGCTCGCATCTTCCGCCAGGGACGCTCTCGAGCGCCGAGCTCCGCGAGCACCCTCACGGGCGACGGGTGTCCGTCGCGGGGATGGCCGTCGCCCGACAGCGGCCGTCGACCGCGAACGGCATCGTCTTCATGCTCCTCGAGGATGAGCACGGGCAGATGAACCTGATCGTGCCGCCGCCCATCTATGAGCGTTATCGGGCGACGGTCCGCGGCGAGCCGCTCGTCCTCGCGCGCGGTCGCTACGAGCGGGTGGGGGAGAACCGCAACGTGCTGGTCTCCGAGATCGAGTCGCTCGGCCCGCTGGCGCGCGAGGTCGCCGAGAGCGACGCCGTCTGGGAGTCGCTTCCGCGTGCGCACCACTTCGGCCAGCGCTGAGGTCGACGTCAGGGCCGCGGCGGCGGACCCGTCCGCGACGAGCGACGTGCGCTTCGTCCGGAGCGGCGACATCGACGTCGCCTACCGCACCGTCGGGGAGCGCCGAGCTCGAGAGCGTCCTGGGCGGGTGGCGGCTCTACGCCGGCGCCTCCTGAGAGTCGCGCGGCGCGAGCTTCTCCATCGAATACGCGGTCTCGACGAGGGCGAGGTGGGTGAACGCCTGCGGGAAGTTGCCGACCAGGCGCTTCCCCTCGGGGTCGTACTCCTCGGAGACGAGCCCGAGGTCGTTGCGCAGTGAGAGCAGTCGCTCGAACAGCGCGAGGGCCTCCTGCTTCCGCCCCTGGCGCACGAGGACGGCGGCCAGCCAGAAGGAGCACGGAAGGAAGACGCCCTCGCCCGGCGGGAGGCCGTCGACGCCGACGTTCTCGTCGTCCGCGCGGTAGCGCTCGACGAACCCGTCGCGCAGGAGCTCGCGCTCGATCGCCGCGACCGTCCCCACGACCCGCGGATCGCGCGCACGGAGGAAGCCGACGAGCGGGATCATGAGCAGGCTCGCGTCCAGCCGGTCGGAGCCGTACGACTGGACGAACGTGTTGCGATCGGCGTCGAACGCGTTCTCGAGCACCGATCGGTGGATCTCGGCGCGGATCTGGCGCCAGCGATCGGGCGGGCCTTCACGCCCGAACTTCTCCGTAGTCCGTACCGCGCGATCGAACGCGACCCACGCCATGACCTTCGAGTGTGTGAAGTGGCGCCGGGGCCCGCGTACCTCCCAGATTCCCTCGTCCGGCTCCGACCAGTTCGACTCGAGCCAGTCGAGCGTCTTCTGGGCAAGAGTCCAGGCGGCGTCGGAGGCTTCGAGGCCATGCTCCCGCGCGGTGGTGAACGCGTCGATCATCTCGCCGTAGACGTCGAGCTGGAGCTGCCCGGAGGCGCCGTTCCCGATCCGGACCGGCTGTGAGCCCTCGTAGCCCGAGAGCCACGGGATCTCGAGCTCCGCCAGTCGGCGCTCGCCGGCCACGCCGTACATGATCTGGACGTCGTCCGACCTTCCGGCCACGGCACGGAGGAGCCAGTCGCGCCACGCCCGCGCCTCCTCGGTGTAGCCGGAGCGAAGGAGCGCGAGCAGCGTGAGCGTTGCATCGCGAAGCCAGCAATAGCGGTAGTCCCAGTTCCGCACGCCGCCGATCGCCTCGGGCAGGGAGGTGGTCGGTGCCGCCACCACGCCGCCTGTGGGTGCGTACGTGAGCGCCTTCAGCGTGAGCACGGAGCGGTGGATCTCGTCGTGCCAATCGCCGGAGTGAGTGCACCGAGACGCCCACTCCTCCCAGTACGACGTCGTATCGTCAAGCGCTCGCTCCGCCTCGACCGGCTCCGGGAGGTCGAGGTGCGAAGGGAACCACGTGAGCACGAACGGGATCCGGTCGCCCTCGGTGACCGTGAACGATGCCTGCGTGGTCATGCCGACTCCCTCGAGCGGGACGGGGGCCTGGAGTGTCACCCCGTCCGGTCCGGCGATCGCGACGAGCGTGCCGTCGAAGTTTCGTACCCAGGGGACGATCGAGCCGTAGTCGAAGCGAAGCACGAGCTCCATGCGCATCTCGACCCGGCCGCTGACGCCCTCGACGATGCGGACGACATCCGGCTGCGTCTCGCGCGGCGGCATGAAGTCGATCACGCGTGCGGATCCGGTCGACGTCTCGAAGTCCGACTCGAGGATGAGCGTGTCGTCCCGGTAGCGCCGACCCGGCGTCCGGAACTCGCCCGCGGGCTGGATCGTCCAGTGCCCGTTGTCGTCGTCTCCGAGAAGGGCGGCGAATACGGCGCCCGAGTCGAAGCGCGGGAGGCAGAGCCAGTCGATGCGCCCGTTCCGCCCCACGAGCGCGGCCGTCTGCAGATCGCCGATGAGTCCGTAGTCCTCGATCCTCATCTCTATCTCAGTCGGCGAGCGCCGACGCGAAGCGCCCGAAGCGCTTCGTCGCCGCGCGGTTGAAGGCTGCACCATATTTCTCGGCCGTCGACTCGTCGAGCGCGGAGGCGTAGTGGTCGCGGATCTCGGCCAGGCGGTCGGCGACGGCGTCCACGACGAGCTGGTAGTCGCCGTAGCGCTCCTCGGACTCCTCACGCGGCGCGCTCGTCCAGGCGGCATCGCTCTCGGCCGCCTCGTCGAGCAACTCGGCCTCCTCCGCGGAGAAGAGATCGAGCTGACGCTCGATGACGTCGGCGAAGCGCCGGCGGCCGAGCCTCATACGAGCTCCCGGTAGAGGTCGAGGTGCGCCTGCGCGGAGGCCTCCCAGGTGAGCTCGTCGCGCGCTCTCGCTGCTCCTGCGCGCGCCTCGGCGAGCGCGGCCGAGTCGCCGAGCAGCCGCTCGAGAGACGCGGCCATGCCCGCGACGTCCCCCGGTGCCACCACCGCGCCCGCGCCGTAGCGGGCCACGACCTCGCCGAGACCGCCGATGTCGTACACGACCGCCGGGATTCCCGCGCCGAGAGCCTGCAAGAGCGCGCCCGACACGTCGATCTCCGCCCTGTACGGAAAGAGCGCCACGGTCGCCTGGGAGAGGGCACGGTCGATCGCCGCGCCAGGGAGGAACCCGAGCCGCCACTCGGCCCTGTCGCCGGCCCGCTCGCGGAGCCCGTCGAGGTCGATGCGGGGGTCGCCCGCGACGAGCAGGCGGGCGTCCTTCGTGCGGAGCACGGCGTCGACGGCGTCCTCGGTGCCCTTGTAGGGACGAATGAGGCCGAGTGCGAGCGCCGTGCGACCGTCGTCCGTACGGGCGATGTCGGAACGGAACGCGGGATGCGGGATGACGCGCATCCGCTCGGGATCGAGACCGAACGCCGCGAGGGCGGTGCGCGCCCGCTGGGAGTGGACGACGACGCGATCGACGCGTGAGAAGAGCGTCCGCCAGAGGGCGATCTTGGACGCCGTCCGCCGCGGGATGACGTCGTGGGCGGTGTAGACGACGGGTGAGCGCGGGCGAAAGAGCCAGCGGTCGGCCTCGGGAGCGCCGAACCACTGCACGTGCAGTACATCGGGGCGCAGCGTCGCGAGCTGCGCCATCCCGACCGGGTGCTCGAGCGCCTTGACCGCGAGTCGGGCGCGGGACGAGCCCATGCGCGACGAGAGGGGGTAGAACCACTCACGCGCCGAGTATCCGGCCGGAGGCTGCACCTCCCCGAACCGGAACCTCGACGTCACGAGCTCGACGTCGGCCCCGGCCTGCGCGAGCGCCGCGGCGAGCGCACGGTCGTACGGCGGTGTGTACGCCGGGGGATCGGAGATGACGACGCGCATGGCCGGGAACGTTAGACCGCCTCCGGGCAGAATCCCGCGCGTGACGTTCGAGGAGGCGCGCGCCGAGTTTCCCGTTCTGGAGCACACGGCGTACCTGAACGCCGGTTCCTGCGGACCGCTTGCACGCAGGACGGTCTCCGCGATGGAGGCCGAGCTCGACCTTGATCTCGAGCGGGGGAGAGGCGGCGCGGCGTTCATCGAGCACATCCTCGAGCTGCGTGAGGCGCTCCGTAGAGGACTCGCGGCGCTCGTCTCGGCGGAGCCCGAGCAGATCGCGTTGACCGGCTCGACGACCGACGGCTGCAACATCGTTGCCGCCGGTCTCGGCCTGACGAGCGACGACGAGGTGGTCACGACGAGCGACGAGCACTTCGGGCTCATCGGGCCGCTCCACGCGTCCGGTGCGCGCGTCGTCGTCGTGCCGCCTGATCCTGAGCGGATCGTCGAGGCGGTGACCCCGCGTACGAAGCTCGTAGCGCTCTCGCAGGCTCTCTGGACGACGGGCCAGGTGCTGCCGGTGCTCGAGCTTCGGGAGACGACCGGCGTCCCGATCCTCGTCGACGGCGCCCAGTCGGTCGGCGCCATTCCGGTCGACGCGGCTGGGTTCGACTTTCTCACGATCTCCGGGCAAAAGTGGCTCTGCGGCCCGGATCCGACGGGCGGCCTCGTCGTTGCCGACCCCGAACGCCTTTCCGTCGCGCGTCCCAGCTACTTCTCGCGGCAGGCGAACGAGCCGGACGGGAGCTTCACGCCGTGGCCCGGCGCGAGGCGCTTCGAGCCGGGCTGGCAGTCCGCGGGTTCGCTCGCGGGGCTCCTGGCCGCGCTCGAGCTTCGCCCGAGCTGGTGCTTCGTGCGCGCCGCCGAGACGGCCGAGCGCTGCCGTTCGCTCCTCGCGGACGCTGGCATGGAGGTGCTCGTGCCGGATGAGCGCGCAACGCTCGTCTCCTGGCGGCTCCGCGAGGAGGACGCGACCGCCGTGGTGGCACGTCTCGCCGAGGCCGGCGTCGTCGTGCGCGAGCTGCCGGGAACCGGGCTCGTCCGCGCTTCGGTCGGCTGGTGGACGAGCGAGGACGACCTCGACCGGCTCGTAACGGCCCTCTGACCCTCGCGGCTCCGGTAACGTCGCCGCATCTGCTTCGACCTCGACTCCTCGCCGCCGATCCCGCCGATCTCGGGAGCGGCCGTCTCGCACGACGATCTCGTGCTCGAGGCGAGCGACGGGAACCGTTTCTCTGCGTTTCTCGCGACGCCGGAGGAGCCGAGCGGCGTCGGCGTCGTCATCCTCCCCGACGTCCGCGGGCTCTACCGCTTCTACGAGGAGCTCGCGCTCCGCTTTGCGGAGCGCGGGTACACGGCGCTCGCGTTCGACTATTTCGGACGCACGGCCGGGGCCGAGAAGCGGGGCGACGACTTCGAGTACAGGCCGCACGTGCAGGAGACGACGCCCGACGGCGTTCAGCATGACGTTGCCGCGGCGGTCGCGCAGTTGCGCTCGCCCGACGGCGGTTCGGTGAGCTCCGTCTTCACCGTCGGCTTCTGCTTCGGCGGGCGGCACTCGTGGCTCGCGACGGCGGCGGGACACGGCCTCGCGGGCGCAGTCGGCTTCTACGGGCGGCCCGTGCCCGGAGCGGACGGCTCGCCCGGCCCGACGCAACGCGCCGCGGAGTTCGCGGCGCCGATCCTCGCACTCCAGGGCGGCGACGACGCCGCCATCCCGGTCGAGGACGTGCAGGCCTTCGACGACGCGCTCGACGCCGCCGGCGTCCCACACGACGTCGTCATCTACGACGGTGCGCCGCACAGCTTCTTCGACCGCAAGCAGGAGGAGTTCGTAGAGACCTCGGAGGACGCCTGGCGGCGGACACTCGACTTCATCGAGCGCCATAGAGGGGCCGACTCCTAGCGATACGATCGGCGCGTGGCCTACGACGAGAAGCTCTCGAGCAGGATCCGCGATCGTCTCGACGGCGAGCCGAGCGTCACGGAGAAGAAGATGTTCGGCGGTCTCGCCTTCCTCGTCGGCGGGAACATGGCCATCGCGGCGAGTGGACAGGGAGGCGTGCTCGTACGCGTCGATCCGGCGCGGTCGGACGAGCTCGTCGCGACGACGAAGGCCGAGGTCGCGGTGATGCAGGGCCGGCCGATGGCCGGCTGGCTCCGCCTCGGGAGCGGCGACGTGAGCTCGGAGAGCGAGCTCGCAAGGTGGGTCGAGCTCGGTTCGAGCTACGCGCGCTCGCTCCCGCCGAAGCGGTAGCGGTCAGGGCAGGGCGTTGGCGGTGTCCGCGGCGTCGGCCGCGGTCCTCAGCCCGAGCTCCGACGCGATCGGCTGCAGCGCTGCGACGACGTTCGCGATGTGCTCGTCGAGCTCGAGCCCGAGGAGCTCCGCGCCCGCGTAGACCTCGTCGCGGTGGACGCCGGCCGCGAAGGATGGCTGCTTCAGCTTCTTCCTCACCGACTTGGGCTCGAGACCGTCGAGCCCGGTCGGCCGCACGAGCCCGCACGCGTGGACGAAGCCGGAGAGCTCGTCGCAGGCGAAGAGCACCTTCTTGAGCTGCGTATCTCTCGGCATCTCGAGGTGCTCGGCGTGGGAGAGCGCCGCTTGGATCAGCTCCTCCGGATAGCCCTCCTCGCGGAGGATCGGCGCGCCGTCCTGGGGATGCTGGTCGAGCGTCGGGTGGATCTCGTAGTCGAAGTCGTGGAGGAGCGCCGTGCAGCCCCAGATCTCCTCGTCCTCGCCGTACTCACGCGCGTACCGCCGGACCGACGCCTCGACCGCGAGCGCGTGTCGCAGGAGCGCCTCGCTCTTCGTGTACCGCGTCAGCGTGTCCCAGGCTCGATCTCGCGTCGGGTGCATCGCCGGACTACCATAGTCAACCGCCGTTGAAGACCCAGCCGAGAGAACGAGTCGTCGCGCCGTACGGGACGTGGTCGTCCCCGATCAGCGCAGAGCTGCGCGCGAGCGCGGCGACGTCCGTGAGCGCTCCGTGGCTGTCGGAGGGGACCGTGTGGTGGCTCGAGGGACGCCCGACCGAAGAGGGCCGCGTCGTCCTGATGAGGGTCGAGCCCGGCGGTGAGCCCGAGGACGTCACACCGGCCGCGTTCAACGTCCGCACGATGGCGCACGAGTACGGCGGAGGAGCGCACAGCATCCACTACGGAGTCGTCTACTTCTCGAACTTCGACGACCAGCGCCTCTACCGCCAGGATCCCGGGGAGACGCCGATGGCGATCACTCCGGCGATCGACGACAAGCGCCACCGCTACGCCGACGGCCGCCTGACGGCCGACGGCTCGCTCTGGATCGGAGTGCGCGAGCGCCACGAGGGTGAAGGCCCGGGGGACGTGGTCAACGAGCTCGTCGCTCTCCCGACCGACGGGTCGCGCGAGCCGCGGATCGTCGCCGGCGGGCGTGACTTCTATGCCGCCCCCCGTGTCTCGCCGGACGGGACGAAGCTGTCGTATCTCGCCTGGGATCTCCCGTGGATGCCGTGGGACGGGTGCGAGCTCTTCGTGGCCGAGCTCTCGTCCGACGGAGACCTCGACGAGCCCGAGCATGTCGCCGGTCGCGACGGCGAGGAGTCGATCTGGCAGCCCGAGTGGAGTGTGGAGGGCGATCTCGTCTTCGCGAGCGACCGCAGCGGCTGGTGGAATCTCGAGCGCCTGCGCGGCGATGAGCGTCAGCTCCTCCATCCCGCTGAGGCTGAGTTCGGCTACCCGGCGTGGGCGTTCGGCATGCGCTCGTACGACTTCCTCGGTGACGGCCGGATCGCGTGCTCGTACGACAGCGGCGGACGCACGACCTTCGCGGTTCTCGACCCCGAGACGGGCGAGCTCACGGATCTCGACTTGCCGCACGACTCCACGCGCTCGGCGGGCATCGTCGCGGAAGGCGACACGTTCGTGTTCGTCGCGGGCTCGGCGACCATCCCGAACCAGCTCGTGCGTGCGAGCGCCGCGAGCGGCGCCTACGACGTCGTCCGCACGAGCTCGCAGATCGATCTCGATATAGCGGGTTTCTCGGTGCCCCGAGCGATCGAGTTCCCGACGGAGAACGGCCTCACGGCGCACGCGCTCTTCTACGCTCCCGGGAGCCTGACGTACGTCGCCGAGGACGACGACCTGCCCCCGCTCATCGTCATGTCCCACGGCGGTCCCACTGCGAATACGACGGCGCTCTTCTCGCTCGAGATGCAGTACTGGACGACGCGCGGCTTCGCGGTGGTGGACGTCAACTACGGCGGCTCCACGGGCTACGGGCGCGCCTACCGCGCGCGGCTCAACGGGATGTGGGGTGTCGTCGACCTCCAGGATTGCGTGAACGCCGCCCGCTACCTCGTCGACGAGGGGCTCGCCGACCCGGATCGCCTGCTCATCACCGGTGGGAGCGCAGGCGGATACACCACGATCTGCGCGCTCACCTACACCGACAGGTTCGCCGCCGGCGCTTCCTACTTCGGGCTGGCCGACCTCGAGCCGTTCGCGACGGGCGACACGCACAAGTTCGAGAGCCGCTACGAGCACACGCTCATCGGACCGTATCCCGAGGCCGCCGAGCTCTACCGCGAGCGGAGCCCGATCAACTCCGTCGAGCGGATCACCACGCCGATGCTCGTCCTCCAGGGCGAGGACGACGAGATCGTCCCGAAGTCGCAGGCCGAGGTGATCGTGCGCGCACTCCGCGAGCGCAGCGTCCCGTACGCGTACCTCCTCTTCCCGGGAGAGGGGCACGGCTTCCGCAAGGCCGAGAACATCGTCAGCTCGCTCCATGCGGAGCTGTCCTTCTACGCGCAGGTGCTCGGCTTCGAGCCCGGCGACCCGATCCCGAAGCTGAACGTCGAGAACCTCCCGGGCTGAGGCCCGGGGGCCACAGGCGCCCCAGTACCATTGCCCGCCATGCAGTCGTTCGTCATCGACGGCGGCCGCCCGCTCGCGGGCGCCGTCAGGGCGTCGGGGAACAAGAACGGAGCGCTCCCGATCCTCGCCGCGAGCATCCTCGCCGGCGACGAGGTGCGCCTCTCGAACGTCCCGCGCATCCGCGACGTGCAGACGATGGTGGAGCTCCTCGCGCAGGTCGGCGCCGACATCGAATGGACGGGGCCGAACGAGGTGCGCATCGATCCGAGCACGGTCGAGAAGACCGATCTCGACGCCGACCTCAGCCGCGAGATCCGCGCTTCGTTCCTCCTCGCCGGCCCGCTCTTGGCTCGCTTCGGACGGGTCGCGATCCCCCGCCCGGGCGGCGACGTAATCGGGCGCAGGCGCCTCGACACGCACGTCCACGCATTCGCCGCGCTCGGCGCGAAAGTCGCGCTCGACGGCGTCTACGAGCTCACCGCGAAGAGCCTCTCGGGCACGCGGATGTACCTGGACGAGGCGTCCGTCATGGGGACGGAGAACGCGATCATGGCCTCCGTACTCGCGCGCGGCGAGACCGTCCTCGGGCACGCGGCCTGCGAGCCTCACATCCAGGATCTCTGCCGCTTCCTCGTCTCGCTCGGGGCGGACATCCGTGGCGTCGGCTCGAACGTCCTGCACATCGGCGGCGTCGACTCGCTCGGCGGCGGCGAGTTCCGGATCGGGCCCGACCACATCGAGGTGGCGAGCTTCGTCGGTCTCGCGGCCGCGACCGGGGGAGAGGTCGTGATCGAAGGAGTCGAGCCGGACGACCTCATCTCGATCGTTCCGGCGTTCCGCAAGCTCGGGATCGAGATCGAGGTCGGGAGCTCCGACGTCCGTGTGCCCTCGGGCCAGGAGCTCCGCATCGAGGACGACTTCGGCGGTCAGATCCCCAAGATCGAGAGCGGGATCTGGCCCGCCTTCCCCGCTGACCTGACCTCGATCGCGGTCACCGTCGCGACCCAGGCGCAGGGAACCATCCTCATCTTCGAGAAGATGTTCGAGAGCCGCCTCTTCTTCGTGGACAAGCTCGTCTCGATGGGCGCGAGGATCATCCTCTGCGACCCGCACCGGGTCGTCGTGACCGGCCCCGCCACGCTCTACGGGGAGCGACTCGAGAGCCCGGACATCCGCGCGGGCATGGCGATGGTCATCGCCGCCCTCTCCGCCGAGGGCCGCTCGACGATCGGGAACATCGGGCAGATCGACCGCGGCTACGAGCGGATTGACGAGCGGCTGCAGGCGCTCGGCGCGGCGATCGAGCGAGTGGACCTGTGACCCGGGAGGGCTCGGCGCGGATCGAGCTCGGCGGCGCGACCTCGAGCAGCATCGCGACGGGCGTCGCGGTGCTCGACCACCTGCTCGTGGAAGCGGCCGAGGCAGGAGGCTTCGAGGTGCGGCTCGAGATCGCCCGGGCCAGCCCGAAGCCGAGGTGGGCGCCGCCGGCTCTGCGCTCGGCGAAGCGTTCGCCTCGCTTCTCGGTCCCCGTGGACGGGGCGTCGGAATCGTCCCTGCGGACGAGGCGCTCGCCATGGTCGTCGTCGCGGTGTCCGGCAGCGCGCTCGTCGTCTCGAACGCGGACCTGTCGTCGACTCGGGCGGGAGGACTCCGCAGCGACATCGCCATGTCGTTCCTGAACAGCCTCGCCGAGGCGGCAGAGCTCACGATCCACGTCCGTCTGATCGAGGGTCACGACTCGCAGCACGTCCTGTCCGCGATCTTCAAGGCACTCGGGGTCGCGCTCGCCGACGCGTGCACGCCCGTCTGATCGTCGACCGGAGGAGAGAGCATGGGAACCAAGACCGTCATCCGCACCGACCGCGCTCCCGGACCGTTCCAGGGGGCGCCCTACAACCAGGCGATTCGTGTGGGAGAGCTCGTCTTCGTGGCGGGCCAGCTCGGGACGAGCCTCGAGACGGGACAGCTCGCCGGGCCTGCCGTCGAGGAGCAGACGGAGCAGATCATGCGAAACCTCGGTGCGATCCTCGAGGAGGCGGGAAGCGGTCTCGACAAGCTCGTCAAGACCACGGTGTTCCTGCTCGACCTGGCCGACTTCGCGGGAATGAACGCGGTGTACGCACGCCACGTCGGCGATCGCCCGCCCGCCCGCTCGACGATCGGGATCTCGGCACTGCCGAGCGGCGCGGTCGTGGAGATCGAGGCGATCGCGCACGTCTGAGAGAGACGGCCGGTGACGGTGGTTACGGTCCGCGAGGCAACGCTCGACGACGCACACACAATCGCGTTGGTGCATGTGCGAACGTGGCAGGTCGCGTATGCGCACGTGTTTCCGGCGGCGGAGCTGCGCAACGTCTCGGTCGAGGCGAGAACCGAGCGTTGGAGGGAGGGCCTCGCCAGTCCTCGCGCAGGGGACGTGACGTTCGTCGCCGTCGACGACTCCGGCGCGGTTGTCGGTTTCGCGTCCATCGGACGCGGGCGCGACGAGCCAGTCGAAATCGGAGAGCTGTATGCGATCTACGTCAGTCCGAAGGTGTGGGGAGCCGGGATCGGGCAGCGTCTCATGGCCCACGCCCTGAGTCGACTGCGTGCTGAGCGTTTTCGCGAAGCCATCCTGTGGGTCCTCGACGACAACCCGCGGTCGCGGCGCTTCTACGAGCTCGCGGGCTGGAGCCACGACGGCGGCGCGCGGACCGGCGAGCACCTCGGCGTGCAGGCCAGCGAGGTTCGCTACCGCATCGACCTCCGTCCGTAGGCCTCCGCGAATCGCGCGGCACAATGCGCCGGTGGAGCGAGCCGACGACATCTCACGCCTCCTGGTCGAGGAGGTCGCGGTCGCGCACGTGGAGCCCGTGTTCGCGGCGATCGCCGATCTCGAGCGCTCGGTCGACGGGGTCTACCTCGTTGGCGGCGCCGTGCGGGACGTCCTCCTCGGAGCCGAGAGCTTCGACGTCGACGTCGCGGTGGAAGGCGATGCGATCGGGTTCGGGCGGGCGCTCGCGGAAGCGCTCGGCGGGCGCTACACGCCGCACGAGAAGTTCGGCACCGCGGTCGTCCAGTACGGCGACGGGAACCGGGTCGACGTCGTGACCACACGCACGGAGCGCTACCACGCGCCGGGTGCGCTCCCGGTGGTGGAGCCGGCGACGATCGCGGAGGACCTCCATCGGCGCGACTTCACGATAAACGCGATGGCGGTCTCGCTGAAGAGAGCCGACTTCGGCCGCCTGGTCCATCCCTTCGGAGGCCGCAAGGACCTGGAAGACGGCGTCATCCGCGTTCTCCACGACCTGTCGTTCGTCGACGATCCCACGCGCATCCTGCGGGCCGTCCGGTACGAGTCCCGCTACGGCTTCCATCTCGACGACCACTCCGAGCGGCTCGCGCGCCAGTGCATTGCCGGAGGTCTCGTCCGGGAGGTCTCGCCGGTCCGCCTGCGCGACGAGCTCCTACCGCTGCTCGAGGACTCCGGGGCGCCGCGGGCGATCGTGCGTCTCGGCGACCTCGGCGCCGATCGAGCGTTGTGCCCCGGGTTGCGCGGCGACCCCGAAGGAGCTGCGCTGTTCGTGCGCGCCGTCGGCCTACGGGACGAGCTCGCGATCGAGGTGCCGGCCTGGCGGATCGGCCTGGCGGTTCTCGGTCGCGGACTCACCTCAGACGAGGCCTTCGGCTGGCTCGACGGACTCGACATCAAGCGGCGGGACGTCGACCTCGTCGTCGGCGCGATCGCGTTCGCGCCGCAGATCGTCGAGCGCCTCCGACGTGCGCCCGTCACTCCCGCCGGCATCGCCGGCCTCGCCGATCCGTTCGCTCCGGACGCACCGCTCCTCGCGCTCGCGCTCGCGGACGGGCCCGAGCTCAGGGGCTACTTCACCCGCCTCCGCGGCGTCGAGCTCGAGATCGGAGGGGCGGAGCTGGCCGAGCTCGGGCTTGCAGAGTCGCCGCGGGTGGGGGAGGTGCTCGCGGAGCTTCGGCGCCGCAAGCTCGACGGAGAGCTCGACGGCCGCGATTCGGAGCTCGCCGCGGCGCGCGAGCTCGTCCGCGGGAGCGATTCGTGACCCTCGCGTCCGCAACGGAGATCGGGGAGCGCTACCGGCGAATCCGCGAGGAGGTCGGCCCTGGCGTGACGGTGGTCGCCGCGACGAAGTACGTCTCCGTCTCCGAGCTCGCGGCGCTCGCGGAGGCGGGCATCGAGGTCGTCGCTGAGAACCGCGCCCAGGATCTCGAGCGGAAGCACGCCGAGTACGGCGACACCTTCCGCTGGCACTTCATCGGGCACCTGCAGTCGAACAAGGCCAAGGTCGTGAACGGGATCTGCGAGCTCGTGCACTCGCTCTCCTCGGAGTCGGCAGCTTCCCGGCTCACGATTCCAGCACTGCTCGAGGTCAATCTCTCCGACGAGGAGACGAAGTCGGGCATCGCGCCCGACGACGTGCCGGCGTTCGTGGAGCGCCACCAACTCGTTCGTGGTCTGATGACGATGCCTCCGCTCGCCGCCGATCCCGAGTTGTCCCGGCCGTACTTCCGCCGGCTCCGCGAGCTGGGGCTCGAGCTCGGCCTGAGCGAGTTGAGCATGGGAAGCTCGCAGGACTATCGCGTCGCCGTCGAGGAGGGAGCCACCTACGTCCGGCCTGGCGAGGCACTCTTCTCCGCGCTCGCACAGGGCTAGAATCGGCCTCCGATGGCACTTTCGGATCTCTGGAACCGGACGCTCGTCTACTTCGGCATCGCCGAGGACGAGGAGTGGGACGAGGACGGCTACGCCACGAACGAGCAGCTCGAGGAGAGCTACCGGCGCCGGGACCGCCAGAACGTGCGCCGTCTGCCGAATGCGCCGGAGGAGGACGACTGGACGGACGAGCCCGCGCCCCGCCGTCAGTCCTCGTCGTCGTCGAGGCTGCGAAGCATCGACGTCCCGGCGCCCGCGAAGGTGCACCTCGTCGTTCCGCGGAGCTTCAACGACGCGAAGCAGATCGTGGACCGGTTCAAGGCCCAGGTCCCGGTGATCCTCAACCTCCAGGGCGCCGACACGGATCTCTCGAAGCGCCTGATCGACTTCGCGAGCGGGCTCACCTACGCTCTCGACGGGAGCATGCAGCGGGTCGCAGACCGTGTCTTCCTGCTCACGCCCCGAAACGTCGAGCTGTCCGCCGAGGAGCGTTCACGCGCCCTCGAGCAGGGCGGCTTCTACAACCAGGCGTAGACAGACAGCTCCGAGCCCTGCGTAGGAACCGCGCTCCGTGCGGAGAACTTCGCGCGGATGGGCACGACTGCCCCGATCGGGCTGCTCCTCGACGCGGCGACCTCGCTGCAGAGCTTCGTCCGCGTGTTCGTCGGGATCTACATCCTCCTGATCCTCACGTGGGTCGTCCTGTCGTGGTTCCAGCTTCCGTACTCGCGGACGATCGCGACCGTCCAGGAGTTCCTGGACCAGGTCTGTCGTCCGTACCTGCGCCTCTTCCGGCGATTGCCGCAGCTCGGGCCCTTCGATCTCTCTCCGATCGTCGGTATCCTCGCGCTGCTCTTTGCGGCGGTCGTCGTGAACTTCGTGATCGGGGCGCTCCTGTAATCCGAAGGAGGTCGCATGCCGCTTACCCCAGTTGAGATCAGACACGTGGAGCTCCGTCGAGCATGGCTCCGCGGGTACAAGCGATCCGGCATCGACCGGCTCCTCACCGAGATCGCGGACAGTTTCGAGGAGGTCTGGCGGGAGCGCGCCGACCTTGCCGACCGGCTCGAGGAGCTCGAGGCCGAGGCGACGAAGCACCGTGAGCTCGAGGCTCTTCTGCGGTCGACGCTCGTCTCGGCCGAGCGCGCCGCCCAGGACATGAAGGAGCAGGCACGACGCGAGTCGGACCTGATCGTCCAGGAGGCACACGCCGAGGGTCGGCGCATTACGCGGCAGTCGACCGCGGAGCGACAGCGGATCGACGAGGAGACGCGGAGGATCCGCGCGATGCTGAGGTCTGCCCTCGAGGCGCTCGAGAATCCTCCCGCCGAGGGTGAGGAGAAGACCGACGAGAGTGCGCACGGCCCGAAGAACGTCGACGAGTTCACCGAGGGCGGCATCCGCAAGGTCGCTGGTTAGGAGGCCGGGCGGGCTCACGGATATCCTTGCGCCATGGTCGGCCCGAGCGTTCGTCCGTGGGCTCGTCGCGCCGGGGGCGCGAGATGACCCTCGACCTCGCGCAGGCACGCGGGGCACTCACGGCCGAGCGCACGCGGCTCCTCGCCGCGATCGAGTCCGTCAATCACACCCAGTCGATGACGGAGGAGACGGGCGACCTCTCGATCGGCACAGACGACCACCTCGCGGACAGTGCGACCGAGACGTTCATGCGCGAGCTCGACGACGGCCTCGAGGAGAACGCGGTGCATCTCCTGGCCGAGGTCGACGCGGCCCTCGGGCGGATCGACGAAGGCTCCTACGGGACCTGCGTCGCCTGTGGTCGCCCGATCGACGAGGAGCGGCTCGGGGCCGTCCCGTACGCGACGCTCTGCATGGACGACAAGCGCGCCGAGGAAAGCCGGCGATGAGCGAGCCCGCTCGTCAGGAGACGGTGGGCAGCGCGCCCGACGTGCGCGTCGGCTCGACGGCGAACGCACTCCAGCCGATCTCCTCCGCCGAGCGCTCGCTCGCGGCAGGGCCGGCGCAGTGGGTCGCCCTCGCCGCCGTGGCCGCGGCGGCCGTTTTCGCCGACCAGCTCACGAAGCAGCTCATCGCCCGGACGCTGGACGTCGGGAGCAGCGTACGCCTAATCGGGCCGCTCACCATTCACCACGTCGAGAACTCGGGAATCGCGTTCGGGTTCTTCTCGAGCAGGACGACGATCGTGATCGCGATCACCGCGATCGCCGTCGGGTGGATGCTGTGGTTCTTCGCGCGCTCGGGGGGGCGGCACCCGATCCTCCCCGTCGCACTGGGCCTCGTGCTCGGCGGCAGCATCTCGAACCTCGTCGACCGGGTGCGGCTCGGGCGGGTGACCGACTTCCTGGACCTCTCGGCCTGGCCCGCGTTCAACCTCGCCGACGCGTTCATCGTCGTGGGCGTGGCCGTGCTCTTCGTCGCGCTCGTCCTCGCCGACCGGCCGCACCGGCTGCACGGCCCCCGGCGTGGGGACAGTCCGATTCACCGTCTCTGAGGCGCAGGCGGGGCTTCGCCTCGACCGTGCGCTGGCCGCGCAGGCGGGAGTCCCTTCGCGCTCGCTCGCCGAGCGGCTCTTGGCCGAGGGCGCCGTCCGGGTCGACGGCGAGATCCAGCCGAAGAGCCATCGGCTCGAGACCGGAGCCCTCGTCGAGGTCGAGATGCCCGAACCGACGGCCGGTCTCGAGCCGCGCCCCGCGACGGTTCCGGTCCTGTACGAGGACGAGCACCTGCTCGTCGTCGACAAGCCCGCGGGCCTGACGGTTCATCCCGGAGCCGGGACGGACGACGACACGCTCGCGGCCCAGCTGCTCACGCTCGGTGCACGCGGCGGGTCGGATCCGGAGCGTCCTGGCATCGTTCACCGGCTCGACCGCGACACCTCGGGCCTCCTTGTGGTGGCGCGTACGGAGGAGGCGCACGCGACGCTCCAGGAGGCGATCAGGCGCCGCGCGGTAGACCGGCGCTACCTAGTACTCGTCCATGGGCATCCACGCTCGCGCACCGGCCGGATCGAGGCGCCGATCGGCCGTGACCGACGCGATCCCACACGCAGATCGCTCGACACCGACGAGCCGCGCGATGCCGTCACGTACTTCGAGATCCTCGAGCAGACAGCCGCCCACGCCCTCCTCGACGTCCGGCTCGAGACGGGGCGCACCCACCAGATCCGCGTGCACCTGGAAGCGATCGAGGTCCCGGTCGCGGGCGATGCCCTGTACGGCGTCCGGGGAGACCTCGGCCTCGAGCGGCAGTTCCTGCACGCGCACGCGTTGCGCTTCGACCACCCGGTCTCCGGTGGCGAGATCGACGTCTCGTCACCGCTGCCGGTGGACCTCGAGGCCGCGCTCGAGCGGGCACGGGCGGAATAGGGCCGGATTCGGCCCCCTCCAGCTAGACTGTCACCCGTTTTCGTCCCACAACCCGGCGATTCATCCGGACGGGGGTGCCGACGCTCTGCGCGCGGTTCCGTTCGGGCTCACCGGCGAACACCGTCGAAACCAACGAGAAAGGGGCTGATCGCGTGTCAGTCGTCACCATGCGGGAGCTGCTGGAGGCCGGCGTCCACTTCGGCCATCAGACCCGCCGCTGGAACCCCAAGATGCGCCGCTACATCTTCGGCGAGCGCGGGGGCATCTACATCATCGACCTCACGAAGACGTCGGAGCTTCTCGAGGAGGCCCACGGCTTCGCGCGCAACGTCTCCGAGCGCGGCGGAACGATGCTCTTCGTCGGCACGAAGAAGCAGGCACAGGAGGCTGTCGAGGAGCAGGCCAAACGCGTGGGCATGCCGTACGTCAACCACCGCTGGCTCGGCGGGCTCTTGACGAACTGGCGCACGATCTCCGAGCGCATCGCCTACCTCCACGACCTGCGCCGCCTCAAGTCCGAGGGGCAGCTCGACCTCCTCCCGTCGAAGGAGCGGATCACGCTCATGAGCGAGCTCGAGAAGCTGGAGGCGAACCTCGGGGGCGTCGCGGACATGAAGCGGCAACCGGATGCGGTCTTCGTCATCGACCTGAAGAAGGAGCAGCTCGGGATCCGCGAGGCAAGGCGCCTGGGCGTACCGGTCGTCGGCCTCGTCGACACGAACGTGGACCCGGACGAGGCGGACTTCGTCATCCCAGGGAACGACGACGCGATCCGGTCGTGCAACCTCGTGACGCGGATCGTCGCCGACGGCGTCGCCGCCGGTCAGTCGAAGGTCACGACCGCCGAGCTGTCCGAGCCCGAGCCGGAGGCCGCCGAGGCGGACGTTGCCGCAGACGCGGACGCAGAAGCGGAAGCCCAGATCGAGCCCGAGCCGGCTGCCGCCGCCGTCGCCGAGGGAGGTGGCGAGTCGTGAGCACGACGATCTCGGCGTCCCTCGTCAAGGAGCTCCGCGAGATCACCGGCGCGGGGATGATGGACTGCAAGCGCGCGCTCGAGGAGACCGACGGCGACATCGGCGCCGCCCGCACGCTCCTGCGCGAGCGCGGCATGGCGTCCGCCGGCAAGCGCGCGGACCGAGCGACGACCGAGGGTCTCGTCGGCTACATCGTCGACGACGGCGTGGGGTCGATCGTCGGCATCGCTTGCGAGACGGAGCCGGTGTCGAAGAACGAGGAGTTCCAGGACTTCGGGAGCCGGCTGCTCCGCGCCGTGCAGGCTGAGGGCGACGGGGCGGTCGACGCGTTCGAGGAGGAGCGTCTCGAGCTCATCGGCAAGCTGGGCGAGAACATCGTGATCGCGGGCGCGGCCCGATACGGCGCGCCGGCCGGCAATGCGCTTGCCGCCTACGCGCACCCGCCCGCGAACAAGATCGGCGTTCTGGTCGAGCTCGCCGGCGGGACTCCCGAGCTCGCGCGCCAGGTCGCGATGCACGTGTCGTTCGCGGCGCCCGAGTGGACGACGCGGAACGACGTCCCGGCCGAGGTGATCGAGGCGGAGCGCTCGATCTTCGCGAACTCGGAAGAGGTGCAGTCGAAGCCCGAGGCCGCACGTGAGAAGATCGTGGACGGGATGCTGGGAAAGCGCTTCTACGCCGCGACGCCGGGCGGTGTGCTCGTCGACCAGGCGTGGATCCACGACGCCTCGAAGACCGTCGGCGAGGCCCTCACCGAGACCGGCGTCTCGGTCGTCCGCTTCGCGAGGATCTCGGTCGCGGGGTGAGCGTCCGGACCGACGAGGCGACCGAACGTCTCTCTGCCGAGGCGCCTTCGTCGTTCAACCGGCTGCTGCTGAAGCTCTCCGGCGAGGCCCTCCTCGGCGATCGGGAGTACGGGATCGATGAGGCGAGGGTCGAGGCCATCAGCCGCGAGGTCGTCACCGTTCGCGAAGAGGGCACGGAGCTCGCGATCGTCGTCGGGGCGGGGAACATCTATCGCGGGATGGCCGCGGCCGCGGACGGCATGGACCGCGCAACGGCCGACTATGCGGGGATGCTCGCGACGCTCTTGAACGCGCTGACGCTCCAGGACGCGCTCGAGCGGCTCGGCGCCCACACGCGCGTCCAGTCGGCGATCGCAGTTTCCGAGGTCGCGGAGCCGTACATCCGCAGACGCGCGATCCGGCATCTCGAGAAGGGCCGAATCGTGATCTTCGCCGCGGGCACCGGGAACCCGTTCTTCACGACCGACACCGCGGCGGCGCTCCGCGCGCTCGAGATCGGCGCAGGCGCCATCCTGATGGCGAAGAACGCGGTCGAGGGCGTCTACGACGGCGATCCGCGAACCGATCCCGACGCCAGCTTCCTGCCCGAGATCACGCACCTCGAGGCGATCGAGCGAGGTCTCAAGGTCATGGACACGACGGCGCTCTCGCTGTGCATGGACAATCGGCTGCCGATCTACGTGTTCGAGCTCGCCGAGGGCAACATCCGCCGCGTCGCCGCGGGCGAGCGCGTGGGCACGATCATCTCCACCCCGTAGTCGAGAGAGCCAAGGAGGCCGGATGGCAGCGATCGAGGACTTCCTCGCCGATGCGAAGCGGCGGATGGACAAGTCGATCGAGGCGACGCACCACGAGTTCAACTCGATCCGCACGGGCCGCGCGTCGCCCGCGCTCCTCGACCGCATCTCGATCGACTACTACGGGACGCCGACGCCGCTCAAGAGCCTGGCGTCGATCGGCGCGCCCGAAGCGCGGCTCTTGACCGTCCAGCCCTTCGATCCGAGCTCGATGAGGTCGATCGAGCGGGCGATCCAGGAGTCCGATCTCGGCCTCGTTCCTTCGAACGACGGCAAGCTCATCCGGCTCCCGATTCCCGCCCTCACCGAGGAGCGGCGCAGGGACCTCGTGAAGGTCGTGCGGCGGGTGGCGGAGGACGGCAAGGTCGCGATCCGCAACGTCCGCCGTGACGTGCTCCACCACCTCCGGGAGCTCGTCCAGCGAGGCGACGTGGGCGACGACGAGGAGCGGCGCGCCGAGCAGCAGGTCCAGAAGGTGACGGACGAGCACACGAAGACGATCGACGACCTCTTGAAGACCAAGGAGTCGGAGATCATGGAGGTCTGACCGCTGGGCGGCGGCCCCACGGCGAGCGACGAATCGACTCGGGCCAAGAGCGTCGCGATCATCATGGACGGCAACGGGCGCTGGGCTGCGGCTCGCGGCCTGCCCGTCGCCGAAGGGCACCGCGAAGGCGCGCGGGCGCTTCGGCGGACCGTCGAGGCTGCGATCGACCTCGATGTCCGGTCGCTCGCCGTCTACGCGTTCTCGACCGAGAACTGGACGCGGCCCGCCGATGAGGTCGAGGCGATCATGGAGCTCCTCGAGGAGACCATCGACCGCGAGCTTCCCGACCTCGCGAAGCAGGGTGTACGCACGCGCTTCTTCGGCCGGCGCGACCGCGTGCCGGACGCCCTGCGCGAGAAGATGGCCGCGCTCGAGACCGAGACGGCTGCGAACGAGCGCCTGCTCCTCTGGATCGCGTTCGACTACGGCAGCCGCGCCGAGCTGGTCGAAGCCGCGCGCCGGCTCGTCAGCGACGGAGTCGGGGCGGAAGACGTGTCCGAGGACAGCTTCGCGCAGCGCCTCGACGCGCCCGACCTTCCTGACCCCGATCTCGTGATCCGGACGTCCGGCGAGCTCCGGCTCTCGAACTTCCTTCTCTGGCAGTCGGCGTACTCCGAGCTCGTGTTCACGGACGCGCTCTGGCCGGACTTCGGCCAGGCACAGCTCGAGGAAGCGCTCGATGCCTACAGGCAGCGCGGCCGGCGCTTCGGCGGCCGCTGAGGGGTGAGCCCGGCTGCTCTCGCGCATTCTCGTCGTCGTCGTCCTGCTCCCGCTCGTGATCGGAGTCGTCTACCTCGGGGGCTGGTGGCTCTTCGGCCTGGCGCTCGCCGCAGGGCTGATCGCGCTTCACGAGCTGTACACGCTCGCGCGCGAGCTGCGACCGCTCCTCCTCGCGGGCTACCTCGGCTACGTGCTCGCGCTCGTCGGGCTGGAGCTCGGCGGGAGGCCGTGGCTGATTGCGGGGATCATGTCGGCGCTCTTCCTCTCGTTCCTCGTCTTCGGGCTCTCGGACGTGCGGCCGTCGGCGACCGCGTCGTTCGGGGTCACGCTGCTCGGAGTCGTCTGGATCGGCGGCGGCATCGGGTTCCTCCTCCTGATCCGGGAGATTCCCGACGACGGCTTCTGGGCGGTCATGGCGGTGCTCTTCACCGTCTTCGTCGCGGACAGCGCTGCGTTCTTCGTGGGGCGCGCGATCGGGCGGCACAAGCTGGCGCCGGTGATCTCGCCGGGGAAGACCTGGGAGGGGTTCTTCGCCGGAGTGCTCGCCGGCATGGCGACGACCTTTCTCATCCTCTACCAGGATCGCGATACGTTCCTCACGATCCCGGAGACGCTCGCGCTGGGCGCTGCGATCGCGCTGGCCGCGGTCGCCGGAGACCTCTTCGAGTCGGCGGTCAAGCGCGATCTCGGGGTCAAGGACTCGGGGCGACTCCTCGGTGGTCACGGAGGCATGCTCGACCGTCTCGATGCGCTTCTCTGGGCCGGCCCGGCCGCGTTCTTCGTAATCCTCGCGTTCGGGTACGCGTAGCCGTGCCTGAACACAGCCAGGGTTAGCCTTCGACCGTGGCGACGACGATCAGGCGTGTGGCTCTCCTCGGTGCGACCGGGTCGATCGGGCGCCAGGCGCTCGGAGTCATCGCCGCAAGCCCCACGCTCGAGGTGTGTGCGCTCTCGTCCGGCTCGCAGCCGCTCGACGAGCTGGCAGCCGTCCACGCCGTGGAGCACGTCCAGGTCGGAGGCGATGCGGCGGAGCTTCTCGAGGCCTCGGAGCCGGATCTCGTGCTCAACGCAGTCGTCGGCTTCGCGGGGGTGGGTGCGACGCTGTGGGCGCTCGAGCACGGCGTGACGCTGGCGCTCGCGAACAAGGAGAGCCTGGTTGCGGCGGGCGATCTCGCAGTCGCGGCGTGGGGAAGGGGCGGCGGCCGCCTGCTTCCGGTCGACAGCGAGCACTCGGCGGTCTTCCAGTGCCTCGAGGGGCGCTCCCGCGATACCGTCGACTCGGTCGTCCTGACCGCGTCCGGCGGGCCGTTCCGAAACCGATCGTTCGACGAGCTCGAATCAGTCAGCGTGGAGGAGGCGCTCACCCATCCCACCTGGTCGATGGGGCCGAAGATCACGGTCGACTCGGCGACCCTCGCGAACAAGGGGCTCGAGCTGATCGAGGCGCACTTCCTCTTCGGGATCGCGTACGAACGGATCGAGGTCGTCGTCCATCCGACGTCCGTCGTGCACGCGATCGTCCGGTTTCGTGACGGCGCTGCGCTCGCGCACCTGGGTTACCCGGACATGCGTGTTCCGATCTCGTTCGCCCTCGGATACCCGGACCGCCCTGCAACCCCGATCCGGAGCCTCGATCTCGCTGCCGGAATGACGCTCGAGTTCGAGGCACCCGATCTCGACCGCTTCCCTCTCCTCGCGCTGGCGCGCGAGGCGGGAACGCGCGGCGGGACCTTTCCCTGCGTCTTCAACGCCGCGAACGAGGTCGCGGTCGCAGCCTTCCTCGGCGGACGGATCGGGTTCCTCGACATCGCGGCTCTGGTCGAGGGCGCGCTCGCCGAGGCGACCGGCTCGGCGGCCGGCACTCTCGGTGAGCTCGTCGAGACCGATGCGGAGGCGCGCCGCCTGACGGAGGGAAGGCTGGCGGCGGCGTGAATCCCTGCGTCATGCGAACCGCCGCTCCTGGCCGAGTGGAGATCTCGTGAGCATCGTCATCGCCCTCCTCGGTCTCGGTCTCCTCATCTTCGTGCACGAGAGCGGCCACTTCTTCGCCTCGCTCGCCGTCGGACTGCGGCCGCGGAGGTTCTACGTGGGCTTCCCTCCGGCGCTGGTGAAGGTCAAGCGCAACGGCATCGAGTACGGGGTCAGCCCGATCCCGCTCGGCGGATTCGTGTCCATCCCCGGGATGCACCGCCCGATTCCACACGACGCGGAGCGCCGCTTCTCCCGAGCGGTATCCGAGGCGCCCGGTCTCGCCGGTCCGGTCGAGCGGGTCAAGCGGGCGCTCGCGGGAGACGACCTCCAGGCGACGCTTCCCGCCCTCGACGAGCTCGAGGAAGCGATGCGCGACCGCCCCGTCTCGCCGGCCGCGATCACCACGGCGGAGAAGGGCTTCACCGAGCTCCGCGACGCGCTCGGCCCGGACGCGTACTGGAAGGCCGCCACCTGGCGGCGGCTCGTCGCCATCGGCGCGGGACCTGCGGCGAACATCCTGCTCGCGATCTGCCTCATGACCGCGCTCTTCATGACGAGCGCCGGGAAGGCGACGTCGACCGTGGGGACGGTGCTCTCTGGCACGCCTGCGCAATCGGCTGGGCTTCGTCCCGGCGACCGCGTCGTCGCGATCGGCGGAGCACGGGTCGGAGCCTCCGGGATCGCGGACAGCATCCAGGATTCGAAGGGTCAGAAGCTCGTCGTCACGGTCGTCCGCGACGGGCAGGTCGTTCGCCTGACGCCCGTGTCCGCGCGCCCCGAGGACGGCGTCTACCGGCTCGGTTTCGTGTTGCGTGGACGCGCGCTCGGGCCCGCCGAGGCCGTCGTTCAGGCGTTCCGGGTGAGCGGGCTCGTGACCGCGGACATCGGTCGGTCGCTCGGACGGCTTGCGACCGGGAGTGGACGCCACGACATCTCGAGTCCGATCGGAATCACTCGGGCATCCTCCGACGCGGTGCAGGAGGGAACGACGAGCTATCTGTGGGTCCTCGCTTTGATCTCGCTCTCGATCGCACTCCTGAACCTCCTGCCGCTGCTGCCGCTCGACGGGGGCCACATCCTGTTCACCCTCATCGAGGGCGCGCGCGGGCGGTTCGTGAAGCGCGAGGTCTACGAGCGGGTCTCGGTCGTCGGGCTGGCCGTCGTCCTGCTCCTCTTCTTCATCGGGTTGACGAACGACATCGGGCGGCTGTCTTGATGCGCGAAACTGGAATCTCGCTCGCGCGAGGATTCCGGTCGCGCGGAAATCCCTGAAGCGGCCGCTGTCGCGGCCGGTGCTCGTGTTTGTCGGGACCGTCCGGGCTACCCTCTAGGCGTGGCGAGCGATGTCCAGATCAGAGTCGGGAGCGTCCCGCTCGGGGGCGGCGCCCCGGTCGTCGTCCAGTCGATGACCCTCACGAAGACACACGACGTGCCGGCGACGACCGCCCAGATCGCCGCCCTCGCGTCTGCCGGCTGCGAGGTCGTGCGCGTCGCGGTCCCGAAGATCGAGGATGCCGCCGCGCTCCCGCTCATCGTGAAGCTCTCCCCGATCCCCGTGATCGCGGACATCCACTTCAACGCCTCGCTCGCGCTGAGGGCGATCGAGGCGGGCGTCGCGGCCGTCCGCATCAACCCGGGCAATATCGGCGGCCCGGAGAAGGTGGAGCAGGTCGTCACCGCCGCGAAGAAGGCGGGGATACCGATGCGGATCGGGGCGAACTCCGGGTCGCTGCCGAAGCATCTCGAGAAGCTCGCCCGTGAGGACCAGGCACAGGCGCTCGTCGCAGCCGCCCTCGAGGAGGTCGAACTCCTCGAGAAGCTCGACTACCGCGACTTCAAGATCTCCGTGAAGGCGACGCACGTGCCGACGATGATCCGCGCTTATCGGTTGCTGTCGGCGAAGGTGCCGTACCCGCTCCACCTCGGGGTCACCGAGGCGGGAACGGAGTACGCCGGCGCGATCAAGAGCGCGGTCGGCATCGGCTCTCTCCTGGCGGACGGGATCGGCGACACCGTGCGCGTGTCGCTGACGGCGGATCCGGTGAAGGAGGTCGGGGTCGCGTGGGAGATCCTGAAGGCGCTCGGCCTCCGCGAGCGCGGGCCGGTGATGATCGCGTGCCCGTCCTGCGGGCGCGACAACGTCGGAGTCGAGAGCCTCGCGCGGGTGGTCGAGGAGCGTCTGCACGGATACCCGCAGGCGTTCGAGGTCGCGGTCATGGGCTGCGCGGTGAACGGGCCGGGTGAGGCGGGAGATGCGGACTTCGGGATCGCCGGCGGCCGCGACGTCGGATTCATCTACGCGCACGGCCGGGTGCTGAAGAAGGTGTCCTCTGACATCCTCGTCGACGAGCTCTTCCACGAGATCGACGCCTGGCTCGCGGAGGGGATGAAGCGCCCGAAGCGTCTCAGGATGGCGAAGCCGGCTGCGCTCGCGATGGCCGAGGCCTCGCTGATTCCGCTCGGCGACTAGGCTCCTCGCCATGATCGCGAGGCAGTCGCAGCTCTTCATCCCGACCTTGCGCGACGACCCGGCGGATGCCGAGGCCGCGTCGCACAAGCTGCTCGTCCGCGGCGGCTACGTGCGCCAGGTGAGCGCCGGAATCTGGACGTTCCTGCCGCTCGGCTGGCGGGTCCATCGGAAGATCGAGCAGATCATCCGCGAGGAGATGGACGCGATCGGCGGGCAGGAGATGCTGATGCCTGTCCTGACGCCCCTCGAGCTCTGGGAGACGACCGGACGCGCGACGATCCCGGAGATCTTCCATCTGACCGATCGCTCGGGACGAGAGTTCATCCTCCCGATGACCCACGAGGAGACCGTCACCTTCCACGCGCGCGAGATCCGGAGCTACCGCGAGCTGCCGAAGCTCCTCTACCACTTCTCGGTCAAGGAGCGGGACGAGCCCCGGCCTCGCGGCGGGCTCCTGCGCGTCCGCGAGTTCATCATGAAGGACGCCTACTCGTTCGACCGCGACGAGGCCGGGGTAGCCAAGAGCTTCGAGGCGAACCGTGAGGCGTACAAGAAGATCTTCGCCCGCTGCGCTGTCGAGGCGTACGACGTGCAGGCGGAGAGCGGGATCATGGGTGGCAAGTTCAGCGTCGATTTCCTGGCGCCGTCCGGCTCGGGCGAGAACACGCTCGTGATCTGCGAGAACGGCGACTACGCCGCCGATCTCGAGGTCGCCCGTGCGATCCCACGCGACCCTGTGCTCCCACCGCGTACCGAAGCGCCCGAGGAGGTTGCGACGCCGGGCGTGACCACGATCGAGGCGCTGGCCGAGCTCCTCACGATCGACGCGGCAGCCACGTCGAAGGCGATGCCCGTCGTGAAGGACGACGGCACGCTCGTCCTCGCGCTCGTGCGCGGTGACGACCGGCTCAGTGAGACCAAGCTGTACGACGCGCTCCCCGGAGCATCCCGTCCGGCGACGGACGACGAGATCCGCGCCGCATTCGGCGCGGGCGGTGGATCTCTCGGTCCGGTGCGCTTCGCCGGCGAGGTGCTCGCGGACGAGACCCTGCGGGAGGGCCAGTTCGTGTCCGGCGCGAACCGTGACGGCTGGCACCTGCGCGGCGTCGAGGCGGGCCGCGACTACACGCCCCGCTTCGCCGATCTACGCGAGCCGCGGGAGGGCGACCGCTGCCCCGAGTGCGGAGGCGCGCTGCAGTTCCGCACGGCAATCGAAGTCGGACACATCTTCGACTTCGGTGCGTTCTACTCCAGGCCGCTCGGCGCGACCTTCCTCGACGAAGACGGCACCGAGAAGCCACTCCTCGGAGGAAGCTACGGCATCGGCCCGGGGCGCGTGATGGCCGCCGTGGTCGAACAGCACAACGACGAGCGAGGAATCGTCTGGCCGGCGGCGCTCGCTCCCTACGACGTCCACGTGCTCGCCCTGCACGGCGGCGCGGAAGAGGTTCTCGCGCGAGCCGAGGACGTCGCAACAGCGCTCGGGGATCTCGGTCTCGCCGTGTTGCTCGACGACCGCGACGAGCGCCCGGGCGAGAAGTTCGCCGACGCGGACCTGATCGGCTGCCCTCTCCGTGTGACGGTCGGGAAGAAGACGCTCGAGGACGAAGCAGTGGACGTCCGCGCCCGCGACGAGCCGTCCGATCGGCGCGTGCCCCGTGCCGACGTGGTGAAATGGGTGAACGAGCGCTGATGGCGAAGCGTCGGAGATACAGCGACGAGACCCTCGGCCCCACCATCGAGCGGCTGATGGAGGAGACCGAGACGACGTACCGGGGGCTCGCGGACAAATCCGATCTCTCGGCCGGATACCTGAACCACATCGTCCACGGCAACCGCCCCGTTCCCTCGAACGACGTGCTCGCGCGCATCGCGACGGCGCTCGAGGTCGAGCCCGAGCACTTCCGCGAGTACCGGATCCGCGTCATCACCGACAAGCTCGAGGCGATGCCCGAGCTCATCGACCGGCTCTACCGCCGCCTCGCCTGAGCGCCCCTCCGAACAACCTTCACACGAGTCTCGCGCGCCATGGATAACTTCCGGGCCGCTCGCACGTACTAGCTGACGAGTGCGGCGCCGCCCGGACACCGAGTTGATCGGCCTCGCCCGAGGCGGGTCGGCCGACGCTGCTGCCGCGCTGTTCGACCGCTACTGGGGGCACACGTGGCGAGCCGCGTACGCAGTGACCGCCGACCGAGCGCTCGCAGACGACGCCGCCCAGGACGCGATCCAGCAGGCATTCGGCGCGCTCCGCCGCTTCGACGAGACCCGGCCCTTCGGCCCGTGGCTCAAGCGGATCGCGATCAACAAGGCGATCGACCAGCTCCGGCGCACGAACCGGCTGACCTCCCTCGACGACGACCACGCGACCCTCCACGCGTGGTCGCTCGGGGAGGCGGCCGAGGACGACCTCCGGCTTTGGGGGGTCGCGGACGCGGTCTCGGCGCTCGGACACGCGAAACGGGTGGTCGTCGTCCTCCACTATTGGCTCGACCTCTCGGTCGAGGAGATCGCGGGCATGCTCGGGCTACCGGTCGGGACGGTCGCATCACGCCTCAGCCGTGCGCTGGCGGAGCTTCGCGAGGTCCTGGCGGAAGAGCATGTCGTCTGAGCTCGAGCGGCTGCTGCGCGACGCACGCACGGCGCTTCCAGGGCCCGAGGAAGCGGCGACCCGAAGCGCACGAGAGCGGGCGCTCGAGGCCGTCCGCAGGCACCCGCGGCGGAGCGTCCGAGTCGCCGCGCTGTCCGTCACGAGCTTCGCGATCGTTCTCGCACTCGGAATCGGGATCGGCGCGCTCGTCGCGCCGAAGGGAGAGGCCGCGAAGGACGCCGTCGGGCTCGGCTTCCTCCCGGCTCCGGGCTGGATGGCGTTCCAGACCGGGGGAGAGGTGAGCCCGATCTTCCAGACCGTTGCGATCGCTTCCAACGTTCCGCTGGATCCCGAGGATCAGGTCGCGGGTGCGGCCGATCCGTCGGGTCTGCCGCTGGCGACGCTCGAGAAGCTGCGCGCGGACGGCGTTGTCATCGTGGCCAGCTTCACGCGGTCGACGACGTTCGACGGCACGTTGCATTCCGACCTACCCTCGCGTGGTCTACCGCTCCGCCTGGACGAAGCGACCCACTACGTGCAGTACGGCACCCAGGTTCGACCGGAGGATCCGCTCGGACAGTGGCAGATCCAGGGGATCGTGAACGGACACCAGGTCGACGTCATCATCTACTTCGGGACGGCCACGCCCTCCGCGGCCTTGCGCGCGGACGCGAACCGGCAGCTCGAGCGACTCGTGGTTCAGCGCGCGGGCTCGGCGACGCACGAGGAGGGGCAGCGCGCGCCGGCACGCTCCGCAGCGGCGAGCACGACGACCGGAGCCGCGGCGCCGGCGCAGGTCGTCGACCGGACGCTCTCGTGCACGACCGGCGTCCACGCCGGAGCCCACGTCGTCTACATCGGATCCCAGACCGGGTTCAAGAAGGGCGACGTGTTCCAGACCTTGGCGCAGGCGAACGTGACGACCGCCGGCTCGCAGATCGCGACCCAGCCGAACAACTACCAGCCGCAGCTCGTCGCCATGACCGCCGGCTACCCGCCGAAGCCGCCGCTTGCGAGCGGGGGCGTCGGTTTCGACGGAAAGCGCTGCGTGCCCACGAAGGCGAAGGTCCCGCTCACGAAGCGCGGGCTCACTGGCGGGATCGCGAACCAGATCGGCGAGCAGTCCGAGTGCTTCCCGCCGGGCAAGGTGCTGATCCACTTCCGCGTCGTGTTCACGTCCAAGCCGACCGTGCACGTGGACAAGAAGTCGCGCTTCTACCAGGCTCTCGGCCGGATCAAGATGGGACAGATGGCCGTTCGATCGATCGCCGGCAAGTCGATCGCCTACCTCGACGTGGTCGACGCGGGGACCTCCCGCGCCTTCACCGCCGGCAGCTGTTCGTGAGAGCGCTCGCGGCAGTCCTCGCCGTCGGCGCTCTGGCCGCGGCGGCGTTCGGAATGCAGCAGGAGTCAGCTCGCGCGAACGCGAGCGCCGGGTCGAAGGTCGTCGACCGGACGGTGAGCTGCGCGGTCGGGCTCACGGGCGGGATCCACGAGGTCGAAGTCTCGGCCAATACGGGCACGCGCTTGATCGGCAGCAAGAAGGTCTGGAAGCTCCTGGCGAGCGCTAGTGTCGAGGACTTCGGCACGAGAGCGTCGGCCGGCGTCAGCGCCGGAAACCCGATGGCTCCTCTGGCTCCGGGCTTTCCCGCCCGGCCCGACCGGCTTTCGTTCAGCGCTCCTCCGATCTGCAAGCCGGCCGCCAAGTTCGCACTCTCGAGCAAGGGCCTCGTCCGGACGCCGGTCGATGCGCTGTCCCCGAACCCGGGGGAGGGCATCGACTGCTACCCCGGGAACCGCGTGCTGATCAGGGTTCGCGGGATCTTCGCGCGCCCGACGTCGTTGCACTCGATCCCCGGGCCGCATCTGCTCGGTGCGAACGGCACGGTCATCAGGGGTTACCTGGCGGTGAGGAGCGTCTCCGGGAAGCCGCTCGCCTACGCCGAGGTGTTCCAGAACGGCAAGGCGACGCTCTACGTCGCGCGGAGTTGCGACCGATGAAGACGCTCGCGGCTCTCCTCGTCGTGCTCGTGCCCGTATCGGCTGCAGCGGCGGCCGCCTCGGATCTGCGTTCGGCGACAGGGGCCGAGGCCGAGGCTCAGACGTTCGACCGCACGGTCCGCTGCTCGACGGCGTTCATCGGCGGCGCGCGCAGCGTCACGGCGCTCGCGCATCAGGGCACCGGCCGGACACGGGCCGCGTGGGATCGCCCCGCCCTCGCACGGGTGCGGACCGGGGCGGAGGGCGGGAGCCAGTACACGCTCCTCGACAGCACGCTCGCCTGGGTCAGTGCCGGGCAGCCGAAGAAGGACGCAACCGTGATCCAGAGCCCGAACCCGGGCGTCGACTACCCGTTCAAGGTCTGGGGGACGCTCGCCTGGAACACTCGGCTGTGCCGCGCGTCCACCAAGAAGCTTCCGCTGGGCACGAAAGGGTTGAAGGGCGGCAGCGTGGGAACCTTCGACGAGGGAGTCGATTGCGATGTGCCCGGGCACGTGCTCGTCCGCCTCCGCGCCAACATGCTCCCGGCCGCCAGGCCGTCCGGGTTCCGCCAGTTCCAGCGGATCACGGCGCCGCTCTTGCACGCGGAGCTCGCGGTCGGCACCGACGCGGGAAAGCCACTTGCGTACTCCGAGGTGCTCGCCTCCGGCAAGGCACGCCTCCTCAACGTCCGGGGCTGCACGCCGAGCTGATACGACCGATGGAACCTTTGGCCCGATTCCTGCGACTACTCCTCGAATGCTGAGCACCGGCACTGCCTCCGATCGCGCTCGCCTCGACGTCGTCCACGACGAGCCCGAGCTCGTCCGCCGCGCCCAGCTCGGGAGTGCCGCGGCCTTCGAGCAGCTCGTCCTCGCGCGAGGGCCTGCACTCGAGCGGTTCCTCCTGGCGCGGCTCCGGAACGAGAGCGACGCACGCGATGCACTCCAGGAAGCGCTCGTCGCAGCCTGGCAGGCACTGCCGCGACTGCGGCAGCGCGACCGCTTCTGGCCGTGGCTCGTCGGCATCGCCGCGCACAAGGCCGCGGATCTCGCCCGGCGGCGCCCGCCGGTGGTCGAGGCCGACCTCGCGCTGCTCGTCGACCCCGCTGGAGACCCGGACGAACGGGAACATGTGCGTGAGCTCTGGGCCATGATCGAGAGCCTGCCGCCGGTGCAGCGAGACGTTCTGCTCCTCCGCTATCTGCTCCGGCTCTCGGAGGAGGAGGTAGCGGAGGCGCTCGGCATTCGTGTCGGAACGGTCAAGTCGAGAACCGCGCGCGCACGCGGCGCGCTCAGGGAGCTGATCGCATGAAGACGAACGGGACCCCGGGGGACGAGCACGTCGCCGAACTTTTCGAGCGTCTCGAGCAGGAGCTCGAGACCTCGTCGGAGCACGACCTCCGCGTCATGGCACGAGTCGCCACCGCCGAGCCGCAAGCAGCGCCGACGGCTCCCCGCCGACGGCTCCCCGCTCGCCGGCGCTCTGCCGTCGCGATCGCAGCCACCGTCGTCACGCTCCTCGTCGGGAGCAGCCTCGGCTTCGGGCTCGCGAGCTTCGTCACGCCGAGCGGGAACGCCGGCTCCGACTTCACCGGCCTCGGCTTCCTCCCCGCGCGCGGGTGGACGGTGGAGCAGGCCGCGGGCGTCCGACTGGCGGCGCCTGCACGGGCGCTCGCTGCGAACGTCCCGCTCGCTCCCGAGGACACCGCGCATACGACGCCGTTCGGGACGCTCGCTGCGCTGCCGCCGGGAGGAATCGTCGTCGCGGCGACGTTCCACATCCGTGGCGACCCGGTCGAGGACGCGAGCTTTCCTCTGGGAGCCGCGAACCTGAAGATCGCAAGCTCTGCGATCGCGCAGACGCCGCTCGTGCTGCTCTCGGGACGTGGTCTCGGCCGTTACGTGCTCCGCGCGGGAATCTCCGGTGAGAACGTCGAGGCGCGGGTCTACTTCGGACGCAGCCGGCCGACCGCTCGGATGCTCGTTGCGGCGCAGCGCCAGCTCGACCGGCTCGTCGTCGCGGCGGATCGCATCACGATCTTCGCCCGTCCGACCGTGCTTCCGTCACGCGGCGGCTCGGTGAACCTCTTCGGCGCGGTGGAGAGCGGCAAAGCCGGGGAGGACGTGGCGATCCAGCAGAAGGACTGCGGCTCGCCGAGCTTCCACAACGTCCAAGGCGTCCAGACGCAGCCGGGAGGCGGCTGGTCGGCCCAGCTCACGGGGGGACCTGGCATCGGGACGACCGTGCGCGCGGTCTGGAACGACGCGACGAGCATCGGCATCCCTTTGCAGCAGCACGTGTACATCGACCTCACGCGGGTGCGGAACCTGCCGAAGCGGTTCCAGGTGGGCATCGGCGCGAAGAAGAGCTTCTGGCATAGACACGCTCTCGTGCAGCGCTACGACAAGAAGCGACACGCCTGGGTCAGGCTGCAACAAGTGCTGCTGACGGAGTCGGGAGCGCCGAGCGGCGCGTACTTCAGCTGGACGTCCGGCGAGTTCACGGCGGCGGTTCCCAAGGGAACGCTTCTCCGGGCGACCCTTCCCGCGAGCGAGGCGAAGCCCTGCTACCTGCCCGGGACGAGCCCGACGGTGAAGCGATGACGGAACGGAACCTCGAGATCGCCGGCCGGCTCGTGGCGAACATCGAGACGGTCGTTCGCGGCAAGACGGGGGAGATCAAGCTCGTCCTCGCCGCGCTCCTCTGCGGGGGTCACGTGCTCCTCGAGGACGTGCCCGGGACGGCGAAAACGGTGCTCGCGCGCGCGATCGCCGGCTCGATCGAGGGCGCAACCCCGTCCCGCGTGCAGTGCACTCCCGATCTGCAGCCGACCGACGTCACTGGGCTCTCCGTCTTCAACCAGCGCGACCGCGAGTTCGAGTTCCGGCCCGGCCCGGTGTTCGCCAACGTCGTGCTCGTGGACGAGATCAACCGCGCGATGCCGAAGACGCAATCCGCACTCCTCGAGGCGATGGCGGAGCAGCAGGTGACGATCGACGGGGTGACGCGGGAGCTTCCCGATCCCTTCCTCGTCCTCGCCACCGAGAACCCGATCGAGCAGGAGGGGACGTTCCCGCTGCCCGAGGCGCAGCTCGACCGCTTCTTCCTGCGGACCGCGCTCGGCTATCCCGGGGAGGACGACGAGCTCGGGATCGTCGAGTCCCAGCTCCGCGCGCACCCCCTGAGCACCCTGCGTCCGGCCGTGTCGCTCGAAGACGTGAACGCGCTCCGCACGTCCGTCCAGGACATCTACATCGACCCGGTGATCAGACGCTGGGTGATCCGCCTCGTCCGGGCGACACGCGCCGCGGACGGCGTCGCGATCGGCGCATCCGTCCGCGGGAGCCTTTCGCTCGAGCGCGCCTGCCGCGCCTGGGCGCTCCTCGCGGGGCAGGAGTACGTGACTCCCGTCGACGTCGAGAGCCTCTTCCTGCCGGTCGTCATGCATCGGATCGTCTTCACTCCGAGCTTCGTCGCGACGGCGCGCGAGATCGGCTGGACGGCGGCCGCGGATCGCTTCCGGGAGCAGTGCCTCGAGCTGGCGCCGCGCCCGGGAACCGAGCTCGCGGAGGCTGCCGAAGCGACGGCGTGACGGCGACCTTCCCGCTGATACCCAGGCGGCGCGTCCTGGGCCTGCCGTTCGGCGGCCTGCACAGCGCGCGGCGCGGCCTCGGGTCCGACGTCGCGAGCTCGCGTCCGTACGAGCCGGGCGACGACGTCGACCGCATCGACTGGGCGGCGTCGGCACGTCTCTCGCTCGCGCGTGGCACCGAGGAGTTCATCGTGCGCGAGCACTTCGCCGAGGAGGCGCCGCGCGTCGTCGTCCTCTGCGACCGCCGTCCGTCGATGTCGATCTTCGCCGGCGATTGGCCCTGGCTGGACAAGGGCGAGGCGATCCGGCAGTCGACCCAGGTCATCGGCGACAGCGCGGTCGCCGCCCGCGGCCTCCTCGGCTACTTCGACGAGGCCGACGGCACACCGTACTGGCATCCGCCGAGGAGCTCGCACGAGCTCGGCGCGCCCGATCTCGAGCGACCGTTCGAGGCGCCCGACGACACGCTGGCGCGGAGCCTCGGCCACCTCGTCGCCCAGCGGCGGGATCTTCCGGCCGGGACGTTCGTCTTCGTCGTCTCGGACTTCCTCGTCCAGCCGAGGCGCGACGACTGGCTGTACGCGCTCGAGCGCCGCTGGGAGATCGTCCCCGTGGTCGTCCAGGATCCCGTCTGGGAGCAGAGCTTCCCGGACGTCTCGGGCGCGGTCGTCCCCTTCGCCGACGCCGCCTCGGGCAAGGTCTCGCTCACCCGCATCTCGGTCGCCGAGGCCGCACGGCGGCGTGAGGAGAACGAGCAGCGCTACGCGGAGCTCGTCCGTCATCTGCGCGCGCTCGACATGGACCCCGTGCTCGTCTCCTCGCACGACCATCGCGAGGTCGCGCTCGCGTTCCTCACTTGGGCCGACCAGCGGCTCTTTACGAGAGGGCGCGCGTGAGACGCTCGGCTGCGGCGCTCTCGGTCGGGCTCGTCGTCTCGCTGGCGGCAATCGCGAGCGGCTGCGGCGGCAGCGACCAGGCGACCCGACTTCCCGGTGGGCACGCCGTCGTCAGCTCGACGTCGTTCACGCCGCCGTCGCACCTCTTCGCAGAGCCGGTTACGGCGGAACTCGACCTCGTCGTTGACCCGCGCAAGCTCGACCCCGACCGAATCCACGTGCGTACGGATTTCGAGCCGTACGACGTCCTCTCGGCGACCAGGCAGCGCGAGGACCTGGGCGGCCTGACGCGCTTCCGGTACGTCTTCACGCTCCGCTGCCTCCTCATCCAGTGCATCCCGAAGATCATCCCGAGCTTCGCGGGTCCCGAGGAGTCGGGGAGGGGGGACCGCCTGACGTTCACCTTCCCGCGCACGCGCATCATGTATCGCGACGCGAGCGGAAAGGCGCGTCCGGTCGGCAACGCGGCCTGGCCGACGCTCGAGTCCGTCTCGCGGATCAACGCCTCGAGCATCCCGGAGATCGGACCGGGAAGCCAGTTCATCTTCAAGACGGACGTGACGCCGCTGCCCGCGGCGACGTACCGGATCACGCCGACGACGCTCGCCGTGTTGCTCCTCGTCCTCGCCTGCCTGCTCCTCGTGCTCCCCGCGGCGCTCCTGCTGCGCTGGTGGCGCGCACGGCATCCGGAGGCCGTCGAGGAGGAGGAGCCGGAGGTGCCGCCGCTCGAGCGTGCGCTCCGGCTCGTCGAGTGGACGGCGGCCCGTGACGTCGTGCCGGAGAAGCGAGAGGCACTCGAGGTGTTGGCGTCCGAGCTCGACGTCGAAGGACCGCCGCTGGCGGACACCGCCCGCAGGGTCGCTTGGTCTCCGCCGCCGCCGTCGCGGCCGGAGACGGACGAGCTCGTGGACGACGTGAGGAGGTCGAATGGCACCTCCCCGTGAGAGCTCCGGAGCAGTCCCGACGAGCGAGCCGGGACGTCTGCGCTCGCTCGCCGGTCGCACATCGCTCGTCCGCTTCGGGCTGCTCGCCGCGCTTCTCGGGACGCTCGCGCTCGCGTTCGTCGTCGCGAAGCAGGAGGACGTACGCCACGCGCCGCTCGTGCCGCCGGGGACGACTGGAATGCTCGTCCTCGACCTGTCGGCGAGCGTGTACGAGGGCGCCTTCGGGCAGACGATCCAGAAGCTCGCGGACTCCGACGAGCGGGTGGGTGTCGTCGCGTTCTCCGACTCCGCGTACGAGCTCGTCCCGCCCGGGACGCCCGGCCGGGAGCTCCTGCCTCTCCTCCGCTATTTCGCTCCGACAAACCCGAACGGCGCGCTTCCGAGAAACCCGTGGGAGCGCTTCAGCGCCGGAACGCGGATCTCCGAAGGCCTGCGCGTGGCCGGCGACGTCCTCCTGGCCCGCCACGTGAAGCACGGCTCGATCGTGCTCGTGAGCGACCTCGAGATCCTCCCGGACGAGACGGCCAGGCTCGGCGCCATGGCCGCGGACCTCCGCGACGAGGGCATCGGTCTACGCATCGTCCCGCTCTTCCCGACCCCGGAGAAGCTCGCGCGCATCCGGGAGATCCTCGGGCCTTCCGCGATCCTCCGCGGGTCGTCGGCGAACGCGCCCGTGCGGGCGCCCGAGACTCACAGCCTGGCGATCGCAGCTCCGTGGACGTTCCTGCTCGTCGGAGCCCTGCTCGTCGTCCTGCTCGCAGTGAACGAGGGCGCGCTCGCTCGCCTCGAGGTCGCGCGCTGATGTGGCGGTGGTGGGGGATCAGGGTCGCAGCCGTCCTCGCGGTGCCGGTGGCGGTGGTGCTCGTCCTCGTCGCGATCGACGTTCTCCGTGCGCCGGGGAAGCTCCAGGGCGACGATCTCCGCTTCCAGATCAGGCCGCACCGCCAGGCCGGCCTCTGGGACGGCTTGAGCTACCTGCCGGGCGATCCGGCGGTGCACCTCCTCGGCCTCGGCGACGACGTCACGTACCGCCGCACGCTCGCGGACTTCGTGCGCGTGCGGCCGGGGAAGGTGCAGATCTTCGGCCCCGAGCTCGAGAACCTCTTCGGCAAGGTGCAATACGAGCTTGCGGCCGGAAGCGCGAACGACCCCGATCCGAAGCGGCGCTCGGTCCTCCTGAACCTGGCCGGAGCGACGACGCTCGCGAACTTCACCTCCGACCCGACGGAGAACGCGAACAACCTCCGGAAGGCGATCGCCGACTTCCGCAGCGCGATCGACCTGGACTCGACGAACACGGACGCCAAGGTGAACCTCGAGCTGGCGCTGCGGAACGCGAAGGCAGCGAACATCCCCGGCACCGGGCCGGACTCGGGCGCGTCGCAGGGCAACGTCTCGGGTCAGGGCCGCTCCGGGTCGGGCTACTGAGCGCGTGCACGTGACCTTCCTCACTCCGCTCGGCGGCGCCTTCGCGATCACGGCGCTCGTGCTCGTCGGCGTGTGGTTCGTGCGGTTCCGGCAGTTGCGAAGAGCCCGAGCCGCCCTCGGCCTGAAGGAGCCGGCTCTCCGCACGTTGCTCGTGCCCGTCGTCGCTCTCGCTGCAGTCCCGTGCCTGCTCGGGGTCGCCGCGACGCAGCCGGTGATCGAGACGAACCGGACGATGCCGGAGCGCACCGACGCGCAGGCGTTCGTGGTGATGGACATCTCACGCTCGATGCTCGCCTCGAAGACCGCTGGATCGCTCGACCGACTCGATCGAGCGCGACGCATCGCCGAGAAGGTTGCGGACGAGCTCCCTGACCTCCCGATCGGGCTCGCCGGCTTCACGGACCGCGTCCTGCCGTATCTCTTTCCGACGACCGACCGTCGCGTGATCGACGCGACGCTCGACCAGGCGGTGGACATCGAGCAACCGCCACCGTCGGACGTCTATGCCGCCGAGGCGACGAACCTGAATGCGCTGACGTCGGTCGCGGAGCTCAACTACTTCACGCCGGCGGCGAAGAAGCGCGTCGTCATCGTCCTGACCGACGGTGAGAGCCAGCCGGTGGAGAGCTCGCTCGGACCGCCGTTCAAGAAGCCTCCGCGCATCCACATGATCTACGTGCGGGTCGGCAACGGCGGTGAGCGGATCTACACGGGCGGCATCCCGGAGGCGGCGTACAAGCCGAGCTCGAAGGCCGAGGCCGATCTCGCACGCGCCGCGTCGCTCACGGGCGGGAAGGTGTTCGACGAAGGCAACGTCGGCCAGATCGTCTCGGCCGTGCGCAGCGCGATCGGGCAGGGGCCAACGGTCCAGAAGCGCCACGAGGGCGGCCGGCTTCCGCTGATGCCTTATCTGACGGTGTTCGCACTCGTGCCGCTCGCGATCGTGCTCCTGAGGCGAAACCTGTGGTGGAGCCGGCGCTGGGCGTGGCCGCGCGCGCACCGCGCTCGGGCGCCCGAGCGTCTCGGGGAAGACGCTAAGGTGTCCCGGCCACGGGGCGTGGCGCAGCCTGGTTAGCGCGCTAGTCTGGGGGACTCAGGGTCCCGAGTTCGAATCTCGGCGCCCCGACTGAGTTTGCGGGTCGGTGCTTTTCTGCCCTGAATCACGACGAGCTTCGTGTGCGGAGGCTGGATCCCGCTCGTCAGGTGTCGGCGCTGACCCCTGGTGAAGTGTCTGCTAGCGTGCCCCGCGCCGTGAGACGCCCCTCGGGCCTCCGAACGCTCGTCAAGGTCGCCCTCCTTCTAGTCGGCGTGTTCGCGACGATCGCCGTTACCGGAGTCGCCGTCACTAGAGCATCTGGCGCGGACTTCAACGGCGATGACGGCGCGTGTCTCCCGACGCCTGGTGATTCTGCACTCCTCCAGTGCCCGACGGCGTATGTGGGCGAGTCCTATGAGGCGCAGATCCCAGTCGAGCCGTTCTCGGGCTGTGATCCGTCCATCTGGATGGAAATCCGCAACGGTGCGCTTCCAGGCGGACTCTCCATGACCAGGGCCGGTGTCATCTCCGGCGTTCCCACGGGCGCGGGCCTGGCGCGTTTCTGGGTGTGGCTTCACGACCTCACCGCGGCGGAAGGCGGACCTTCGTGGTGCCAAGCCGACGACCAATCGCAACGCGAATTCAGCATCCCCGTAGACCCGGGCCTCGCGATCGTCACCGCATCCGTCAAGCCGGCAACCGTCGGCCAGCCGTATGCCGACACGCTCGCGACGCAGGACGTGAGAAGCCTGAACCCACCCGCCGGCTACGCGGTGCAGGCGATGTGGTCCCTGCAGTCGGGGGCGCTCCCCCCCGACATCACCCTCTCGGACTCCGGGGGATTGACCGGGACACCCATGTCGGATGGGAGCTACGAGTTCGTCGTCAAGGCCCAGAACGGCACCCCGTTCGACACGAAGACGTACACGCTCGCCGTCCGTCAGGCCGTGAGCGCGAAGTCCCCCTTTGGGTCTGAGCCGGGCGCCGAGGTCGGCATTCGCTTGGGAAAGATGTTCACAGCAACGGGCGGGAGCGGCACATACGCGTGGGCGGTCGCGTCCGGCGCGTTGCCGTCTGGCGTCGTGCTCGACGCGGCCAAGGGCACGATCAGCGGAACGCCTCGAACGGCAGGCAACTTCGCGTTCGGCGTGACTGCCACGGACACTGAAGGCCGTGTCGCGACCGCGAGTGCTGCGCTGATCGTCGCACCGCGACTCGCGATCAAGACACGTAGCTTGAAGGCTGCACGGCTCGGAAGCGCTTACGGGGCAAGGCTCACAACGGCCGGAGGCGCCAAGCCGCTGAAGTGGAAGCTGGTGAGCGGCAAGCTCCCGCGCGGAGTTCGGTTCGCCCCGAGACTGGGCACGTTCGTCGGAACTCCGCACCGGAGCGGGGCCTTCCGAGTGGCCGTCGAGGCGAGCGACGCTCTGGGTGCCAAGGCGCGGAGCACTCTCGTACTTCGGGTCAAGAGCTAAAGCCGCACAGCGCGTCGGCAGATCGCGAGCGGCGAGTAGCGCCGAATCCGTGCCAAAGTGCTCCGAAACCGACTCTAGGAACGATGCGGAGTGGGGAGGGACAAAGCTAAGCGCGGAGCCACTTTACGCCACCCCGGGAGAACCCCCGCCACCTTCCTGAGTCGTCTGGGGCACTAGAGGTTCCGCGTTCGAACCTTGGCGCCCGACTTACGAGTGCTACGGGTTAGCGACCGTCGGTGTGTGAGCTCGTGGCCCACGGCGATCAGTCGAGGCTGCCGGCCTTGATTCGCCTCGTCGGTAAGGAGGTTGGGAGGGTGGATAAAACGACCGTGGCGCTCTGGGGCGGTTTCTGACCGGCCACTTCACGCTGCCCGTTTGGTCGTCTCCTTGCCTGTGCCCTCGCACTCCGGGCACTGCTCCACCATGCGCTCCCCGTCGATCGGGACGGGGACGTAGGACGACCCCTGGCACTCGGGGCATGTCCCTTCTGCCGAGGTCGTGCGGCGTCCTCCAGGCGCTATCCACAGTGGTTCTTCTCCTCTTCCTCGAGTGGTTGCCAGTTGTCCTCATCCGCTCTCTTGATCAAAAACGGGCTTGCCGCCGCCGCCGGCTCGGGCGCCGGCTGGCTGCGTGCGATCATGGCGCCAATGTCATCGGTCGCTCGAAAGCGACCGAGATCTTGGCGAGTTTCGCTCGTGCTGTCCATTGAGCAATCAGATTCGTCGTATTCATCCCAGTTGCGCCCCGCAGTGAGCGGGACGCGTCTCCTCCCGTGTGATCCAGCGCGTCCATCGCACGGTATCCCCCTTGGGAGGTAGTGCCAATCCCTCGAACGAGCCTTTCTAGCCGATCGGGACTTCGCGAGGTCGAACTGGCCGAGGGGCCGTCGCGTCTGGGGGCGTCGGTTGAGATTGCCACTCCGAGCCGAGCTGCGAGCGAATGCGGCGGCAGGGCGCTCACCCCTGCGGCGTCGGTAGGTGGTCCCGCGAGCGGCTACAACGTGAAGCCGGTCGGCCACGGAGCCGCAGCCGCGCGACGGAGGTCGTCTTCTCAGCACGGCGCCGACGGGTAGTTCGCACCATCGCGCGCTCCCCATCGGCGTGGCCGTCCTCGACCCAGTGACCTGTACCCCTGGTGGACTTTCTCGCCGACGTCCCGATGATGCGAGTTGGAAAGACGGGACCGGAGGACGGGAAAGGGATGCACAAGGAAAGATTCGTGATCGACGACCGGCGAATGCACGGTGACGGTGTGCCGAGGGGCGAGGAGGGCGCCAGGAAGCTGAAGCAGACGACCGAATCCGCCCGAGAGCACGACGGCGGACGGGCGCTCTCGGACGGGATGCGCACGTACATCCTCGGGTACGGTGGCCCGATCACCGCCGAGTGCACGAATCCGCGGGTGGCGGCGTCGTAGCGACGCAGGCGGCATCGGCATGCCGCCCGACGGAGATCACCCGGAGCCGGAGATGGAGACGACGTAGGCGACGACGTCGGCCTGGGCCTGTCCGTTGACCAGGTTCGCCGGCATCACACCGCCCCCGCGTTCGACACGCTCCGAGACCGCTGCAGCGGTGAGCCCGCTGCCGACGAGTCGCGGGCCGGGGCCACCGCCGGCGCCGGCCATCCCGTGACATCCGGCGCAGGTCGCCGCGAAGACGGCCTTGCCGTGCTGCACGTCCCCGTTCGAAACGGTTGGAACTGGGGAGGCAGACGGCGCGAAGATCTGGGCCTCGGCGAGAACGAACACGGCGACGGCGATGACGGAGCCGACCACGAGGGGCCGCCACAGCCCTCGCATCAGAAGCCGAACCGCACGTTCGTGAAGTACCAGAGAGCCGATGTGAGCCAGATCACGGCGAGAGTCGACGCGACCAGTCCTCCCGCGACCGGCAGCGCCCAGCCGGGCAGGCTGCGATCGCGGAGGATCAGGATCTTCGCGACGAAGACTCCGTACAGGACCGTCCCGGCGATCGCATGCACCGCCACGCGGAAGTCGGGAGCCTGGAACCCGAGCACCGTCACGCACTGGAAGAAGACCGGCAAGGAGACGAGAATCGCGATTCGACCGGACCAGCGGTGGATTCCGGCCACGATGTGGCCACGCGCGGGCAGGAAGGCGAGCCGGCCCCACATGCGAGCCGCCGTCAGGACCTGGACGAGCGCGAGCACGATGACGACCGTCGCGAGCCATGCCTTGGCGGCGATGACCGAGGAGAACACGGTCGTCGCGATGTCGGAGTACGCCTCGCTCACGTCGAAGAGCGGCACGCTCGGGAGACTACGACGTCCGGCATCCAAGCATTCCCGGCAGCATCCCGTGCTCGGGTTTCTCTGGGACAACGCTCGGGGTATCCACGTAGCTCCGACGTCCCGCACCGAAGGAGGAACCGATGCTCGGGCTACGCGAGAGCAAGACGAAGAGGGCCAAGGAAGTGCTGAGCGACGCGATCTCGTACGCAGACGACCTCGTCCACGACGAGCGCATGCGCACCGAACTCCGCTCAGCCCTCGATCACGGGCTTACTGCAAGCCAGCGGCTGCGCGATGACTCCGGGATCGTGGGATTCCGCGAGCGATTCGAGTCCGACAAGAAGCTGCGGAAGAGCATCCGCGCGATGCTCGACGATCTCGATCGTGCGGCCGACCGCGCCAGGCAGCGCACGAGCCATCGTTTTCGGAACACGATCCTCGTGCTCGGCGGAGCGGGGATGGCGATCGTCGGGGTCGTGGGCAGTCGGCGTTGGGTCGAGGCGCACTGGTCGGTGACGTCGAACGGCACGAGCGCCTCGGAGGCGTCGACCCTGCCACGCGTCGACTGAGAAGCGGTTCCGTCGAGGGAGTAGCGACCGTGCCGGCGCGGGCGCCGGATCTGGGCCTGCGGCTCCCTACCTCTCGGCGTCGTCCGACCTGGCCGCGTCGTAGACGGCGCCCCGCCATGCGACCGACGTCGTCCCCAGCCGGACGACGTCTCGGTCTTGGCAGCCGAGCGACCGAAGATAGTCGAGCAGTGCGACGAGCTCCGACGGAGCTCGTCTCGTGGACACACGGTGACCGCCGGAGCGGATGTCGTAGCTCAACAGCACGCGCTCACTCGGGCGGGGGTAGAGAGTTGTTCACGCTCGGATCGAAGAGTCCGGTGTGGCGATAGCGGCGGCTGACGGCGATCTCCATCACGAGATGGGATGCCTTCGAGCGGCAGAACTTGTGCGTTCCGAGTATCGGTAGCACCTTCGCGGGATACACGTCGGGGGTCGATCTCTTAGGCTGAGCCCGGATGAGCAAGTTCTTCGGGACCCTCGCGATCGCTCTTGGCGCGGCGATCGTCGTTCTCCATCCCCACGTCTGGGAATCCGTCGTCTTCACCCTGCCGTCCGACCGAGACATCCATGGCTACGACCTGATCGGACTCGCAATCATCGCCTTCGGGGTCGTCCTGTTCTGGCGCTGACGCGCACTCCTCACTGCACCGAGAGACGCGCTAGCCCGATCTCTGCCGCCTGAGGCTGGCGAGCAGCTGTCCACCGTCGAGCCAGCGGATCGGTATGAGATTCGTGAGCAGAAGCGACGCGTTCACCACGAAACCCAGGCCGAAGAGGATCGATGCCGGCTCCGGCAGAGCGGTTCCCGCGAGAAACCCGAGCGCGACGAGAGCCGTGACGGTGAGGCCGCCGAGCGCGACCTTCCACAGCTTCTCGGGCTTCCCGTTCGGATCGGCGACGAGTGCGATCCCGTACCAGCGCCAGCGCATCTCGACGACTCTCCATCCGACCGCGCGCGCCGTCCAGGCGTGCCCGAATTCGTGCAAGAGCGCTGAGCCGCCAATGACGCACACGGACCAGACCAGCACGAGACTCATCACCTGTCCCACCCCCTCGTGGTCGTATCCTTCCCTCGCCCTACGAGCCATTCTGACGGCTATACGTCGTTCCCCGTCGAGGGGATGGACGAAACGCCGGGAATGCACATGGGAGAGGGGTCCTGGAAGCGACGAATCCCCCAACTGTGGGAGGCATCGGCCGCGCACCGTTCCTAGCGTGCGGGAGCCATGCCAGCCAATCTCGTCGGTCTCGGTCTCCTGCTCGCGGGGGTCATCTTCCTGGTGATGGGTCTCGGCTTCGTCGGTGGCGTCGTGCTGTGGATCGTCGGTGTCGTCTGCCTCGTGGGCGGTATCGGCGCGCTCTTCATGACGTACCAGCGGCGACGGCGGCTCGCCGCCTAGCCTCAGACCTTCTCGTCGAACGTCTCCGCGTCGCGCTGCACGGAGGCGGCGGGCGGCAGCGCGCCGTCCGGCGGCGGGCGTGCGGGCCACCTGTCCACTCGCGCTCACCGCCAGCGGACGCGCTCTAGGCTCGTTCGCCGTGCAGCTCGTCCGGCGACATGCCGAGGCCGATCCCGTATTGGAGGTAGGCAGTCCGCGCGCGTTCGGGAGAGGGGTACGAGTTCGAGCGGAAGACGAGCCCGTCCTTGAACGTCAGGATCCACGACTTGGTCGCGTAAGCGGTGTCGCCGCTCTCCTGCGGGTAGCGCAGCGGCCCGGAGACGATGACCGCGTGGTCGTCGACCGCCTCGGTGTGCGTGTCGCCGATCTGGTACGTCGTGGAGTCGAGCGCCGAGAAGACCTCGATCAGCTGGTCCGGGCCGACGATCCGCTCGTGCGCGGCCATCGTGCACAGGAGGGCGTCGTCGTGGTAGAGCGCCCGGAGAGCCTCCCAGTCCGCACCGTCGAACGCCTCGGCCACCGCTTCCACGAGCGCGAGCGACCGTGCCGGAGGAATCTCGGGGAGACCGGAGCCCACGTCAGGCTGCATGGTGGAGCATCGGGCCGACCCGATGCAAGCTCGGACGCGTAAGAGGCCGGCCGCGCAACCTCTTCTGGCGCCTCCAGCCTCCAGTTGCTGCGGCCGACCCTGTTCTCCCTGCCGGAGGGCCGACGAGGAGCTCGATGCGGCTCTTCGTACCCACGACGCGATCGACGCAAACCCGTCCGGACGCACGAGCAGCGCCAGTGAGTAGGATCCTCGCAGGACGACCCGGGACGTAGAACTGAGCGCGCTCCGCCGAGTGACGCCTCGCAGATTGGGGGCGAGCGTCCTCATGCTCCTGATCGCGAGCATGCTGGCGAGTCCGCCTGGTGCACGGGCGGCGGTATCCGTGAAAGTGCGACCCACCACGGACGCGGTCGTGTTCAGGTTCGACGGGATACGGCCGTGCGACTCGGTCGTCGCCGACGCGAACGTGATCCAGTGGCTCGGTCCAGAGGTGTCCCTGGTGGTGCTGCGCGGGACGAAGGTCGTGGCCAGCGCACGCTGGCTTGCCTGCACGTACCGTCAGGGACGCTTCTGGCCCTGGGCTCGTCGCCCGAAGACGAGCAACGGGACCTGGCTCCCGGCCGGTCGAGAGAGCGTGCTCACGCTGAAGGCCGACATGCCGTCGAACGTCGCAGCGCTCTACCGCTTCGATATCTCCGTGAATGGACGGCGGGTCCGTGCCGGTCGGATACGCGTCTCGACAGCCTCGGGAACGCGTCGCATCGTCATCGCGTAGACGTCGTATCCACGGCATCTTTCCCGCGCCGGCTCGCCACCTCTCGATTCACACTTTTGGCGCATGCAGATCCGGCGTTCGCCGAGGAGTATGAGAAGGTTCTGACAATGCGGCACGACAGCGCGGCCCGCCCGTCGTGGGCGAGCACGCGTGCGTTCGAGGCAGGCTGATGGCCGAGGCGCCCTCGACCACGACGGCTCACGACGGGCGAACACTCGCCTACGCGGTGTGGGGCGATTCCACCGGTTTCCCGGTGCTGTCCTTGCACGGCACCCCCGGGTGCCGGCTCGACCGCTGGCCGAACGAGGACGTCTACCGCGAGCTGGGCGTCCAGTTCGTCACACACGACCGAGCCGGATACGGCCGCTCGGACAGGCATCCGGGACGTTCCATCGCAGACGAGGCAGCGGACGTGGCTGCGATCGCGGACGCGCTCGGCGTCGCGCGGTTCGCCGTCTCGGGCGGCTCGGGCGGCGGCCCGCATGCGCTCGCGTGTGCCGCACTTCTGCCGGATCGCGTGACGCGTGTCACGTGTCGCGTCGGCATCGCGCCCTTCGGCTCGCCCGGCCTCGATCGCGACGACTGGCTGTCAGGCATGGACCCGGAGAACGTCAAGGAGTTCGGCTGGGCCGAGGCCGGGGAGGAGGTGCTCGTCCGTGAGCTCGAGCGCGAGCAGCTCGCGATGGAGGCGCGGGTCGTGGAGGACCCCTCGACTCTCCTCGGCGACTTCGATTTGAGCGAGTCGGACCGGGAGCAGCTCCGCCGCCCCGAGCTCGCCGAGGTCTTCCAGGAGTCCGTGGTCGAGCAGGCGGCCGCGGGCGTCTGGGGGTGGGTCGACGACGACCTCGCGATCATCGGCCCATGGGGATTCGAGGTCGACGCGATCGCGACGCCGACGCTCGTCTGGTACGGACGCACCGACGTCCTGGTGCCGCCGTCGCACGGCGACTGGCTGGCGGCCAACGTGCCCGGGTGCCTCGTGCGCGTCGATGACCACTCGGGCCATCTGGGGGCCGATCCCGAGCTCGAGATCCGGGAGAACGTCGCCTGGCTCCGCGACGGCGTTCCTCCGCCGGGAGTCGCGCTGACCGCATAGCGCCCCGTGCTGTCGCACTCCGCCGCGGATCCGTCAGACTCGGGTGCGTCATCCGACCCGAACGAGGAGGCGAACCATGTCCGTGGCACGTGTGACCGAGATCAGCTCGACCTCAAGCACCGGCTTCGACGATGCGATCAAGAACGGCCTCGACCGCGCGCAGCAGACGCTCCGAAACGTGAAGAGCGCGTGGGTCAAGGAACAGCATGTCAGGCTCGAGGACGGGAAGATCGCCGAGTACCAGGTCAACATGCTCGTCACGTTCGTCCTCGACGACTGAGAAGACGCATCTGAGCAGACCACCATCGACGGGAGAGCGGCGGGCGCGCCGGACCGCCGCCGTCACGGTCGTGACCGTCGCGGCGTGGACCCTCGGCGGCCTGTTCCTCGACCGCTACGTCGACCTCACGGGTCAGGTCCTGCTCGGTGTCCTCACGTGCGGCGTGCTGGCGGCCGTGCTCTGGATCCACGAGCCCGCTGTCCGGCTGCAGGCGCTCGCCGTCGTCGCGATCGCGTCGTGCGGTGAGGTGATCGGCTCGCTGGTCTGGGGGGTCTACCGGTACCGCCTCCACGACCTCCCCGTCTTCGTGCCGCCCGGCCACGGGCTCGTATACCTCGCCGGGATGTCGCTCGCCACTCTCGCTGCCGGGCGGAGGCTTACCTGGCTGCTCCTCGCCCTCGCGGCCGCCGGAGCTGCGGCATGGGGAGTCGCGGGGATGACGGTGCTCCCGGCGCTCGACGTGTCGGGCGCGATCGGCTGCACCTTCCTCCTCGCCGTGCTCGTCGTGACCCGACGGCCGGTGTACGCCGGCGTCTTCCTCGTCGTCGCGGGGCTGGAGATCTACGGGACCGCGCTCGGGACCTGGACGTGGCAGGCGACCGTCCCGGGCCTCGGGCTCCCGCAAGGGAACCCGCCGAGTGGCGCGGCGAGCGGCTACGTCGTCTTCGACGTGCTCGCGCTTGCGCTCTCGGCGCAGCTCGTTCGCGTCGCGCGGCTGCTGCCGCTTGCCGACTGGCGCCGGCTCGCGTTCAGTCGATGAGGCCGCGAAGGGTGTCGGCGTCGACCGGATCGGCGCCGACGATCAGGGCACGTGCCGCGTCGACCTTGCCCCACACGTCCCAGAGCAGGAAGCCCTTGGGCTTCCCGGCGTCGTCCGTGTAGCAGACCACGCCCTTCTTGTTCGGTTCGGCCCACTCGACGACGGCCGGCTGCCGCGAGTCGAGGTCGCCGACTGCCTCGTAGCCGAGGTCGAAGAGGTCGGAGTAGAAGAACGGCAAGTGGTCGTAGGGCTCGTTTGCGCCGGCCATGTTCGCGCCGACGCTCCGGCCGTGGGTATTCGCGTGGTCCTCGTGCTCGACGCGGCGCGAGCCGCCGAGCGCGGGGACGGGGAAGCGCGCGACGTCCCCGGCTGCGAAGACTGCCTCGTAGCCCTCGACCTGGCCGAGCGAGTTCACGAGAATCCCGTCGTCGACGGGGAGCCCGCTCGCCTCGGCGAGGTCGGTGCGAGGAAGGATCCCGAGACCGGCGACGACCGCGTCTCCCTCGACGGACTTCCCGCTCTGGGTGGCGACCCGGAAGACGCCGCCCTCGCGAGCGATCTCGCTGACCATCTCGCCCTCGAGCACCTCGACGCTCTGCTCGCGGTAGTACCCGTTCACGAAGGAGGAGAGATCCTCGGGAAAGAGCCGCGCGCAGATGCCGGGCTCCGGGAAGAGGATCGACACCGAGCACCGGTTCAGCGTGAGAGCCGCGGCGATCTCCGACCCGATGAATCCGCCGCCGACGACGACGATACGCACGCCGTCACCGGCGAGGTCGTGGAGCCGCCGGAAATCGTCGACCGTGCGGTAGTAGACGATGTCCTCGACGCCCGGCAACCGTCGCGGCGTGCCTCCTGTCGCGAGCACGACCTTCTCGGCCTCGTACGTCTCGCCCGCGTCGTCGGTCGCCGTTCGGCTACCGACGTCGAGCGACTCGACCCGCCGGCCGAGGTGCAGGTCGATGCCGAGATCCCGGGTGCCGCGCCAGATCGAGTCCTCCGGCTTCCCCTTCCACAGCGCCTTCGAGAGCGGTGGACGGGCGTACGGCTCGTGCGGCTCCTCCGAGACGAGCCCGATCGAGCCCTCCGGATCGTGGTCGCGGATGCCTCGACATACCGCGTCGCCGGTCATGCCTCCCCCGATGACGAGGTAGCGATACGCGGCCATCGGAAGGAAATCCTAGTGACACGGAGTGCGTCCGCGCCCGGTGGAGGAGGGAGGGCCGGAGTGCGCGCGAAGTCGCACGTCGTGCGCGGTTGCCCGAGCCGGACCTCCGGACTCGCCACAAGCCGCTCACGACGTTAGAGTCCCGCGCGGCGTGAGGACCAGGGCATGGCTCGTCGTAGCGTCAGCGGTGGGCTGTGCCGCTGCGCTTGCGACTGTCGCGGGCGCGGGACAGGCGTCGACCGCCGACACCGGCGAGACGGCCATCTTCTACTACCCGTGGTTCTCGAACCCGGCTCGAGACGGGGGTTGGGCCCACTGGTACGTCGAGCGCTCGGGCGGCAGCCCGGTGCTCTCCACCCGCTACTACCCGGCGCGGGGGCTGTATTCGTCGTCGAGCTCGAAGATCGTCAGCGCGCAGATGCAGGACATCGCGGGGGCCGGGATCAAGACCGTCGTGGTGTCCTGGTGGGGGCCAGGATCGCCCGAAGACGCGCGCCTGCCGCTCGTTCGGGCGGCAGCCGAGCACTGGGGGCTTCGTGTCGCCATCCACATCGAGCCGTACCCGGGACGCACTCCCGCGAGCACGGCGGCGGACATCGCGCAGCTCCAGGCGACGGGGATCACCGACTTCTACGTGTACGACCCGGACCGCTATCCGGCCTCCGAGTGGGCAGATGCGCTCGGCGGTCTCGAGGGCGTCCGGGTGTTCGGGCAGACGACGCTCGTCGGCTGGGCCGAGGCGGCCGGTTTCGGCGGTCTCTACACCTATGACGTGGGGAACTGGGTCGGGCGCCTGTTCGCCCGCCTTTGCAGCCAGGCGCACCACGCGGGCCTTCTGTGCGCTCCCTCGGTCGGCCCGGGCTTCGACGCACGGCTTGCGACGTCTGATCCGGTCGTCCGGCCGCGGCTCGACGGGGAGACGTACGACAACATGTGGAAAGCCGCCGTCCACGGCAAGGCTGACCTCGTCACGATCACGAGCTACAACGAGTGGCAGGAGGGACCCAGATCGAGCCCGCTCGCTCACGCACAGGACACAAGGGATACGACGGAGCGTGGGGGATGCGGGGACGCGCCGCGGAGCGGGCGTACCTCGACGACACGGCCCGCTGGACGGGTCGCTTCCACCCGCTCGTGAGTCAATAGAGCGCCGTAGCGAGCTTGCGGCGGTAGACGACCGAGACGGGATCGTCCTCGCCGAGCCGATCGAAGACCGCGACGGCCAGCTCGCGGAGGAGCTCGCGGCGGTCTAGAGATGCACCGTCGATCTCGGCAAGAAGGAGCTCGAGTGCGCGCTCGTCGTCCTCGGCGTCGAGAGCGGCGACGATCTCCGCGAGGTCACCGCTGGCGCGGAGGGATTCGAGCAGGCCGTCGAGCGCAGGCGGCGCGAGCAGCTCGTCGACGAACGTGGAGACGGCCGCCGGCGCCTTGACTCCGACGAACTCCGCGACCACGCGTCCGTCACGGAACGCCTTCACGGCCGGGATGCCCTGAACACGGAACGTCGCCGAGAGACCGGGATTCGCGTCGACGTCCACCTTGGCGAGCACGACAGCGCCCTCGCGGCTCTCGATCTCTCGCTCGAGCACCGGCGCGAGCGCGTGGCACGGGCCGCACCACTCGGCCCAGAAGTCGACGATCACAGGGACCTCGCGGGAGCGCTCTACGACGTCCTGTTCGAAGCTCGCCTCTGTCACGTTCATTGCGGTCTCCGAACGTCCATACGCGACGATTTCATCCCACACCACCGCTCGGCGAGACGACGACGTCGCCCGCGCAGCTCGAGATGAGCGCGTCCTGGACGTCCTCGTACGCGACGCCTGTTAGCGCGGGGTGACCGAGGTCGACAGCGATCGTAGGCCACCGGTCGATCCCTAGCGATCGCGCACCAACCTCCGAGCCGAAGCGGAGGAGCTCCTCGACCGTGAACACGCCGCGCTGCCCCGACTGGCGCCTCGCGATACCTTCGAGCTCGCGCAGCTCCTCGAACGGGTCGATGCGCACGTTCGAGTCGGAGCCGATCGCGAGCGGGATCGAGCGCGAGCGGACACGTCCAGCAGGGAGGAAGCCGTCCCCAGGTCCGCCTCCGTCGTCGGGCAGGCGCAGATCGCCGCGCCGGTCTGGGCAAGGAGATCGAGCTCGGCGCCGTCGGCATGCGTTGCGTGGACGACAGTCGTCCGCTCGCCGAGGCAACCCGTGCGTGCGAGCAGCTCGATCGGCCTGCAGCCGTGCTCCGTGAGGCACTCCTCGATCTCGCGCGGTTGCTCGTCGGCGTGCACGTGCAGCGGCAGGTTGTCACGGCGTGCATAGTCGCCCATCGCCTCGAGCCAGTCGGCCGGGCAGGCGCGAACGGAGTGGGGGGCGATGCCGACGCGGATTCCCGCCGCGCGCAGCTCCTCGACCTGCCCGATGTATTCCTCGACGGACCTTTGTCGGAAGCGTGCGAGCCCGCCGCGCGCGTAGGCGACGTGCAGGATGGTGACTTCGATGCCTGCAGCCTCCGCTGCCTCGGCGGCGGCGAACGCTTCGGCGAGGCCGAGGTAGTGGAACTCGCCGACGGCCGTGTAGCCGGCGGAGCGCATCTCGCGATAGGCACTCTCGTACGAGATCCGGACGAGCTCGGGCGTCTGACGCTCGGCCTCTGCGAGCATCGTGTCACGCCACGCCCAGAAGTCGACTCCAGCGGCCCGACCCCGCAGCGCACGCTGGAACGTGTGGCTATGCGCGTTGACGAACCCAGGGAGCTCGAGCGAGTCGTTCACTGGCTCGGCGACGCTACCACTGGTTCAGAATCGCGGCGTGACCTGGAGCGAGGTGCGTCGGACGATCCCCAACACGCTGACGATCCTCCGTTTCGCGGCGATTCCGGTGTTCGTGGTGCTGTATCTGCGGGCGGGAGACGGCCCGGCGTGGGGGGCGGGGGTGTTCTTCGCCGGCGCCGCCCTCACCGACCAGCTCGACGGGTATCTCGCGCGTCGCTGGGAGGTGCAATCTCGCTTCGGGACGCTGGCGGACCCGCTCGCCGACAGGCTGATGATCGGTACGGCGGTCGTGGTCATGTGGGCGACTGGACGGCTGCCTCTCGTCGGGGCCGCGATCGTCCTCGCACGCGACGTCGCGCTCCTCCTCGGGTATCGCCTGCTGGCGCCGAGAGGGCTCGAGCTCGATGTGAGCGGGCTCGGGAAGGTCGCAACCTGGATCCTGTACGCCTCGCTGTGTCTCGTGATCGTCACCGAAAAAGGAACCGAGTGGCCGCTCGTCCTCTTCTGGATCGGCGTCGCGCTCGCGGTGCTCGCAGGCGTGCAGTACGCGTTTCGGGTGCGGCGCGGTGTCCGCGCCGAGTGAGTCCGCGGGCAGGGAGACACCCCTTCGGGGCGAAGAAAGACATTGCGAAAGTCTCAAGTTGAGGTTGACCCCTCGGAACGGGTGCTGCTTTACTCAAATCGACCCAACGAGGAAAGGCGACCGGTGGAACCACTGCCCGATCTCTCCACGCTGACCGACGACGACCTCCGCGTCATGATCCACGAGCTCGAGAAGGAGGAGGACGAGATCTCCTTCCGGCGCCGTGTCCTGCACGGCCGCATCGACATCCTGCGTGCCGAACTCGTCGCACGCCTCCGCGAGCAGGTGAGTGCAGGCGAGGCGAAGCTGGCCGACGTCGAGCGGCTCAGCGAGATCCTGTCGGCGAAGGCCCTCGGTCGGACCGGAGACGAGTGAGCCACGTCTATTGTCCCGAATGCGGCTTTCAGAGCCCCGGTGCGGCGAACTACTGCCCGCGGTGCGGCGCGCTGCTCACGAAGGAATCGGGGGTCGAGACGACCATGAGCTTCGAGCTCGAGACCTCCGGTGAGGACGACCCGTTCCTCGCATCGCTCGGGATCACGGGTCCTGCGCTCGTCGTGCGGTCGGGCGGCGGGATGGCGGGCCAGTCGTTCCAGGCCTTCGACTTCCGCACGCTCATCGGACGCTCGCCCGACTGCGACATCTTCCTGGACGATGTCACCGTCTCCCGCCGGCACGCCGAGCTCACGAAGGACGGCGAGACGTTCACCATCCGCGATCTCGGCAGCCTCAACGGTACGTACGTGAATCGACGGCGCATCGAGTCCGTCGTCCTCGAGGACGACGACGAGGTGCAGATCGGCAAATACCGCCTGACCTTCCTGCAGCGATGAGCACGGCGACGGCCACTCGGAGCGAGCAGGGGGAGCCGAGCCACGCCTGCAGACGATCGGCGCCGTCTGCGAGGCGCTCCGCGAGGAGTTCCCGGACATCTCCGTGTCGAAGATTCGCTACCTCGAGGACCAGGGCCTCATCACCCCGAAGCGGACGCGCGGCGGCTATCGGCTCTTCTCGCCGGAGGACGTCGAGCGGCTCTCCATGATCCTGAAGCTGCAGCGCGACGAGTTCTTGCCGCTGCGCGTGATCCGGGAGGAACTCGAAGGCCCCGGAGTGGGCGCCGAGCGCACCCGTCGGCGAATCGTGGGAGTCACGGAGGCGGAAGACGAGATCGACATCTCCGAGCTCTGCGAGCGCGCGTCCGTCTCGCCCGACTTCGTCGCACAACTCGAGGAGTACGGTGTTCTCGTCTCGCGCGTCGACGGCGGCCAGCACCTGTACGGCGAGGGAGAGGCCGTGATCGCCGCCGCGTGCGCGCGACTTGCCCGCTTCGGCGTCGACGCGCGCCACCTGCGGACGTTCCTCACGGCCGCGGGGAGGGAGGCCGCGCTGATCGAGCAGCTCGTCGCGCCGGGACTTCGATCGAGAAACTCGGAGCGCCGCAAGAGCGCTCTCGAGGATCTCGAGGCGCTCGTACGCGTCGCACATGAGCTCTCGCACGTGCTCTTCCTCCGCGACCTCAGGGCAGTGGTGGAGCGCACGGCGTGAGCCTCGACCTTCGCGACCGGATCCGCGACGTGCCAGATTTCCCGCAGCCCGGGATCGTCTTCAAGGACCTGATGCCGCTCGTCGCCGATCCCGAGTACTTCGGCGACACGATCCGCCAGCTCGCCGACTGGTGCCGCCCGCGCAAGGCGGATCTCATCCTCGGCGCGGAAGCGCGCGGCTTCATCTTCGGGGGCGCGCTCGCGTATGCGCTCGAGGCCGGTTTCATCGCCGCGCGCAAACCGGGAAAGCTCCCACGCGAGACCGTCGAGGCGACCTACGCGCTGGAGTACGGCAGCGACAGCCTCCAGGTGCATCGCGACGCAGTCGCGCCCGGAGCGAGGGTCGTCGTCCTCGACGACGTGCTCGCGACGGGGGGGACCGCGCATGCGAAGGTCGAGCTCGTCGAGGAGCTCGGCGGCATCGTCGCGGGCGCCGTGTTCGTGATCGAGTTGTCGTTCCTCGGCGGCCGCGAACGGCTCGCCGGCTACGACGTCCACTCGCTGATCCAGTACTGACGGCACCCGGAGGCGGACCGCGGGGCGGGTCGTCCGATTGGAGGGCTACAAGGAGGGGAAAGGCCTTCTCGTAACGGCCGTGACGACGGAGAGGGGATGCCCGGTGGGCCCTGATTCTTCCGAGCGATTCCGCGCCTCACTCCCGCCAGGGATGGTCGGAACTCGTTACTCGACCGATAGCGGGGCCATGAGCGCCGCCGTCCTCACGAAAGTTGCCCCTGCCGGTTCGACGCGGTTGCTCGCCGACGTCGAGGCTCTTGCGAAGCCCGACGAAGAGCGAGACTCCGCGCTCCACCGGCTCGAGGCAGCACTCGGAAGAGACTTCGCGGATCGCCTGGTCGCGGCTCTGAGCACCGAGCCGAAGCAGTAGCGATCCGCAGCGCCCGGAGGGGCTACTGGCGTCCCTGCCGGTCGCCGCCGCGTGTCCTGACGAAGAGGAAGATCGCTCCCGCGAGGACGAGCGAGACGACGAACGAGGTCCCGTTCGGCAGTCCGAGGGCGAGCGCTCCGAGCCACATGAACAGGAAGAACACGACCGACCAGATGAACGCATGGACGCCTCGGTCGACGCTCGGGGCCCGGAGGTGCACAGCGGGAGATCCTACCGTCGCCACGCGCAGGGGCCGGGCGAGATCCGCGCCCGACCACGTACCGCACGGGACCAAGAATTCACCGAGCCGGTTGCGCTTTCGTCCACTCAGCCCGCTGACCGTCCGCTTCCGCGTAGAGCCTTCGAGCTGCGCTTCGACCTAGTCGCGCTCCGTGCTCGGTGCATCGGGGAAGCTAAGGGACAGGGCTCCCAGGGTCAAGCGCCGCGCATACGTCAAGGTCGCAAATTGCGTCGTTTTTGTTTTGCTTTGCTCGACGAGTTCGACGCGACGTCCGCTCCAGGCCGAGCCTGGCACGCGGAATCCACACACGGCGGGTCGATCAGCCGAGTTGAGGGACCGTAGTCGTCCGCGTGTGGACGGGTGCGGTTTCGAGGTCGGCCGAGCTCGCCGTCGCGTCGCGCGCCTCCCACTCGTCGAGCCACTCGTAGAGCAGGCCCGTCGCCTGGAGCTGGGTGAGTGTCGCTTCTCCAAGCTCGCCGTTCAGCCGATCGAGGAGGTGAGAGTCGAGGTTCCTCCGGTCACCGCCTGCGAGACGCTCGAGAAGCCAGAGCTGTCGATTCAAGTCCTCCATCGCAACCGACACCAGACCTCGTCCGTGCAGAAACCGGACCTGATGCTTGAGCTTCTCGAACGGGTCGACCCCTGGGACCACGGGCTGCGCCTTTCCCCATCGTCGGGTGCAGTCGTCAGGGGTCGTTATCGGTCGTTCGGCGAACGGGACGCTACTCCGCACGAGTGACACTCGGAAACCCGAACACGTGATCGCCGCTCGGCACCAGGCGGCCGAACCCACCCCTCGGACACTCTCTCGTCCTCGGCGGGCACGAGCCACGCTTCCCCGGCCGAGGCTCGAGTGCTCGGTGCCTATTCGGCGCTCGCGGGATCGGCGGGCACCGGAACGGCGCTGAACCGAGCTCCCCGCCAGGCAACGGAATCCACACCGACGATCTGGATCTCGCTCTCGACAGATCCGAACATGCGCACGTAGTCGAGCACCGCTTGCAGCGCGCTCACTGATCGCTGGACCGAGACCGTGCGGCGCCCCGATCGAATTTCGTACCGATACGTCATGGCCGCAGATAGACGTCATCGGCATCCAAAACTTGCGCCTTGAGCGCTATGAAGTCAGGCGTTGGTGATGTTCGAGCGCCGACCGTCCCGAGTGGGGGCGTCGCGTCTCACGAGGATTCACGAGAGCCAACTTGACATAACGCACGTTATCGTGCGTTGGAGATTCGAGACCGTAAGCGGCACAGCCGGCCGGAAAACGCCTCGGCGGCTCTGACCAGTTCGCTATCACAGCGAGCGAGCACTACTGCGGAGTTCGCCTCGCGCCCAGGCTCGTCGCGCTCCGATCGCGCTCCGACAGGAAAGGTGTCGGCTCGGGCGTCAGCCGCTCGCTGAGCGGGACGACGACCTCCTGTCTCCTCTCCCATGCCTCGAGCCATCGGTCGACGAGGTCCGTCGCCTTGAGCTGATCCATCGCTGCTCTCGCGATCTCGCCCTGGATCCGATCGCGGAGCTCGGGATCGAGCTTGGCCGGATCCTTGCCTGCGAGACGCTCGAGCAGCCAGAGCTGTCGGCTCCAGTCGTCCATCTCCGCTGACGTCAATCCCTGGTCGGAGAGAAACCGGACCTGATGCGCAACTTTCTCGAGCTGCTCGTCCTCTGGTACCACGGCGGTTCCTCCCTCGATCGTTGCCAGAGTTCGTTCGTCTCTAAAGATGCACCTTCGACCGAGAACTTGCACATCTGCTGGCGGTTCCCATGCGCCACGAGGGTGAGTGCGTCACTCCGTCCTCGGAAGCAACAGACGGAAGATACTGATCGAGCGGTCGGGGTACTGGCTCAGCTCTCCGACTCCACGAGCGCCCTGAAAGCGGCCCGTCCCGTGTACGACGCGAAGCCGTCCATGCCAGGGTGCGGTGGACGGCCCGCCCAGTGCTTCGAGCGCTCCGTTCGAAAGCGTCAGCTCGAGAGCGATCCTGGCCTTTCTCGGCGAGACGACGTGGAACGTCGCGACGACCCGTCCGACCCTCGCGCCGCGCCGGCGTCCGAGCTGGGCCACCTCGTTTCGGAGGACGGACTTCGCGCTGATCACGTCGCCCCGGTTCACCTTCCCCCTGGGCGCGAGATCGACGCTGAGCTTCTCACCCGACTCCGTCCAGAAGAAGCGGAGCGTCGTCGTATCGCTCTGTGCCGAGTGATCGGCGCCGCAGCCCGCGAGGACGGCGGCCGCGACCGCGGGCGCGATAAGGAGGGCGTATCGCCGCACGACACGATGGTCTTCGCCGCGAGCCTCGCCGTCAACCGCAGACCGTGCGGCGACGACTCCGCGCCTGTCGCGACGCGCCGCGGTTAGGCTCGAGTGCGTGGTGCCGCCGGCCCTCGCGGGAGACCGGGTCATCCTCCGCGGGATGACGAGCGAAGACGCGGCACGGGTCGCCGAGCTCCACACGGCGCCGGAGGTCGCGCGCTGGTGGCCGCCCCGCGACGTCGAGTACCTGAGGGCGAAGCTCGAGCGCGACGACCTGAGCGCGTGGGTGGTGAAGCTCGATGAGGAGATCGTCGGCTACGCCCAGGCGTACGAGGAGACCAACCCCGAGTTCCGCCACAGCGGTATGGACCTCTTTCTCGCGCCTGCGGTTCACGGCCGCGGGTTCGGCCGGGACACGGTTCGCACCGTGGTCCGCCATCTGCTCGATGACCGCGGCCACCATCGCGTGGTCATCGACCCGGCCGCCGCGAATACACGCGCCGTGCGTTGCTACGAGGCGGTGGGCTTCAGACGCGTGGGGATCCTCCGCTCGTACTGGTGGGACTACGTCGAGGAGCGTTGGGCCGACGGCCTCCTCCTCGATCTCCTAGCGGGTGAGCTCTCGCCGCAGTCGTAGCCAGACTCAGGGATTTCTTCGCCAGCCCCTGGACATCGGGCGGCGAACGCGAGAGAGTGTGACTGGATACCCCGCGTCCCCGCCGCGCGTGACCCAGATCGACATCGAGAACATCCTCACGACCGAGGACATCCGGCATTTGCTGGAGCAGTCCGAGCAGGTCGGAACCATCCGGGCTTCCGATCTGTCGGAGGTCGCCGATACATACGAGCTCACCGAGCTCGAGCAGGACGCGCTGCTCCGGGAGCTGGATCAGCGCGGGATCGAGATCGTCGAGCTGCCCTCCCACTCCGAGGTCGTGGCCGCGATCACCGCACCGGTGGAGACCACCACGGACGCGCTCCAGCTCTTCCTCCGCGAGGCGGGGCGCCATCAGCTCTTGACCGCTGCACAGGAGGTCGAGCTGGCGAAACGGATCGAGCGGGGTGACCTCGAGGCGAAGGAGCGGATGATCCAGTCGAACCTCCGCCTCGTCGTCTCGATCGCGAAGAACTACCGGAACCAGGGACTTCCCTTCCTCGACCTCATCCAGGAAGGGACGCTCGGCCTGATCCGGGCAGTCGAGAAGTTCGACTGGCGGCGCGGTTTCAAGTTCTCGACGTACGCCACCTGGTGGATCCGCCAGGCCGTCGCGCGTGCGCTCGCCGACAAGGCACGCACGATCCGGATGCCCGTCCACATCGTCGAGCGCCTGCAGAAGATCAACCGCGCTGACCGGCTCCTATGGACGCAGCTCGGGCGCGAGCCGAGCCTCGAGGAGATTGCCGACGAGGCGTCGCTCACGGTTCAGCAGGTGCTCGAGGTGAGAGCCGCCGCGCGTGCGTCGACCAGCCTCGACGCCCCCGTCGGCGACGGCGAGGATGCGGTCTTCGGCGATTTCGTCGCGGGCGATGAGCCACTGCCCGAGGAGGCGGTGGAGCTACACCTGCGCAGCGAGGCGCTCCGTCAGGCGCTCGCGGCCCTCCCTGAACGCGAGCGCGAGGTCGTCGTCATGCGCTACGGGCTCGGAGGAGCGGAGCCACAGACGCTCGAGGAGATCGGACGGCGTCTCGGGCTCACACGTGAGCGCGTGCGTCAGATCGAGCTCGAGTCGCTTCGCCGTCTCGCGGCGCTCCGCGAGTTGGAATCCGTCGACGTCGTCTAGCGACTCGCGGATCGCCTAGGTGCGGAGGTACAGCTCGAGGCTGGGCGCGATCGCCCTCAGCTCGCGCAGCGCCCGCGCTTCCAGCTGACGCACCCTCTCTCGCGTGATGCCGAGGTTCGCGCCGACTTCCTCGAGCGTACGCGGACGTACACCGTCGAGGCCGAATCTCTCGACGACGACCCGCCGCTGTCTCGGCTGGAGCTTCGAGAGGGCGTCGAGCAGCTCGCTCGAGCGAGCGCGGTCGGCCGTCTCGATCTCCGGCTGCTGCGCGCTCGGGTCGGGGATGAGGTCGGCGACCATGCTCGTCCCCGTCCCGATCGGCGTCTCCAGGCTGACCGGGTCCTGGACGAGGTCGAGGAGGTCCTGCACGCGCTCGGGCGAGACGCCGATCTCGGCTGCGATCTCGTCGACCGACGGGTCGCGGTTCAGCTTCTGGCCGAGCGTGCGCCGCGTCTTCGTGACCTTGCGGACCTGATCGGCCACGTGCACGGGGAGCCGGATCGTCCGCCCCTGCTCTGCGAGGGCACGAGAGATCGCCTGCTTTATCCACCACGTCGCGTACGTCGAAAGCTTGTAGCCGAGCTTGTAGTCGAACTTCTCGACCGCCCGGATCAGCCCGAGGTTCCCCTCCTGGATGAGGTCGAGGAGCGGCACATCCGCACGGGTGTAGTTGCGCGTGATCGACATCACGAGCCGGAGATTGCACTCGATCAAGCGGCGCTTCGCGTTCTCGTCGCCCTCGTCCTTGAGGCGGGCGAGCTCGCGTTCCTCGGGGGCGTCAGCAGGCGGCCGTCGCCGATCTGGCGGACGTACAGCTCGAGTGGGTCGTCCGGGCTCGGCCCGGCAAGAGCTGCGTGCTCTCTCGATGCCGGTTCGTCCGTCGTCGTCGGCGTCTCTTCGTCCGCGGAGTCGAAGAGATGCTCGGCGCATTGCCTTCCACGGCGCATCTATCGGTATGCGCGTTGACCCGCTTGAGGGACTGCGATCCCGACGAGGGATCCGGTCCGCGAACGAGAACGCCGAGTGAACATTCGCCAAACAGTCTCGTCACCCACGTCGTCTACTCTCAGACAGATGCCCGTTCGAGCGGCCAGACCTGCGGTTCATGTGCGGAATAGCGGGCTATAGCCTCGCCCCCGACTCGAGCGTCGAGCGCACGCTCGCCGCTCAGGCGCTCCTCGCTGGCATCGCGGAGCGAGGCGCGGACGCCGTCGGCTATGCCTACGGCGACGGAGACGGGCACGTGAGCGTGAGGAAGCTCCTCGGCGGCGCCAGCGCTCTGCTCGACGAGCTCGATCTCCCTCCGACCGCGACGCAAGCGCTTCTACACACCCGCGACTTCACCAAGGGCCGTCCCGAGATCGACGCCAACAACCATCCGATCAGGCACGGCGCCGTGGTCGGTGTGCACAACGGCGTCATCTCGAACGACGACGAGCTGCTCGCGCGCCACGGGATCGGCCGTTGGGTGCCTGACATGACGGTCGATTCCGAGGTCATCTTCGCGCTCATGCACGAGCGCCGCAACGAGCCGCGCATCCTCCGTCAGCTCCACGAACGATGGCGGCCGCCTGGCTCGACGAGCGCTGTCCTGACACGCTCTTCCTGGCCCGAGGCGTCTCACGGCCGCTATGGATCGGCCGGACGCGGAACGAGACCTTCTTCGCTTCCACCCGCCGCGCGCTCGCCATCGTCGAGGCCGCACTGGGTCTCCGCCTCGACGCGTCGCAGATCCGCGAAGGGCGTCTTCTCGAGGTCGTCGACGGCAAGTTCGCGCGCAAGCGCCGCTTCCGCCCGAATCGCGCGTACCGGGAGACAGGACAGCACTCGCCGGTGCATTCGCCGCGGGAGGCAGTGTCGTGCCTCGAGCGGCTCGCCGTGCTCGCGGCGACCTGAACTCAGTACGGATGACGCAGCCGAGCGGCCCGCTGCCGCCGGCGTGCGAGCCTAGACCTGCCTGTCCGACGCCAGCGACCCGTCCGGGCGCACGTCGACCCCGAGCTCGCGGAGCCGCTCCCGGACGAGGTACTGGAATGCCGTCCAGGCACCGCGGGGCACATCGAGGAGCCGGTAGACCTGCCATTCGGAGAGGAGCCGGGGATCGGCGCGCCGCGCATCCGCCCAGTCGGCCATCTTCGGGAGCCGCCCGAGCTCCTGCGCGAGCGCCGCGCCGTGCTCGACGGCGCGATCGAGTCGTTCCTCGCCGACCGGGACGTCGAAGCCGGCTTCGCGGAGGGCGTTCGTCAGCGATCCGAACGTGTGCGCGTAGAGCGACCCGGAAGGCAGCGTGCGGCGGCGCGCGGCAAGGTCGCGCGCAGTGGGGGTACGTCCGAGCTCCTCGCCGAGACCTCGAAGCTGCGCGAGGAGGTCGTCGCGGGTAAGGAAGCGGCGCGGAAAGAGTCCCGCTGCTCGCTTCGCCGCATTCCAGGTGCCGAAATGCTCGATGACGGTCTGCGGGTGGATGCGACTCTCGGGTCTTGGGCGAACTCGCGCATCGTCGGCGAGCGCTCGAGACGTCTCGCCGCCGCTCGGAGCTCCTGGAGGATGTCCTCGTCCGTGTAGCGGCGCCGAAGCCCGGCGCGGAAAGCCGCGAGCTCGGCCTCGTCGATCCGAGGCTTCGAGCCTGTGCGGGAGCGGGGGCGCGGCATCGTTGCAAGAAGCTTAGAGCGTCTTGGGATTTCTGCAAGGAGTTCAGAGCAGAGACGCGCGCGCTCGACCGCTACGCTCGCCGCGGATGGGCGTTCGGCTCGGTCTCGAGGTGACGGCTGCCCGCACGGCGGGATGGCTCTCTCGCGCCGCGGGACGTGGCGGCGGCACGACGCTTCCGGGGAAGCTCTTGTGGAAGCTCGATCCCGATGCAGTCGATCGCCTCGCTCGGGTGCTCCCAGGGGGAGTGGCGCTCATATCGGCGACGAACGGGAAGACGACGACAACGGCGATGGCGGCGTCGATCCTCGGAGCAGACCGGAGACTCGCCTGGAACCGCGCCGGGGCGAACCTCCTCTCGGCGTGCGTCGGCGCTGATCGCCGGAGACGGCGCCGAGCTCGGGCTCCTCGAGGTCGACGAGGCCGCGCTGCCCGAGGCCGTGCGGCGCACGCAACCGCGGGCCTTGTTGCTCGCGAACCTGTTCCGAGACCAGCTCGACCGCTACGGCGAGCTCGAGCTGGTCGCCGAACGCTGGCGAGAGACGGTCGCCGCTCTTCCCGATGCGTCGATGCTCGTCGTCAACGCCGACGACCCCGTGGTGGCCGATCTCGGCGACGGCGCGCCGCGAGCGCTGCGCTTTGGCCTGGACGATCAGCGGCACGCTCGTCCGGCGCTGCAGCATGCGGCCGACTCGAAGTACTGCGTCCGCTGCGGGGCACCGTATTGCTACGGCGCCGCCTACGTCGGCCATCTCGGCGACTACCGCTGCCATGCCTGTGGCCATGCCCGGCCGCCACTCGACGTCGCCGCTCGGTCGATCGAGCTCGTCGGTCTCACGGGCTCGCGGTTCGAGCTCGAGACACGGCACGGTTCCACACCCGTCGAGCTTCGCCTGCCCGGTCTCTACAACGTCTACAACGCGGTCGCCGCGGCGTCGCTCGCGATGGCGCTCGACACCCCCCTCGAACGCATCCGATTGGGCCTCGAGAGCTTCGGCGCCGCGTTCGGCCGGTTCGAGCGCATCGCCACCGGGGCGAAGAACCTCGTCGTCCTCCTCATCAAGAATCCCGCCGGGGCGAACGAAGCGCTGCGCACGCTCGAGACCGGCGTCCCGCCGACGCTCGTCATCGCGTTGAACGACGCGATCGCCGACGGCCGGGACGTGTCGTGGATCTGGGACGTCGACTTCGAGCCACTTCTCCCCCACATCGACCGGGTGATCGCGACCGGTGACCGGGCTGCCGAGCTCGGTCTGCGGCTCGTCTACGGCGGCCTTTCGCGGGACCGGCTCGAGCTCGAGCCGTCGCTCGAGCACGCGCTCGACCGCGGGCTCGAGCTGACGGATGCCGGAGGGACTCTCGTCGTCCTCCCGACATACACGGCGATGCTCGCGCTCCGCGCGGTCCTCACCGAGCGCGGGATCGTTCGGCCGTACTGGGAGGACGCGGCGTGAAGATCGCGGTGGCGCATCTCTATCCGGAGTACCTGAACATCTATGCCGACCGCGGGAACATCGCCGTCCTCGAGCGGCGGGCGGAGCTTCGCGGCCACGAGCTGGACGTCGCGCCGATCGGCCTCGCCGACACGCTCGAGCCGGGTTCGCACGATCTCCTGTACGTCGGCGGCGGCCAGGATCGCGAGCAGGCGCTGATCGCGGTGGATCTGGCAGACAAGGCCGATGCGATCGCGAGCGCCGTGGCGGGAGGTGCAGCCCTCCTCGCGGTCTGCGGCGGGTACCAGCTCCTCGGGCGGGGTTACCGTGGCCGTGACGGCTCGGTCATGCCCGGCGTCGGACTGTTCCCGCACGAGACCGTCGCTGGAACCGACCGGATGATCGGCGACGTTCTCCTCGAGTGCGAGCTCGAGCCGGGCGAGCGCCGGCTCGTCGCCGGCTTCGAGAACCACGCGGGCCGGACCTTGCTCGACCCGGACGCAGAGCCGCTCGGGAGCGTCGTCCACGGCTTCGGGAACGACGGCGCGTCGGGCTTCGAAGGCTGCCGCGTGGAGCGCGCGATCGGCACCTATCTCCACGGGCCGCTGCTTCCGCGCAACCCCTGGCTGGCGGACTGGCTTCTCGCGCAGGCGCTCGCCCACGCGACGGGCGGTGATCCTCCTCCACTGTCGGTTCTCGACGACGAGCTCGAGGACGAGGCTCAGCGCGTCGCCGCCGGCCGCGCGAGAGCGCGCGGCGGGCGCCGCTGAACCGGTCGGGGCACCGCCGGACGTCACGGCACCCACATCTCGCCGAGATAGACGGCGGGGTCTCCAGGCTGCCACCGCTGCAGGAACCTCTGGATGGGCGGATGGAGGGAGATCGCGTCGAGCTCGGCGGGCCTGAACGCGCGATGGTTGCCCACCGCCGCGTCCTTGGACGCGACGTCCTCGAGCGAGCCCGACACGTCCGCCGCGAAGATCACGTGGACAACGTGCTTGCGGCCTGGCCCGGGCTCGGGAGAGATGGAGTCGACGAGCGCCACGGGACCCTCGAGCGCGAACTCGGTCCCGGTGGGGAAGAGGCCGGTCTCCTCCCAGAGCTCGCGCTGGAGTGCCCGCAGCAGGCTCTCACCGCTCTCGACGCCGCCGCCCGGCAAGAGCCAGATCTCTCCGCCGCGCTTCAGGTGCCGGAGGAGGAGGACCCGCCCGCGCCAGCGGAGGATCGCGGAGACTCGAACCCTCGGCTCGCCCATGCCTAGGTCGCCGAGGACCCGAACCCGCGGCCGCCGCGCTCGCTGACCGCGAGCTCCTCCGTCTCGACCAGCTGTACGGCAGCGATCGGCATGACGACGAGCTGCGCGATACGCATGCCCGGCTCGACCGTGAACGCCTCGACGCGATCGGTGTTCAGGAGCACGACGCGGAGCTCGCCGCGGTAGCCGGAATCGACGAGCCCCGGCGAGTTGACGACGCCGATCCCGTGCCGGGCGGCGAGGCCCGACCGCGCCTGCACGAAGCCTGCGTAGCCCTCCGGAATCTCGACCGCGATCCCGGTGCCGACGACGGCGCGTGCACCCGGCTCGATCGTCGCTTCCTCGCAGGCCGCGAGGTCGAGCCCAGCGTCGCCCTCGTAGGCTCGGCTCGGCAGGATCGCATCGGCCCGGAGCTTCCGGACGCCGACCTCGATCACCGCGCCGTGGCCCCCGCCGTCGGCTCCTCGGCGACGAGGAACTCCGCGAAGCGCGCGACCTCCCTGCGCGGCAGACGCGCGCGCACCCGAACGCCTTCGGGCGTGTCCCGGCGCTCCGCGATCGGGGCGCCCAGGCTGTACAAGGCGCCGAGCACGCTCCCCTCCCGGTACGGCACGAGCAGGCGGACGTCCTCGAACCGCTCGGAGAAGAGCTCGGCGATGCGGTCCCTGAGCGCAGCGAGGCCCTCGCCCGTCCTCGCAGAGACCTGGAGCGCACGCGGGAATGCGTGACCGAGGCGCCGTCGCGCGAGCGGATCGAGGACGTCGACCTTGTTCAGGACGAGCTCGATAGGGACATCGTCGCCTCCGATCTCGCCGAGCACCGTATGGACGGCTCCGATTCGCTCGCGGAGCTGATCCTCGGGCAGGGAGCCGTCCGCGACGTGCACGACGAGATCGGCGACGAGCGTCTCCTCGAGCGTCGATGCGAACCCCTCGACGAGCTGCGTCGGGAGGCGCCGGATGAAGCCGACGGTGTCGGTCACGAGATATCGCTTGCCGACTGCTCGAACGAGCGGGTCGTCGGATCGAGCGTCTCGAACAGGCGGTCGTCGACGGACGCGTGCGCGCCGGTCAGGGCGTTCAGGAGCGTCGACTTCCCGACGTTCGTGTACCCCGCGAGGGCGATCGTGGGAGCGGTCGTCCGGCGGCGCTCCTTGCGACGCACTGCACGCTGGGCTTCGAGGTCCTCCAGTCTCCGCTTGAGGAGTGAGACCCGCGTACGCGCCTGCCGGCGGTCGCTCTCGAGCTGGGTCTCCCCAGGGCCTCTGGTTCCGACGCCGCCGCCGAGCCGCTCCAGGTGCTGCCACAGGCCGCGCATGCGGGGGAGGTTGTACTCGAGCTGTGCGAGCTCGACCTGGAGCTTTCCTTCCGCGCTCCGCGCATGCTGGGCGAAGATGTCGAGGATGAGCTGCGTCCGGTCGACGACGCGCGCCTTCAGCGCGTCCTCGAGCGCGCGTTGCTGCGTCGCCGTGAGCTCGTCGTCGACCAGCAACACCTCTGCCGACGCGTTGCCGTAGGACTCCTTCAGCTCGGTCAGCTTGCCCTTGCCGACGAACGTGCGTCGGTCCACGTGCTCGCGATGCTGGACGAGCTCCGCGACCGGGTCCACTCCGGCCGTGCGCGCGAGCTCCCGGAGCTCATCGAGCTCCGAGGCGCCGTCGACGCCTTTCGCGAAGACGCCGAGGACGAACCCGCGCTCCGGCTCCGCCCCGGACGCGGGATCGGGCTGGCGCGCAGTCACAGCGGGATTATGCCGTGGCCGCGTCCTCCCTCCGATTCGGCGCGAAAGGAGGGGCTAAGGTCCCGCGCGATGAGCGACGTCGGTGACCGTCTTGCCGCCCGCACTCTCGAGCTCGTCGACATCCCGTCCGAGAGTGGGAACGAGGCGATGATCGAGGAGCATCTGCTCGGGGTCGTGCCGCGAGGGCTTCGTGCTGAATCGGTGACGGACGACGCGTTCCTCTTACTCCCCGAGCTCCGCTCCGACGCCTCGCTCGTCGTCCTCGCCGGCCACTACGACACCGTTCCGGCTCAGGGAAACCTTCCCGGCCGGATCGACGGCGGCGCGGTTCACGGGCTCGGTGCGAGCGACATGAAGGGTGGGCTCGCGGTCGCGCTCGAACTCGTCGGGGATCTCGCGGAGACGCCGGCAGAGCGATTCGACGTCGGCCTCCTCCTCTTCGGGCGAGAGGAGCTCCCGCACGGTCAGGACCCCCTCCCCGCGCTCTTCGCCGCCTCCGCTGCGCTTTCCCGGATCGCGCTCGCGATCGTCCTCGAGCCCACCGACGGAGCGATCCAGGCGGGCTGTCTCGGGAACGTCGTCGCGCGGCTCGGCTTCCACGGCAGGAGCGGGCACTCCGCCAGGCCGTGGCTCGCCGACAACGCGATCGCGCTCGCGGTGCGCGGGCTGGAGCCGCTGCTCGGTCACGAGCCGCGCGAGGCGCTCGTCGGTGGGCTCTCCTTCGTCGAGGTCGTCTCGATCACACGGCTCGAGGCCGGCGTCGCGGACAACGTCATCCCGGGAGAGGCGATCGCGACGGTGAACCTGCGCTACCCGCCCGATCGTGACCCGAGCGAGGCAGAGGCGTACCTGGCGTCGCTCGTGCCGGAGGGCGCATCCTTCGAGGTGATCGGGAACGCCCCTCCCGGGCGCGTGGCGACGGAGTCGGCACTCGTCGACGAGCTCCGGGCAGCGGGCGATCTCGAGGTCGAGGCGAAGCAGGCGTGGACGAACGTCGCCGACTTCACGGAGCACGGCGTCGACGCCGTCAACTTCGGTCCCGGCCACACGCGCTACGCGCACGCCCGCGAGGAGCTCGTCGAGATCTCGGCGCTCGTCCACGCATACGAGACACTCGCGCGCTTCCTCGGCCGCCCGGTCCGGGAAGATCCCGCCTGATGGACATCGCCTCGCAGATCGAGGCCCTGTGGGATGCCGACGAGGTCGACCCGACGCCGGTCGAGGAGGCGATCCGTCTCGTCGACGAGGGAGAGGTGCGCGTCGCGGAGAAGCGCGGTGGCGAGTGGGTCGTCAACGAGTGGGTGAAGAAGGCGATCCTCCTCTACTTCCGCGTCCGGAAGGTCGAGTCGATCGAGATCGGAGGGCTCCACTTCCTGGACAAGATCCCGGTGAAGAACGACTACCGCGAGCGGGGCGTGCGCGTCGTCCCGCCGGGTGTCGCGCGCTACGGCTCCTTCCTCTCGTCGGGTGTCGTCCTCATGCCGGGATTCGTGAACATCGGCGCCTGGGTCGGTCCGCGGACGATGGTCGACACGTGGGCGACGGTCGGATCGTGCGCACAGATCGGCGCGGACGTGCATCTCTCGGGAGGGGTCGGCATCGGCGGCGTCCTCGAGCCGCCGCAGGCGCGACCGGTGATCGTCGAGGACGGAGCATTCATCGGCTCTCGTGCGGTGATCGTCGAGGGCGTCATCGTCGGCGAGCGGGCGGTTATCGCGCCCAACGTCGTCCTCTCCGCGTCCATCCCGATCATCGACGTCACCGGCTCCGAGCCCGTCGAGCGACGCGGCGTCGTCCCGCCGTGCGCGGTCGTCCTCCCGGGGACGCGGCCCAAGAGCTTTCCGGCCGGCCGCTTCGAACTCCCCTGCGCGCTCATCGTCGGGGAGCGGAGCCCGTCCACCGATCTCAAGACCTCGCTGAACGACGTGCTCCGCGACTTCGAGATCGCGGGATGACGGCACGGGTCGGCGAGGTCGCGCTCTTCACGACCGACGTTGAGGCAGCTCGACGGTTCTACGCGACGCTCCTGCGTATCGCGCCCGAGGCGGAGTGGCCGGGCGGAGCGCTGTTCGACGCCGGCGGGGTGAAGGTCCTGGTGCACGAGCGGACATCTCCTGCCGGTGACGGACCGCCGAACGAGGATCACGTCGCGTTCTCGGTGCCGGATCTCGAGAGCGCGTGCGCCGCGCTTCGCGCCGCAGGGCTCCGGCTCCTCCTCGAGCCGCGCGGATTCCCGTGGGGCCGCTCGGCGTACCTGCGCGATCCGGACGGACGTCTCGTGGAGCTCGCTCAGACCTAGAGCTCGACGGGTTCGACCGGCTCTGCGGGGCCCGTGAGATAGGCCTTGCCGCCCTCGAGACGGACGAAGAGGTCGCCACCCGGGAAGTGGACGACGACCTCGCCCTCATCGTGCGTGGCCGCCGCCGCCGCCACCGCGCCGGTCCCGGAGGCCGACGTCTCCCCCACGCCCCGCTCCCAGATACGCACCGTCATCTCACCCGGCCGGTCGACGCGGACGAGCTCGACGTTCGTCCTCTCCGGGAAGCGGGCGTGTGTCTCGAGGAGCGGGCCGACCCGCTCGACGTCCGCCGGGTCGCCGACGACGACGGCATGCGGGTTGCCGACGGACACAGGGACGAGGTCGATGCCGGCGATCGTCTCGCGCGCTCCGACCTCGACGGCGCCGATGTCCTGCTCGATCAGGCCTTCGTCGATCACACGGGCGCACACCTCCCTCGGGCCTACGCACACGCGAATGTCCGTGGCGCCCGTCTGCCGGGCGAGCCACGCGGCTGCGATGCGGGTCCCGTTCCCCGACATCTCCGCCGGCGACCCGTCCGGGTTCCAGATCGCGACCTCGACCTCGCCGTCACCGGTCGCGACCACTTCGACGACGCCGTCGGCTCCGGTCGAGAGCTCTCGCGCGCGGTCGGGGTCGAGCGCGCCCGCGACGGCGCGCGGGACGACGACGTAGCGGTTACCGAGCGCGTGCCAGGTCGAGAATCCCACCCGCGACCTCCTCAGGCGGCCTGTCGCCGTCGACGAGCACGATGTCGGGGATCCGGCGCATCCACTTCCTCTGATACGCCGCGTAGCGGACGGTACGACGAACGATCGCGCCGTACGCCTCGCCGGCGTCGAGCTCGGCCAGCTCTCGAAGTCCGAGGGTCTTCTCCGCAGTCCGCGAGATCGGGCCGGCGAGGACGGCTTCCACCTCCTGTGCGACTCCACGCTCGAACATCTCCGTCGTCCTCTTCTCGATCCGGGCCCGGAGAGCGTCGGAGTCGAGCTCGAGGCCCACCACGAGCGTCGGGCGCCGCGTCTTCCCCGCCCACAGCCGATCCTGTGCGGGCGACAACGACGACCCCGCCTCCGCCAGCTCCAGGGCACGCACCACGCGCCGGCGGTCGTTCGGGTGCACGACCGTCGCGACCGTGGGATCGGAGCGCGCCAGATCGTCGTACGTGGTCGCGGGATCGCTGTCGTAGGCGGCCTCCCAGCGCTCGCGGGCGCCGGGCGCCGGCGGGGGCGGTAGTTCGAGGTCGGCGAGCGCGGCGCGGAGGTACAGACCGGTCCCCCCCGCGACGACCGCGCTTCCCCACGTGCGCACGAGCTCGTCGATCGCAGCCTGTGCCAGGAGCTCGTACTCGCCCACCGAGCCTTCGTGCGACAGCGGCCAGATCGCGACGAGGCGAGTCGGCCGCTCGGGCTGATTCGTCAGGATCGGGAGCCCGCGGTACGCCTGCATCGCGTCCGCGGAGACGCGTTCCGTCCCCAGTGCATCGGCGAGCGTTTCCGCGACAGCCGACTTCCCCGAGCCGGTAGGCCCGAACACGGCCAGGACGTCGACGGAGAGGTCCACCGACTCAGGCCGCGACGAGCGACGCCTCGCGCCCTCGGAGCGTGGTCGACGTCGCGCTCTCGACGACGACGTCGACGAGAGCACCGATCGGCGCCGAGCCCTCGAAGTTCACCGTGGTGTTGCGGCGCGTCCGTCCGCGGAGGAGCAACGGGTCGGTCCGGCTCGGACCTTCGACGAGGGCCTCCTCGATCCGGCCGACGCGCTCGGCGTTGCGGGCAGCGGCGACGCGCTGTACGACCGCCACCAGCCGTTCGAGCCGCTCGTGCTTCACGTCGGCCGGCACCTGATTCGTCATCACCGCAGCCTCGGTCCCGGCTCGAGGCGAGTAGATGAACGTGAACGCGCTGTCGAACCCGACCTCCTCGACCGCATCGAGTGTCGCCGCGAAGTCCTCCTCGGTCTCGCCCGGGAAGCCGACGATGAGGTCGGTGCCGAGCGCGAGGTCGGGGACCGCGTCGCGCAGGGTGTCGACCAGGCGGAGGTAGCGCTCGCGGTCGTAGGTGCGGCGCATCCGTTTCAGGACCGCGGACGAGCCGGACTGGAGCGGCAGATGCACGTGCTCGCAGACCGCCTCGCACTCCGCCATGGCCGCGATAACGGGCGCGCGAAAGTCCTTCGGATGCGGGCTCGTGAAGCGGATCCGCTCGATGCCGTCCACGGCGTCGCAAGCGCGGAGAAGCTCACCGAACTCCGTTCGGAGCTCGGGCGCAAGATCGCGGCCCCAAGAGTTCACGTTCTGCCCGAGCAACGTGACCTCGCGCACGCCGTCGCGAGTGAGCGCGGCCACCTCCGCCACGATCTCGCCCGGGCGCCGGCTCTGCTCGCGCCCGCGGACGGCCGGGACGATGCAGTACGCGCAGACCGAGTTGCAGCCCATGGAGACCTGGACCCACGCCTGGACGCGCTGCTCCCGGTGAGAAGGCAGATGCGCCGCGAAGTGCTCGTGCGTCCCGAACCTCCCGCGCGGCACCGCGTATCCGCCGGCTGCGATCCATTCGCCGAGGTGTGGGATCGAGCCAGGCCCGAACGCGACGTCGACGAACGGATACGTGTCGAAGATCCGCTCTCGCTGCGCCTCCGCATAGCAGCCGCCGACCGCGACGACGACGTCCGGCCGCTCACGCTTGCGTGCGGCGGCATTGCCGAGGTACGCCGCGAGCCGTGTGTCCGGTTTCTCTCGAACGGTGCAGGTGTTGAAGACCACGACGTCCGCGTCGTCGGCGCTCGCCGCCTCACCGAGCCCGAGCGACTCGAGCATGCCCTTGATGCGCTCCGAGTCGTGGGCGTTCATCTGGCACCCGAAGGTGGTGACGTGATAGCGGCGCACGGCCGGAAATCGTAGCCCGGCGATCCGGCCGACGCGACGGGCGCGTGTCTCGTGCCCTCGGCTACTTCGCGACCTCCACGGCCCGCGACTCGCGGATCACGATGACCTTGACCTGGCCCGGGTATTCGAGCTGGTCCTCGATCTCGCGAGCGATCTCGTGGGACAGGAGCACCGCTCCGTCGTCGTCGACTTCGGTCGGCTCGACGATGACCCGGATCTCGCGACCCGCCTGGAGCGCGTATGCCTTCGCCACGCCCGGCTTCGCGCTCGCGATCGTCCTCGAGCGCCTCGAGCCGCCGGATGTAGTTCTCGAGGCCCTCTCCCCGTGCCCCGGGCCGCGAGGCCGAGATCGCGTCAGCGGCGATCAGAAGCACCGCCTCGACCGTCTGCGGCTGCACCTCGTGGTGATGGGCCTCGATGGCGTGCACGACGCCCTCCGATTCGCCGTAGCGGCGCGCGAGCTGCGCGGAGATGAGCGCATGCGAGCCCTCCATCTCATGGCTCATCGCCTTCCCGACGTCATGGAGGAGCGCGGCCCGCTTGGTCGTCTTGACGCCGGCGCCGAGCTCGGCGGCCATGAGCCCGCCGAGATGGACGACCTCGAGCGTGTGCATGAGGACGTTCTGCCCGTAGCTCGTCCGATAGCGCAGCCGTCCGAGCACCTTGACGAGCTCCTCGTGGAGCTCGCCGCAGTTCGCCTCGAAGACCGCCTGTTCCCCGGCCTGCCGCACGTGCTCCTCGAGCTCGGACTTGGACTGGTAATACATCTCCTCGATCCGGGCGGGATGGATACGCCCGTCCTCGATCAGCTTGTCGAGCGTGAGTCTCGCGACCTCGCGGCGGAGCGGGTCGAAGGACGACAGGACGACCGCGTGCGGCGTATCGTCGATGATGAAGTCGACCCCCGTGAGGTGCTCGAGCGAACGGATGTTCCGACCTTCGCGGCCGATGATCCGCCCCTTGAGGTCGTCGGAAGCAAGCTCGACGACGGTCACCGTCGCCTCTGCCGTATGACTTGCCGCCACGCGCTGGAGAGAGTCGGCGACCAGCGCTCGCGCCCGCCGTCTGGCCTCTGCGCGAGCCTCCTCCTCCATGTGCCGCACGTCGCGGGCCAGCTCGTGGCGGACGAGATCCTTCGAACGCTCGAGGATCTGCTGCTTGGCCTCGTGCGCAGTGAGCCCCGAGATCCGCTCGAGAGCGACGAGCTCGTTGTCCTTCACCGCCTTGAGCTCGTCCTGCAGAGCCTTGATGTGGACTTCCCGGTCGCCGAGGCCCTGCTCGCGTCGAATGAGCTCGGTGAGCTTCTGGTCGATCTCCTCCTCCTTCTGGAGGACGCGCTCCTCGACCTTCACGATCTGGACCCTGCGGTCCTGGACCTCCGCCTCGATCTGGCTACGGAGCTGAACCGACTGTTCCCGCGCGTCGACCTGGGCCTCGCGCCGCACCGCCTCCGCCTCGCGCTCGGCGTCGCCCAGGATCCGCTTCCGCTCGTCCTCCGCGGCCCGCAGCCTCGTGCGCGACCGCCCGGTAAGGAGACCGGCAGCCCCCACCGCCCCGACGACTACTCCGATGACCGCCGCGACGACCGTGAGCATTGCGCCTCCGTTGGAGGTTGGGTTACCGCGGCGCTGCCGCGATGCTCACACCCGGCACTCGGCCTGCCCGGCCGCGTCCGGAACCGGCGTCCCAGCCTTCAGCTCAGGAGCTGCCGCATCCTCCGACGTCGCCCGCGAGCGGGCGGCGTGAGTCGGTCGTCAAGAGCTGGATCGAGGTCATCGGTTCAGAAAGTCACTTGCGAGCAGGAAAAACGTCGGGTGAAGCCGACTCATCCTAACGCCTGCTGTGACGGGCTCGCAACGGCTCGCGCGACGGCGTGCTCCGAGAAGCCCTTCGAGTGGAGGTAGCGCGCCGTCTTCGGTCCAGGGCCGCGGCGCTCGATGACGGCTCGGGCGCGTTCGACCTCGGGATCGAGCGTCCCGACGGCGTTCTCGACAGCGTCGCCGTCGACTCCGCCCGCTCGAGCTCGTGTCGGATCAGCGCGTCCCCGGATCCTCGGGCTGCGAGCGTGCGTGCGCGATTCTCCGCAAAGCGGCGATCGTCGAGGATCCCGGTGCGCGCGAGGGATTCGAAGGCGGCATCGCAGGCTGCGGACGGTAGCCCCTTCTCCTCGAGCCGCGCGCGAAGGTCGTGGGCGCTCAGATCCCGGATACGAAGCACCCGCTGGGCCGCATCGAGCGCCGCCTGCGCGGCGGGATCCTGCTCCACGGCCTATGCGTCGACCGTGACCGGCTCCGGCTCCGGCTCCGGCTCGGCCTCGAGGTCGGCTACGTCCACCTGCCGCTCCAGCGCAGCGGCCGAGGGGAGCAGGCGGGCGGAGATCGTCTGGTCCTCCGCCGCTTCCGCCTGGATCGCGACGAGGATCTGCTGGACGATGTCGGGGTTCTCGGTGAGGAAGGCCGTGGCGTTCTGCCGTCCCTGACCGAGCCGCTCGTCTCCGAAGCTGAAATAGGAGCCTGCCTTCTGGACGATCTTCCGCTCGAGGCCGACGTCGAGCACCGTCCCCTCCCAGGGGATCCCGGCGCCGTAGACGATGTCGAACTCTGCCTGCTTGAAGGGCGGCGCTACCTTGTTCTTGGCGACCTTGACCCGCACGCGGTTGCCGATCGCCTCGGCGCCATCCTTGATGGTCTCGATCCTGCGGATGTCGAGTCGCACCGAGGCGTAGAACTTGAGCGCTCGGCCGCCCGGCGTCGTCTCCGGGTTCCCGAACATGACGCCGATCTTCTCCCGGAGCTGGTTCGTGAAGATGCAGATCGTGTCAGTGCGGTTGAGCGTGCCGGCGAGCTTCCTGAGCGCCTGGCTCATGAGCCGCGCCTGGAGACCGACGTGGGCATCCCCATCTCCCCCTCGATCTCGGCCTTCGGAACGAGGGCGGCGACGGAGTCGATCGCGACGACGTCGAGCGCGCCGGAGCGAATGAGGAGCTCGGTGATCTCGAGCGCTTGCTCTCCCGTGTCGGGCTGGGAGACGAGGAGCTGGTCGATGTCCACGCCGATGCGCCGTGCGTATGCGGGGTCCATCGCGTGCTCGGCGTCGATGAACGCGCAGATGCCTCCTCGGCGCTGCGCCTCGGCCATGACGTGGTACACGAGCGTCGTCTTGCCGGAAGCCTCGGGCCCGAAGATCTCCACGACGCGGCCGCGCGGCAGCCCGCCGATCCCGAGCGCCATGTCGAGCGCGAGCGACCCTGTCGAGACCGCGCCCACCGCCACCTGCGGACGATCGCTCATCCGCATGACCGATCCCTTGCCGAACTGACGCTCGATCTGTCCGAGCGTGACGTCGAGCGCTTCTTCGCGATTCATCGGGTCACCCTCCCGCCTGACGACATCTCACTGAACGTACTCCCGGCCAACACCATCACATCCCGAGCGAGCATCTTTCGAGGACCTCGTACCGCGCACCCGTCGGGTGCAGACGTGAAAGCAAAGCAGCCGCTCCGGACGGAGCGAACGGCGCGATCTCCGGCAGGGGCGGAGACAGTCGCGGCCGCACGTGGAACCGCAGCACCGTGACGTGCGCAAGCCACGGTCGCGCCTCGCGCTCGTACACGCCGAGGGACTCGAGGCCTGCGTGCAACGCCCCCGCGAGACGTGTCGCCTCTCCGCTCGGGTCCCCGGAGGACGAGCATCGCGACGGAGCGCGTCTCGCGGTAGCGAACGGGCTCGAACGTGAACGGCGCTGCTGCCACCGCGCACTCGCGGAGCACGCCGACGATGGTCCAAGCTCGCGGCTCGGTCGAGAACCGAGGAAGGCGAGCGTGACGTGAAAGCTGTCGAGACGTCTCGCCCGATCGAGATGTCGCCTCCCCCACGCCGCGAGCTCGAACTCGACCTCGGCGGGTAGGAGGAGCGCGAGGAAGAGCCTGAGCCGTGCATCTCCGACGACGGTAGCGTCTGCGTTCACACCTGCGCGTGTCGACTCCGTGTCAAGACGGCGCCGGCTGCCATTGCCCGTGCGACCTCGGGGCCGAGTGCTCGAGCAGGTGGCGGACGAGGTGGAGCGCTCCGGCGGCAGCCCGCCCGCGCACCATCTCCCTGTCCCCGGGGAGTTCGAACTCGCGCGCAGCTTCGAAGTCCGCCGAGGACGCGTGCAGGTAGACGAGCCCGACCGGCTTCTCCGACGTGCCGCCGTTCGGACCGGCGATGCCCGTCACGGCGACGCCGACGTCCACGCCGAGCCGCTCCCGTACGCCGAGCGTCAGCGCCCGGGCGACCTCGGCCGATACGGCGCCGTGACGCTCGAGCAGCTCGGGCGAAACATCGAGCTCGGCCACCTTGACGGCGTTCGAGTACGCGACCACGCCACCCCGGAACACGTCGCTCGACCCCGACACACCCGTCAGCCGCGCCGCGACGAGACCGCCCGTGCACGACTCCGCGGTTCCGAGCGTCAGCCCGCGGGCGCGGCAGATGTCGAGGACGATCTCGGCGATCGAGCGCTCGTCCTCGCTGAATAGGTATCGGGCAAGCGACGTGCGGAGGGACGCCGCGAGCTCCTCTGCACGCTCCTCGGCTCCCTCCTCGACCACGAGATCGACGTGGATCTCGAACTCGCGAGCGCAGATCGTGGCCTCGACCCCGTCGCCGTCGCCACCGCTCTCCGCGAGCGCCTCGGCGACCGCCGACTCCGGCGTCCCGTAGAAGCGGAGCACGACGCGACCGCGCTCCGGCGCCTGCGCCAGGACACGGGACACTGGCTCCGACTCGACGGCGCGCGGCCATAGGCGTCGGAGCTCGCGCGGCGGACCGGGAGCGAGACGACGACGCACTCGCCGAGATCGAGCACGACTCCCGGGGCGGTGCCGGCGAGACCGAGCGAGAGCCCTCCCTCGGGGAGCGTCGCCTGCTTCCGAACGCCTGGAGCGAACTCCGTGTACGGCCTGCCGAGACGATCCGCGATAGTCCGCGAGACGTCCTCGATCTCTCGTTCGAGAGCGGTGTCGACGACGAGCGGCCGGCCGGCTACCCGTGCGATCGACTCGATCGTCCGGTCGTCGTGCGTGGGGCCGAGCCCACCGGAGACGAGGCAGAGATCGGCGCGATAGCCCTCCGAGAGCGCGCGCTCGAGGTCGTCGGGCCTGTCTCCGACGATGGTGATGCGCTCGGGCTCGACGCCGAGCTTGAGCACCTCCGCCGCCAGGAACGGCCCGTTCTTGTCGTCGCGGTCACCGCGGACGAGCTCGCTGCCCGTCACGACGATCGCGGCTCGCGGGCGGCGACTTCGATTCAAGAGGCCGCGGGGACGACGCGGTGCGGGCGAACGACGAACACCGTCCCGTGCGGGAGGGCGACCTGCTCTCCGTTCACGCGCACCGAGACGTTCCGCGGCTTGGCGAGCGCGAGCTGCAGGCGACTGCCGGTGAAGGTCTTCGCCTGTCCCCGCTCGAGCGTCCCGCTGTACAGCAGCTTTCCGGTGCCCGACCGCATCCGGACCTCCATCCACGAGCTCCCGGTCGTCGCGCTGACGACGAGCTTCGCGCGGGCAGCCGACGACCCCTGCGGGGCCTGCTGGGGAGCCAGGCCGGGCACCGCCTCGCCCTCCGGGCCACCGAAACGCCACGCGGCGATCACGAGCGCGGTCACGATCGCGATCGCGAGCAGCGCCGCGACGGCGATCCGCGACTCGCGGCCGACGTGATTGCGTCGGGGCGCCGGCGTGCGGCGAGCACGGATGGGTGCGGGCGCGTCCTCGTCGACGGCGAACCGCGTCTGGTACTCGTCCACGAACGGCTGTCCGTCGAGCCCGAGCGCCTCGGCATACGAGCGCAGGAAGCCGCGCACGTACGTCGGCGCGGGCAGGATGTCGAAACGCTCGTCCTCGAGCGCGCGCAGGTACTTCGGACGGATCTTCGTCCGCTCCTCGAGCTCCGGGAAGTCGAGTCCCTGACGCGTTCGGGCCTCGCGCAGGCTGGATCCGATGTCGAACACGCGCGGGACAGTGTAGTGCCGAACCGCGAGTCGCCCCCGAACGGCGGCGGAGGACCCTCAGTTGCGCGTGCCGACGTACTCGAGGAGCCCGAAGACAGCGAACGCGACGATGGTCGCGGACGCCATGCAGATGCCGACGATGCCGAGCACCCTCCCCGCGCGCGCCATTCCCGCCCCTCCCCCGCGCCCGAGGAGGACGGCGTTTCGGCGCCGCGCGCGGCGGGCGAGCACGATCGCGAGGATCCCGAGGCACGCCGCCACCGGAATCCCGATCCAGGTGTCGCGCAGCTCGTAGGCGCCGACGAACCGCGTCGAATAGACGGCGAGGGGCATCGCCACGACCGACACGATGCCTGCCAGGAGCGACCAGACGGCCGCGCCGTTCCGCACCGCGACCGCGCTACTGCTTGATGTACGGCTTGCCATCCGCAGCCGGCGGGATCGAGCGACCGATGACGCCGGCGACCGCGACGATCGTGAGGACGTAGGGAAGAGCGTTGAAGAGGAGTGGCGCGTAGCTTCCCTCCGCGAAGTACGCCGGGATGCGATCGGCGAGAGCGCTCGAGAAGCCGAACAGGAGACAGGCAGCGAACGCACCGAACGGCCGCCAGTTCCCGAAGATGAGCGCCGCCAGCGCGATGAACCCACGCCCGCCCGTGATGTTCTGGTCGAAGAGGTTCACGACGCCGAGCGAGAGGTAGGCGCCCCCCATCGCGGCGAGCGCGCCCGACGCGACGACGCACCCGTAGCGGATCCCGTAGACGGAGATCCCCACGGTCTCGGCGGCGCGGGGATGCTCGCCGACGGAGCGGATCCGCAGGCCGATGGTCGTCTTGAAGATGACGAAGTACGAGAGCACGAGGACGACGAAGCTGAGCCAGATCATCAGGTTCAGCGAGCCGAACGCGTCGCCGAAGAACGGGAGGTCCTTGAACCAGGGGATGGTGACGTCGGGGATCCCCGGGACCGTCGTCGGCGTGCCGGTGTCCCCGTAGATGTCCACGAAGAGGTACCCCGTGATGCCGAGCGCGAGGAAGTTGATCGTGGTCCCGATGACGATCTGGTCGGCGCGGAGGTGGATGCAGAAGAACCCGTGCAGGAGCGCGAGCAGCGCCCCCGACGCCATCGCGATCAGGAGGCCGAGGATCCACGAGTCTGTCACGTCCGCCCCCCAGATCCCGAAGAACGCCCCCATCAGCATGTCTCCCTCGAGGCCGATGTTCACGACGCCGGAGCGCTCGGAGAAGAGCCCGCCGATGGCGGCGAACGTCAGCGGCGTCGCGTAGCGCAGGGTCGCGGCGATCAGCGCCGACCAGACGAACACGAGGTCGAGATGTTCGGTGCTCGAGCGGGTGGCGAGCATCCCGAGCGACATCCCCGCGAGACTCACGATGACGGCGCCGAGGCCCGCGCGGGTCTCGCCGCGGGTCGTCCCCCAGATGCCCGCCGCGACCCCGAGGAACCCCACGCCGAGCGGCCACCAGATCGTCCCCGCCGCGATCGGCGGGAGCCCGAGGAAGACCGCGAAGACGCCGAGCGCGATTCCCGCGATGGCGATCGAGCGCGGCTCGGCGAGGCGTGAGAGCCACGTGCGGCCGGTCGGCTCTGCGTGCGCGATCACGTCGTCGCCTCCGCGAGCTGATGGCGCTCTCGCCGCAGCTTCTTCCGCGCGTTCCAGACGTAGAGCACGAGCACGTCCGCGCCGACGAACAGGACGACGAGCCCCTGGATCAGGAGCGTCAGGTTGTCCGCCAGCTCGGGACGGAAGATCGACGGATCGAGGTTTCGTGTCGAGGTCCCGGTGAGGAGCGCGCCGAAGAGGAGCGCAGCGAACCCGACCCCGACGGCACGGTTCCTCCCGAGGAGCGCGACCGCGATCCCGATGAAGCCGATAGACGAGGTCTGGACGTCGTTGACCGCGATCCGGAACTGCCAGCCGAGCACGTCGATCGCTCCTGCGAGGCCGGCGAACGTGCCGGCGATCGCCATCGCCAGGAAGTAGTTCCGCGCGACGCTGATCCCTCCGTACCGTGCGGCCTCCGGGTTGAAGCCGACTGCCCGCACCTGGTAGCCGAGGGTCGTGCGCTCGAGGATGAGCCAGTACACGACGAGCGCCCCGATCGCGATGAACAGGCCGACGTGGAGGCCCTGGAGCACCGGGTTCCCCCAGAACACGTACAGCCGCGCCGACGTGACCACGTCGTTCGAGACGGGCACCGACTCCTGGCTCGGAACGGTGTTCTGGAGCGGGCCGCCGAGCCCGAACAGGTACGACCCGAGCCAGAACACGATCCAGTTCAACATGATCGTGACGATCACCTCGTGCGCCCCGACCGTCGCCTTCAAGAAGCCGGCGATGCCGGCGAGGAAGGCTCCGGCAAGGCACCCCACCACCAATGCCAGGAGGATGTGCACGAGCCCGGGGAGCCCCGGGAGCGAAGAGCCGATCCAGACTCCTGCGATCGCACCGAACATGTACTGACCCTGGCCGCCGACGTTGAACAGGCCGCAGCGAAACGCGAACGCGACCGCCAGGCCGGTGAGGATCAGCGTCGTCGTCAAGACGAGCGTCGTCTGCAGGTTGTAGGCCTCGTGGGACTGGAAGCTGTTCGTGTTCCAGGGGAACCACACCCTGCTGCCGGTGAACGGCACCCCGATCGTGTACGAGCCGACGTGGAAGAACCAGGCGAGGCCCGTTCCGTCGAAGATCGCGCGGTACGTGGACAACGGATTCGAGCCCGTCGTCACGAGCACGACGAGCCCGCCGATGACGAAGGCCAGGAGCGTGGTGACGAGCGCCGTGACGAGCCCGCCGGCGCGCTGGAGGCCGGCCAGGCGCTGTGCCGCCCCCTCGGCGGTGCCCGCGTCCTCGGGGAGCGTCGGGCCGGTGCTCACGCGGCGGCCTCGTCCTTCTTTCCGCCGAGCATGGCGAACCCGAGCTCCTCTTCGGCGACGTCCGGCGGATACTCGGCGACGACCCGTCCTTCGTACATCACGAGGACCCGGTCGGAGAGCGAGAGGATCTCGTCGAGCTCGAGTGAGACGAGCAGGATCGCGCGCCCTTCGTCCCGCTCCTCGATCAGACGGCGGTGCACGAACTCGATCGCTCCGACGTCGAGCCCCCTCGTCGGCTGCGCGGCGATCAGCAGAAGGTGGTCGTCGCACGGGAGGTCGATCTCGATCCGCGGGTCCTGATCGCCGCGCAGCCGACGAGGGGGCTCGACGTCGGAGCGATCGAGTTCGTGCACCGCCGTCTGATCGAGGAGCGAGACGAAGGGCGCGCGATCCTGCTCGTCTCACCGAGCTTCGACGAGATCCTCTCGCTCTCCGACCGGGTCCTCGTGATGTACGAAGGACGGGTCGTCGCCGAGTATCCGCCGGACGTCGCCGAAGAGGAGCTCGGGTTCGCCATGCTCGGCGGAGAAAGGATGAGGCCGCCGCGTGAGCACCGGCCCGACGCTCCCCGAGGACGCGGGCACCACCTAGGGGGCGGCACAGCGCCTGGCCGGCCTCCAGCGCGCCGGCGGGCTCGTCACGGCGCTCGTCACCACGCTCCTGGCCTTCGTCATCGGCGGGCTCGTCGTGCTCCTGACGACGGGCTCGAATCCGTTGTCCACGTACCGCGCGATCTTCGACGGAACGGGCCTCGCCTGGTTCTTCCACGTCGGCTCGTACACGATCGGGGTGCCGTTCACCGGCAGCAGGGTGTGGTTCCCCTGGAACACGAACAGCTTCCAGTCCCACGAGGCCTACAACCTGCAGACGACGCTCGTCTTGACGACGACGCTGATCCTCACCGGCCTGGCGGTTGCGTTCGCGTTTCGCTGCGGCCTGTTGAACATCGGCGGCCAGGGTCATGTACATGTTCGGTGCGATCGCAGGAGTCTGGATCGGCTCTTCGCTCCCGGGGCTCCCCGGGCTCGTGCACATCCTCCTGGCATTGGTGGTGGGGTGCCTTGCCGGAGCCTTCCTCGCCGGCATCGCCGGCTTCTTGAAGGCGACGCTCGGGGCGCACGAGGTGATCGTCACGATCATGTTGAACTGGATCGTGTTCTGGCTCGGGTCTTACCTGTTCGGCTCGGCGGCCCGCTCCAGAACACCGTTCCGAGCCAGGAGTCGGTGCCCGTCTCGAACGACGTGGTCGACGTCGGCGCGGCTGTACGTGTTCTGGGGGAACCCGGTGCTCCAGGGCCTCCACGTCGGCCTGTTCATCGCGATCGGGGCGCTCGTCGTGTACTGGCTCATCCTCGAGCCGCACGACCCTCGGCTACCAGGTGCGCGGCAGTCGGCTTCAACCCGGAGGCCGCACGGTACGGAGGGATCAGCGGTCCGCGCGGAACTACTTCCTGGCGATGGCGATCGCCGGCATGTTCGCCGGCCTCGCAGGAGCGATCGACGTGCTCGGCTGGCAGTTCCGGATCGCGGTCAACGACGTCCAGACCTCGTCTATCGGCTTCATCGGGATCGCGGTCGCGCTCCTCGGGAGGAACCGTGCCGTCGGGGTCGGGTTCGCTGCGCTCCTCTTCGGCGCGCTCCTCACCGGGACCTCGACGCGAAACCTCGATCCGTCGATCTTCCGTCCCGAGCTGGCGGACAACCTGACGCTCCTGATCCAAGGGCTCGTCGTCCTGTTCGTCGGCGCGGACGTGCTCGTGCTCTACGTCTGGAACGCGCGGAAGAAGCTGCGGCGAAGCGCCATCAGCTCGCGGAGGCGACGACGTGATCCGCGCACGCAGAGCCGACCGGCCGCACGTGGCTCTCACGCCTCGCCGAGCCGCGCTCGATCGCCATCGCGGGAATCGCGCTCGGCGTCTTCGCGGTCTTCCTCGGGCTCCCGCCGATCGCGGCGGGGACGATCGGTGGCCGCTCGGCGTGGGGTTCCTCGGGGTCGCGGCGGGCATCTGGGGACGACCCGCGGCGAGACCCGCGCGGGCCTCGGCGCCGTCATCGTGAGTCTCGCGGGGATGTCGCTCGGGATGCTCGCCACCCGCTCGAGCACCGAACATCTCGACCTCGTGTTCGTCTGGTCGGCGCTGATCGCCGCGACCCTGCGCTACGCGACGCCGCTGACGTTCGCCGCCATCGGCGGGCTCTTCTCCGAGCGCTCCGGCGTCGTGAACATCGGCCTCGAGGGAGACATGCTGATGGGGGCGTTCTTCGGGATCTGGGGGGCGGACGTGACAGACTCGTGGATCCTCGGCCTCCTGATCGCGATGGCGTCGGGGGCGCTGCTCGCGCTCCTGCACGGGTTCTTCTGCATCCACCTCCGCGCCGACCAGATCGTCATCGGGACCGCGATCAACTTCCTCGCGCTCGGCATCACGGGGTACCTCTTCGTGGACATCTACGGGGACACCGGCACGCCGACGACGGTCCCGGGGATCCCCGACGTCACCATCCCCTGGTTCAAGGACCTCCCGTTCTTCGGCGACGCGTTCGGCTCGCTGAACCTGATGATCTGGCTCAGCTTCGTCGTCCTCGTGCTCTCGTACTTCGTCATCTTCAAGACGACCATCGGCCTGCGGATCCGCTCCGTCGGCGAGCATCCCCGCGCCGCCGAGACCGTGGGGATCTCCGTCTACGGGATCCGCTACGGGTGCGTCGTCGCGTCGGGCGCGCTCGCCGCGATGGGGGGCGCCTACCTCTCGCTCGGCGTCGTGAACCTCTTCGACCAGAACATCACGGGCGGGCGTGGGTTCATCGCGCTGGCGGCGCTCATCTTCGGGAACTGGCGGCCGTTCGGTGCGTTCGCTGCCTGTCTCCTGTTCGGCTTCTCGAGCGCTCTCGCCGATCGCATCCCGGCGTACTTCGCGGAGGGAAGCTACGCGCCACTCCTCTTCAACGCTCTTCCCTACGTCCTCACGATCGTCGCGGTCGCCGGCGTCATCGGTCGCTCGATCCCGCCGGCTGCGGATGGCAAGCCGTACATCAAGCAGTAGCGCGGTCGCGGTGCGGAACGGCGCGGCCGTCTGGTCGCTCCTGGCAGGCATCGTGTCGGTCGTGGCGATGCCCCTCGCCGTCTATTCGACGCGGTTCGTCGGCGCCTACGAGCTGCGCGACACCTGGATCGGGATTCCGGTGGCGGCGTGCCTCGGGATCCTCGCGATCGTGCTCGCCCGCCGCGCGCGGCGCCGAAACGCCGTCCTCCTCGGGCGCGGGGGAGGGGCGGGAATGGCGCGCGCGGGGAGGGTGCTCGGCATCGTCGGCATCTGCATGGCGTCCGCGACCATCGTCGCGTTCGCTGTCTTCGGGCTCCTCGAGTACGTCGGCACGCGCAACTGAGGGTCCTCCGCCGCCGTTCGGGGGCGACTCGCGGTTCGGCACTACACTGTCCCGCGCGTGTTCGACATCGGATCCAGCCTGCGCGAGGCCCGAACGCGTCAGGGACTCGACTTCCCGGAGCTCGAGGAGCGGACGAAGATCCGTCCGAAGTACCTGCGCGCGCTCGAGGACGAGCGTTTCGACATCCTGCCCGCGCCGACGTACGTGCGCGGCTTCCTGCGCTCGTATGCCGAGGCGCTCGGGCTCGACGGACAGCCGTTCGTGGACGAGTACCAGACGCGGTTCGCCGTCGACGAGGACGCGCCCGCACCCATCCGTGCTCGCCGCACGCCGGCGCCCCGACGCAATCACGTCGGCCGCGAGTCGCGGATCGCCGTCGCGGCGCTGCTCGCGATCGCGATCGTGACCGCGCTCGTGATCGCCGCGTGGCGTTTCGGTGGCCCGGAGGGCGAGGCGGTGCCCGGCCTGGCTCCCCAGCAGGCCCCGCAGGGGTCGTCGGCTGCCCGCGCGAAGCTCGTCGTCAGCGCGACGACCGGGAGCTCGTGGATGGAGGTCCGGATGCGGTCGGGCACCGGAAAGCTGCTGTACAGCGGGACGCTCGAGCGGGGACAGGCGAAGACCTTCACCGGCAGTCGCCTGCAGCTCGCGCTCGCCAAGCCGCGGAACGTCTCGGTGCGCGTGAACGGAGAGCAGGTCGCCCTCCCGCACGGGACGGTGTTCGTCGTTCGCCCGCACCGCGTCGTCCCCGCGGCCTCTTGAATCGAAGTCGCCGCCCGCGAGCCGCGATCGTCGTGACGGGCAGCGAGCTCGTCCGCGGTGACCGCGACGACAAGAACGGGCCGTTCCTGGCGGCGGAGGTGCTCAAGCTCGGCGTCGAGCCCGAGCGCATCACCATCGTCGGAGACAGGCCCGACGACCTCGAGCGCGCGCTCTCGGAGGGCTATCGCGCCGATCTCTGCCTCGTCTCCGGTGGGCTCGGCCCCACGCACGACGACCGGACGATCGAGTCGATCGCACGGGTAGCCGGCCGGCCGCTCGTCGTCGACACCGCTCTCGAACGAGAGATCGAGGACGTCTCGCGGACTATCGCGGATCGTCTCGGCAGGCCGTACACGGAGTTCGCTCCAGGCGTTCGGAAGCAGGCGACGCTCCCCGAGGGAGGGCTCTCGCTCGGTCTCGCCGGCACCGCCCCGGGAGTCGTGCTCGATCTCGGCGAGTGCGTCGTCGTCTCGCTCCCCGGTCCGCCGCGCGAGCTCCGACGCCTATGGCCGCGCGCCGTCGAGTCGGAGCCAGTGTCCCGTGTCCTGGCGCAGGCGCCGGAGCGCGGTCGCGTCGTGCTCCGCTTCTACGGGACGCCGGAGTCGGCGGTCGCCGAGGCGCTCGCGGAGAGCGGTGGCGACGGCGACGGGGTCGAGGCCACGATCTGCGCTCGCGAGTTCGAGATCCACGTCGATCTCGTGGTCGAGGAGGGAGCCGAGGAGCGTGCAGAGGAGCTCGCGGCGTCCCTCCGCACGTCGCTTGCCCGATACCTATTCAGCGAGGACGAGCGCTCGATCGCCGAGATCGTCCTCGACATCTGCCGCGCCCGCGGGCTGACGCTCGGAACCGCGGAGTCGTGCACGGGCGGTCTCGTCGCGGCGCGGCTGACGGTGTGTCGGGGTCGAGCGACGTGTTCCGGGGTGGCGTGGTCGCGTACTCGAACGCCGTCAAGGTGGCCGAGCTCGATGTTTCGCCCGAGCTGCTCGAGCGTCACGGCGCCGTATCGGCCGAGGTCGCCCGGGCGCTGACGCTCGGCGTACGGGAGCGGCTCGGCGTGGACGTCGGCGTCGCCGTGACGGGCATCGCCGGTCCGAACGGCGGCACGTCGGAGAAGCCGGTCGGGCTCGTCTACCTGCACGCGTCCTCGGCGGACTTCGAAGCTGCGCGCGAGTTCGACTCCCCGGGACAGGGAGATGGTGCGCCGGCGGGCTGCCGCCGGAGCGCTACCACCCTCGTCCGCCACCCTGCTCGAGCGCTCGGCCCCGAGGTCGCCGCGGGCGATCGCAGCCGGCGCCGTCTTGACGCGGAGTCGACACGCGCCAGTGTGGACGCAGACGCTACCGTCGTCGGAGGTCCACGGCATCAGCTTCTTCCTCGCGCTCCTCCTCCCCGCCGAGGTCGAGTTCGAGCTCGCGGCGTGGGGGAGGCGGCATCTCGATCGGGCGAGACGTCTCGACAGCTTTCACGTCACCGCTCGCCTTCCTCGGTTCTCGACCGAGCCGCGAGCTCGGACCATCGTCGGCGTGCTCCGCGAGTGCACGGTAGCAGCAGCTGCCCGTTCACGTTCGCGGCCCATCGCTCCCGCGAGACGCTCTCCGTCACGATGCTGGTCCGCCGGGCCCGAGCGGAGAGGCGACACGTCTCGCGGGGCGTTGCCGCAGGCCTCGAGTCCCTCGGCGTGTACGAGCGCGAGGCGCGACCGTGGCTTGCGCACGTCACGGTGCTGCGGTTCCACGTGCGGCCGCGACTGTCTCCGCCCCTGCCGGAGATCGCGCCGTTCGCTGCCCGTCCGGAGCGGCTGCTTTGCTTTCACGTCTGCACCCGACGGGTGCGCGGTACGAGGTCCTCGAAAGATGCTCGCTCGGGATGTGATGGTGTTGGCCGGGAGTACGTTCAGTGAGATGTCGTCAGGCGGGAGGGTGACCCGATGAATCGCGAAGAAGCGCTCGACGTCACGCTCGGACAGATCGAGCGTCAGTTCGGCAAGGGGATCGAGTCATGCGGATTGAGCCTGGATCGTCCGAGGTAGGCGGTGGGCGCGGTCTTCAGACCAGGGTCGCTCGCGCTCGAACATGGCGCTCGGGATCGGCGGGCTGCCGCGCCGGCCGCGTCGTGGAGATCTTCGGGCCCGAGGCTTCGGAAGAAGACGACGCTCGTGTACCACGTCATGGCCGAGGCGCAGCGCCGAGGAGGCATTCTGCGCGTTCATCGACGCCGAGCAGACGCAATCGACCCCCGCATACGCACGGCGCATCGGCGTGGACATCGACCAGCTCCTCCCAGTCTCCAGCCCGACGGCAGGGAAAGCACAGCGCTCGAGTCACCGAGCTTCCTCATTCGCTTCCGAGCGCGCTCGACGTCGTTGCGATCGACTCCGTCGCCCGCCCTCGTTCCGAAGGCCGAGATCAGGGGGAGATGGGGGATGCACCACGTCGGTCTCCAGGCGCGGCTCATGAGCCAGGCGCTTCAGGAGCTCGCCGGCACGCTCAACCGCACTGACACGATCTGCATCTTCACGAACCAGCTCCGGGAGAAGATCGGCGTCATGTTCGGGAACCCGGAGACGACGCCGGGCGGCCGAGCGCTTCAAGTTCTACGCCTCGGTGCGACTCGACATCCGCAGGATCGAGACCATCAAGGATGGCGCCGAGGCGATCGGCAACCGCGTGCGGGTCAAGGTCGCCAAGAACAAGGTAGCGCCGCCCTTCAAGGCAGGCAGAGTTCGACATCGTCTACGGCGCCGGGATCCCCTGGGAGGGGACGGTGCTCGACGTCGGCCTCGAGCGGAAGATCGTCCAGGAAGGCAGGCTCCTATTTCAGCTTCGGAGACGAGCGGCTCGGTCAGGGACGGCAGAACGCCACGGCCTTCCTCACCGAGAACCCCGACATCGTCCAGCAGATCCTCGTCGCGATCCAGGCGGAAGCGGCGGGAGGACCAACGTACTCCGCCCGCCTGCTCCCCTCGGCCGCTGCGCTGGAGCGGCAGGTGGACGTAGCCGACCTCGAGGCCGAGCCGGAGCCGGAGCCGGTCACGGTCGACGCATAGGCCGTGGAGCAGGATCCCGCCGCGCAGGCGGCGCTTCGATGCGGCCCAGCGGGTGCTTCGTATCCGGGATCTGAGCGCCCACGACCTTCGCGCGCCGGCTCGAGGAGAAGGGGCTACCGTCCGCAGCCTGCGATGCCGCCTTCGAATCCCTCGCGCGCACCGGGATCCTCGACGATCGCCGCTTTGCGGAGAATCGCCTCGCTCGCAGCCCGAGGATCCGGGGACGCGCTTCATCGACACGAGCTCGAGCGGGCGGGAGTCGACGGCGACGCTGTCGAGAACGCCGTCGGGACGCTCGATCCCGAGGTCGAACGCGCCCGAGCCGATGGCATCGAGCGCAGCCGTTGCTCGGCGGCCTCCTCTCCGAGGTGGGTGACGGGGTCCTTGGCGGTCACGAAGCTGATGCCTGCCACTCGAACTGGTGAGCGCCGCCCGCTGGGCGGCGGCGGCGGCGGCGGCGGCGGCGGCGCGGACGCACGGTCAGCGGTGCCCTGCGCGTCAAGTGCGGCTCAGGAGACGTGTACGTCGCCCGGCTCGACGGGCCCGCCGAGATCTCGACCGGCTCCGGCGACTAGGGGTCCGTTCACGTCGCCACCGCACCGATCAAGGTCAAGTCCGGCTCCGGCAGCACGCGGGTGCACGACTCCGCGCAGGACCTGTCCCTCAACAGCGCGTCCGGCGACCTCGTCGTCGACAAGGCCGACAAGGGGCGCATCAACGCCAAGAACGTGTCCGGCGACATCAGGGTCGGCGTGCCCGCCGGCGTACCCGTTCTCGGACGGACATCACCAGCATGAGCGGCGCCGTCCGCTCCAGCATCGCGGGCACCGGCGAGCCGAGCGAGGGACAGGACTACGTCGAGCTGCGCGCGAAGACCGTCAGCGGCGACATCTACCTGGAGGAGAGGAACAACCGCAATGACTTAGTACAGCAGCTACGCCACGCGAGAGATCGCCACCCAGCGCATCGCCGACCGGATCGCAGCAGCCGACCGGACCCGGATCCCCGGACAGCGCCGCCCCTGGCCCGTCACCGGCTCGCGAGCAGCCTGCACCGGGTCGCTGACCGGCTCGACAACTGAGG
>CAWKEV010000021.1:0-6098 GCA_963848725.1 uncultured Actinomycetes bacterium | reverse complement strand
CAGAGAGCGCTGTGCAAGACGGAACGACAAGGCGGCAAAGCCGCCGTCTTCAGGGATCTTTCCGCGCGACCGACAGTCCGCGCGAGCGGATCGCCGCTCCCGGGAATCAGAGAGCGCTGTGCAAGACGGAACGACAAGGCGGCGAAGCCGCCGTCTTCAGGGATCTTTCCGCGCGACCGCCGAGTCCGCGCTAGCGGACTCGGCGGTCTTGCGCACTACTCAGCCGGGAGCGACGGGTCGTGCGACCACTCGTGCCAGGAGCCGACGTAGTTCCGCGCCTCGTAGCCGGCCGCCCGGAGCACTTGTGCCGCGAACTCCGAGCGACTCCCGCTGTGGCAGTAGGCGACGACCTCTGCACCCTCGGGAGCAGCGACGAGCGCGCGCACGTCTTCCGCGGAGCGTGCGTCCAGCAACCGCTCGAGGGGGAGGTTCCGCGCGCCGGGGATGTGCCCGTGCCGGGCGTCGCACGGCGTCGGCGCGGTACCGTCGAACTCCCGCGGCGTGCGGACGTCGAGGAGGAAGAGGCTCTCGTCGCCCAGCCTGTGACGCAGCTCGTCCAGCGTCACGTCGCCCACTGAGCGAGGTAGTCCTTCAGCACCTCGTTGAAGCGGTCCGGCTGGTCGAGGGTGAGGAAGTGCCCGGCGCCCTCGAACACCTCGAGCCTGCCGACAAGCGCCGAATCGGCGATCTCGCTGCCCTCTTCGACGGACATGATCGCGTCCTCGTCGCCGACGCAGACGAGGAGCGGCCCGCCGAAGGACGCTGCGATCCCCGTCAGGTCCATACGGTCGCGCATCGCCTCCTGGGCGGCCGCCAGGTGCTCGGCGGGCACCGTCGAGTCCTCGAGCTCCGGCGGGAGACCCTTTGTTCGGAGCCTCGAGATCTGCTCCTCACGGAAGCGGCGGCGGATGATGTCGTCCGCAGCCACCCTCGCGCCCGCGAGCACCATCCCGACCACGCGCTCCGGCGCTCGTCGGGCGAGAGCGAGCGCGCAGTAGCCGCCCATCGAGGCGCCGACGACGACGAACGACTCGTGGATCTCCCCGAGCAGCTGCGCAGCCCAGCCGTCGATCGAGGAGCCCCGCCCGTACAGGTTCGGGCTGAACTCCTTGAACCCGAGGTCGCGGACGATGGGAAGCTGCGGATACCACATCCGCTCGTCCTCGGGCCACGCGTGGAGGAAGACGACCATCATGAGCGGTCGATCCTGACAGCCCCGTCGAGATCGGGCGCGTCCTGCCAGCCGTGCTCCGCACCCTCGATCCCCAGCGCCTGCGCCAGGGCCGCGAGGAGCTCCCGCGGCGGCGGCAGCTCGTCGCGGGACGATGCGGTGCGGGCGATGCGGCGGACCGCCGCCGGGTCTGCTCCGGTGAGCCGTGCGACGACGGTCGGGTTCGCTTCGAGCCCGACGACGTCGCCGGGGGGCAGCGGCCCGTAGTACTCGGGCAGCGAGAGGTATTCGTCGACGACACGTCCGTGTTCGAAGAGGATCATCCGCACGGCGTCCTCGCGCTCGACGCCGAGCTGGACCGAGACGGCGCCCATCCGGTCCGAAAGCTCGCGGGTCAGGCGCTGGAGCATCTCCGGCTCGCGGTCGCAGACGTCGTCGTAGACCGCGATCCAGCCGTTCCGCGGTGGGGCGATCACGGATCCGCGCGAGTCGCCCGAGAGCCGCGGTACGAACTGGCGAACGGCGGTCTCGACGGCCGTCAGGTCGTCCGACTGAATGTGGGCCGAGCCGAACGACGGTGCCACGTTGCGCCCCAGCCTGGCATCGAGTTCGGCGAGCGTCGTCGTCATCACGACGAGCTCCTCACGCAGCCCCCACCTGGCGTACAGGGTGTGCGCAACCGGATTCGACGGGCGCACGTCGAGGTCGAGGTGCTCGATCCCGAGCTCGCCGAACGCAGCGACGACCTCGCGCATCAGCTCCGTCGCGATCCCGGCTCGCCGCGCGGCCGGAACGACGTAGAGGTCGGTGACCCGCCCGTACCCCGGTGCTCGAGAGCGCGCGAGCACGAAGCCGACGGGTACGCCGTCGCCGTCCTCGGCGAGGACCGCGACCTCTCCCTCGAGGATCTCCGCGACCTCGCGGAGCTCGTCCTCGACCGTCTCGTACGGCGCCGGTGGAACCTCGAGCGCGAACTCCCGATAGAGCGCCGAGACGGCGTCGAGGTCGCCTGGGCCCGCGCGCCTGACGGCGGGCGTGCTCACCCGTTCATCCTCAGGCCGGCGAGCAGGAAGTGCGCTGCCAGGTTCTGGAACGGCGCGAAGCGTGGACCCATCAGCCGGACCTCCTCGATCGAGAGCGAACGGCCGGGAGCGTAGAACGCGGAGACCGCCTTCCGCACGCCGAGGTCGCCCGCCGGCCACGCGCCGGGACGAGCGAGGTGCCGCGCGAGGAACCAGTCGGCGGTCCAGCGGCCGATCCCCGGCAGCGCGGTCAGCGTGGCTACCACGTCGTCGTCGGGCAGCGTCGAGAGCGAGTCGAGGTCGATGTCGGAGCGGGCGAGGCCGACGACGTACGCCGCCTTGCTCCGCGAAAAGCCGATCTCCGGGAGCTCGAGCGGATCGATCCCGGCAACGCGCTCGCGTGAAGGGAACTCCCACGCGACGTCGTGCCGGACGCCGTAGCGGGCGACGAAACGACCGCGGATGGCCGCGGCTGCGCGCAGCGAGATCTGCTGTGTCGTGACCGCCACGACGAGGGCCTCGAACGCCGAGGGATGGAGGGTCGGCCGGAGGCCGAGATGGTCGCGGGCGATCGGCCCGAGCACCGGCTCCGAGGCGGCCCAGGCGTGGAACGGCTCGAGGTCGAACGGCAGGCCGAGCAGGCAGCCGACCTCGTCGACGATCGGGCCGTCGGCGGGCTCGACGCTCACCCCGCCGGGCGCCGCCACGATCCGCACCTCCCTGCCCCGGACCACCCGCCGGAGCTCGCCGTCGTGCCATACGGTCGCCCCGTCGGTGCCGTAGTCGCGAAAGCGCGCGGTCGAGAGCTCGAAGTCGTACGGCTCGGGGATCGCGAGAAGCACCTCAGAGCACACGCGCGAGCTGATCGAAGTCCTCGAACGGCTCGAATGGAACCCGCTCCGCGGCGAGGTACTCGGCAAGCCCGTCCCGCGCGAACACGCGATCGGCCGCGCGGGCGACGCACCGGTCCGAGAACCCGTCTCCGACGTAGAGGAAAGGCCGGATCTCACCGACGTCCGCGCGCTTGCACGGCTCCCCGCACACGCGGCACGGCCGGTCGTTGCGGAAGCGGACACGCCACCCGTCGGGCCTCGGGTCGAGCCGGTTGGCGACGACCTCGAGCTCGAGGCCCTCGCGCTCGAGGACGGGCTCGATCAGCTCGTGGAACCCGCTCGAGACGATGAGCGGATCGTGTGCCCGTACGAACTCGCCGAAGCCCGGCCGCAGGCGCGCGTGCTCCCGCAACCAGGCTGCCACCTCGGGCAGTGGAGCACCGACCGTCAGGAACTCGCCGGCGATGACCTCGTGGAGCGTCAGCTCGTGCCCCAGCCGGGCCTCGTGCTCGGCGTAGGCGCCCTGGTCGCCGAACTCGAGCAGCACGAGGTGGAGCCCGTCCACCTCGGTGACCGTGCCGTCCCAGTCGAGGACGACTCTCAAGCCGGCTCGATCAGCGGTTGCACCGACTGGCGGAGGGTTCCGATCGTTTCGAACTGGATCTCGACCTCCGAGCCGGCGGCGATGGGGTCCACCGTGCCCGGAATCGGACCGGCGAGGAGATCGCCCGGACGGAGCAAAGTTCCGTCGGCAGCGAGGGAACGCGCCGCCTCCCAATCGAACGTCGACCGCACCGTTGCGAACTCTCCGGATCCGAACCAGCGGTTGTCGCCATCTACATGGACGACGATCTCCGGAACCCCCGACAGCTCGTCTGGAGTGACGAGGAGCGGCCCGAGGCCGAGGGCGAAATCGCGGTCCTTGGGCGGCGCCGCCGGCCCTCGGCGCCAGTCGGCGAAGCCGGTGAAGCCCGCGATCTGTGCATCGGCGCCGATGACCGCCGCAATGCGCGGGTCGAGCGCGACCGAATCGCCCCGCACCGGGATCTCGGCGTCCGGTCCGACGATCGCGGCCGGATTCGCGAACTCGAACGTCGACCGGTTGGCGAACACGCGCACGGCAGGCGGATACAGGACCGGAGCGAGCAGGCGGACGCCGGCGAGCGGATACACGGCGTGCTCTCTGGCGGTGCCGCCGCCCGTGAAGAAGGCCTGCAGCGTCTGCGCTGCGAGCTGGACCACGCGATCGCCGTCGACCCGTCCGACCCAGCCGCGCTCGAGCGGGTGGTCGACGGGATGGAACATGCACAGCTTCACGAGGCGGCCGGCCGCGAGCGGGTCGTCACGGCTCGGTATGTACCACGACCTCGGCGATCCCCGGGACGGCAGAGCGGACGCGCTCCTCCACCGCGCTCGCTCGGGCGTGGGCGTCGGCGAGCGTGTCGTCACCGGCGAGCCCGAGCGTGAGGAACGCGACGAGGCCGTCGTCCGTCCGCACGAACCGGAGCTCGCGCGGGAGCGCGCCCGTCTCCGCGCGTACCGCCGCCTCGACCGCGGCCGGATCGACCGCGACCTCCTCGCCCGCGGCTTCTCGGGCAAGCGGCTCGAGGTGCGTGCGCACGTCCTCGACCTCCGGGACCGAGCGCAGGATCGCATCCTCGACCGACTCGGCGATCTCGTGCGCCCGGTCGAGCGTGAGCTCACCGGGCAGCTTCAGGTGCAGGGACACTTCCGTCCGGCCGTTCACCTCGAGCACGGCCAGGTTGTGGATCTCGCGCACGTGGGAGACGCCGAGCGCGGCGGCGAGAACGCGCTCGCGGACGTCCCCTTCGGGCCCCCGAGGCTCGACGTGCACGACCACGTCGGAATCGGGAAAGACCGAGTGGAGTGCCCGCTCGACGAGGTCTGCGGCGGCGTGGCCCTGCCCGACCACGGCCCCGGGGGGGACCACGATGTCGACGTCGGCGAAGTACCCGGCGCCCGAACGACGCATTCGCAGCCGTCGCAGCTCGACCGGCGGATCGAGCGCAGCGATCGCGCGTCGCGCATCCTCCTCGGCACTCGCAGGTGCCTGATCCATGAGCGGGTCGACGTTGCGGCGAACGAGCCTGGCCGCTGCCGAGATGACGAGCAGGGCGACGAAGAGCGCCGCGATCGCGTCCCACGCCGGGTGTCCGAGCGCCGCCGCGACGAGCCCGACCAGAACAGCGAGCGTCCCGACGAGGTCGCTCCCGAAGTGAAGCGAGCTGGCCAGGAGCGCCTCGCTCCGGTGCCTGCGGGCGACCCGGTAGGAGACCGCTGTCCTCGAGGCGTCGATCACGATGACGAGGCCGACGGCGGCGAAGGTCCAGGCCGTGACGTCGAGCTGGTAGTCGATCGCCCCGGTCAGGCGGAGAATCGCCGAGACCGCGATCGCGAGGCTCACGAGCATCAGGAACCCACCCTCGCCGAGCGCCGCGAGGTTCTCGGCCTTCCCATGCCCGAACGGGTGGCTCTCGTCGGCCGGGCGGCCGGCGACCGAGATCGCGAAGAACGTGAGCAGCGCGGCAGCGAGGTCGGTGCCGGAGTGCGCGGCCTCGGCCAGGAGCCCGAGGCTCCCGCTCCCGAGCCCGGCCGCGAGCTTGATCGCGATCAGCAGGCAGGCCGCGCCGACCGAGACGAGCGCGGTGCGCCGCTGCGGGGACATGTGCGAAGGCTAGAGCGCCGTCCTATCCTCTGCGGATGCGGGTCTGCCCGTCGTGTGGCCGCGAGAACGCGGACGACGCGCGCTTCTGCTCGCACTGCGCGACGCCGCTCCAAGCCGAGACGTCGGCGCGTGAGTTACCAGTGGAAGGTACAAAACAAAGGAGCCGATGCCCAGTATTGGGATAGCGTCTGCTACGTGTCCTAGATCTGCTGAACCTCGTCGTAGTCACCCTGGGTAGTGAGCACGCGACCGTGCGTCAGGTCCTCGCCTTTGGCGGCGATCTCACCCCGGTGTCCTCCTTGGTTCTGGCGGTGACATCGGCAACCTCCAAGGAGGCCTGCCTGCAGACGTTCCCAGGAAGCGCGCCGGGATCCGCGGCCGGCCTA
>CAWKEV010000020.1:0-77218 GCA_963848725.1 uncultured Actinomycetes bacterium | reverse complement strand
TCGTCGCGTCGTCGGCCGCCGCGCAGAGCCCGTGGGAGATCGAGGGCTTCCTCGAGCTGAAGACGGTCTGGCACCCGATCGGCCTCTGAGCGCTGACGGCCTGCCAGGGCGCCGGAACCCGCGAGCTGCGGCTGATTTGACTTTCGACCTCCGGCGGGTACAGTCGCCGTCGCGCGGCCGCCGGCCGCGTTCTTCTTGTCGTCGAGTGGAGGCGCGATGCGTGTTCTGACGCTGTCTGGAGGCGATACGGACGTCGTCGTGCGGGAGTGGGGTCCGTCGACCGGGAGGCCCCTCGTCTTCTGGCACGGGCTCAATCCCTTCGGGGCGTTGCAGCTGAACGAGGCGGGGCCGTTCTGGTCCGACCGTGGGTTCCGAGTGCTGTCGATCGCCGCGCCCGGCGTGGCCGATTCGCCGTCGCTCGCCGATCCGGAGGGGTATCGACCCAGGCGGCTCGCTGATCTCGTCGCGCTGCTCGCCGATTCGGTCGGACTCGATCGCTTCTCCTACGTCGGCTGGTCTTGGGGGGCATCGATCGGTGTCCATCTCGCTGCTCGTCACGCCGATCGGCTCGAGGCGCTCGTGCTGCTCGACGCGGGGCACACCGACATCCCCGGCGACCCGGACGAGAAGCTCGACGGTGTGCTCGCCGAGATCGGCGACCAGCACGTCCGCTATCGGTTCGAGAGTTGGGACGCGTTCCTCCAGGACGCCCGCGAGTCCCGTCCGAGTTGGAGGCCGGCTCTCGAAGAGCAGCTTCGTGCGGGCATGCACGAGGAAGGAGGCGTGGTCGTCGCCCGCTCCGACCCCAGAGCGGCCGCTGCTGCGTGGCACGGACTGGTCCAGGAGCAGCCGAGCTCCACGCACGAGGCGCTCGGTGAGCTCGATCTTCCGATCCTGCTCGTCTTGGCGTCGAGGAACGACGCGGCCGCGGAGACCGAGGCGTTCCGAGCGGTCGTGCCGCGGGCGGAGATCGTGACGATCGAGAGTGGTCACGACCTTCTGGCAGACGCTCTCGAGGAGACGACTTCGCTCGTTGCGGACTGGCTCGAGCGGCACCCGACTCGGGCCGAGTCGGGCGGCGAGAGCCGCTAGCCGCGCGTCGCGTAGATCGCCTGGCGGAAGCTCGTGCCGACGGGCGGTGACGCCAATGCCCAGACGACGAGCGGCCGCGAGCCCGCGAAGTCCACCGAGATGTAGTCCGCGAGCATCCGGCCAGACACGGTGTTCGGGAGCCAGGACCGCGACATCGTGCGCGCGGACAGCCGCCGCGGCGGCCCGAACCCAGCGCTCCCGACCTGGGACTCGACGAGCTCCGCGTCGATCCCTGCCGGGCTCACGGTGTAGTACGCGATCGCCACCCGGCCGCTCGTCGGCTGGATCCCGATCGCGGGCAGCACCGCGTTTCGGCCCCTGGTGACGGCGACGGGCGCGATCCAGCCGCCGGAGCCGTCGGACGTCGCCAGGACGACGTCGTTCACCCCGCAGCCCGGGCTCGAGCGACAGTCGTGCCACGCGATCCAGACCCGGCCGGTTCGGTCGACCGCTGCCGAGGGGAGAGGGAAGAAGCGGAGCCCCGGGGTGCTCTTGGCCGAGACCGTCGCCACCGTGACCGGCGCCCCGAACGTCTTTCCGCCGTCGGACGAGGACACGACGCCGACCGAGTCTCCGTGCCAGAGGAACGGGACGACGAGCCCGCCATTGGGCTGGATCACGGGAAACGCGCCGACGATGTCGTCGACGGGCGCCTCGACCGGAGTCGACCAAGTGACCCCGCCGTCGTCGGACGTGAGCACTCCGAGCGCGTCCTCGCGGAGCGTGTCCGTGTACGCGAGGTAGCAGCGGCCGCGGAACGGGCTCGCAGCGCCGTTGTCGCACGTGATCCAGTTCTTGTCGAAGGCGATGCTCTCGTCCTCGCCCGCTTCACCGCTTCCGGTCCCCGCCTGCGCCTCGGCCGCGACGACCGGTGCACCCCAGGAGAGTCCGTCCGCCGAGCGACTCACCGTCAGGCGCGTGACGTCGCCCTCGATCGCGAGGACGGCGATCAGCCACACGCCATGCACTCCGTCGTGTGCGACCACGGTGTCGCTCACGAGCACGTTCGGCCCGGGCGGGCTGCTCGCGTTCGCGAGCGACGGAAGGAAGCCGCTCCGCCACGTGCGGCCGCCGTCGAGTGACCGGGCGAATCCGATGTTCGCTGCGCCACCGTCGAAGCGCCGCCCGACCTGGAATGCAGCGACGGTCGTGTTCCCGACGGTGAGGCTGTCGGGCTCGACCTCGGTCTCGTGCTGACTCTGGGGGTTGCCGTACGGATCGCTCGAGATCCGGCGGCTGACGAGCTCGCAGTCGGCGGCGACGCGGTCGAGCGGGTCGGCGGTGACGACGTCGGCGCCCGCGCCGCAGCGAACTGTGTCCCTCCCGCCGTCGTACTCGGCGGCGATCCGATCCGCGCCGGGACCGCCGTCGAGGAGGTCGGCGCCGGGGCCGCCTACGAGCACGTCCGCACCTCCGCGCCCGAAGATGCGATCGGCGCCGCTCTTGCCGTCGATCTGGTCGGCGCGAGCCGTTCCCAGGAGGACGTCCCGCCCCGGCGTGCCCGAGATCGTGCGCGCGCCGGCGGCGCTCGCGAGCACGAGAAGCGCGATCCCGGCGGCTGCGACGAGCCTCATCGACTCAACAATGACGATCCTGGCGCGATCCGGTTTGCGGCAACCGGGCCGGCGCGAAGTAGCATCCCGACCGGTGAGCAGGCTCAGCCAGGCGATCGCCGAGGGCGACGGTATCTCGATCCTCGTGGAGGTGGACGACAGCGCGTCCGCAGAGAAGGCGGAGCGGCAAGGCGCCGACGGGCTCGTGGCTCGGCGGGGGGCGAACGCCGTCCGCGTCTCCTCCCAGCTTCCGCTCCTCTACGTCGGGGGCCTGATCGACGCGAGCGGCGTGGCCGCGGACGCGGTCGTCGTCGCCGTCGACCGAGCCGCCTGGGACGAAGGAACGAGCCTCGGCCTCGAGTGCGTCGTTCGTGTCTCGCGTTCCGGCGACCTCGAGCACGCGCTCGACCAGCTCGATCCCGAGGTGTTCCTGCTCTCGGCCGAGCCGGACGACGAGCAGTACCCTCTCGACGCCCTCCTCGCACTCCTCCACGACGTGCCGGCGGGGAAGCTCGCGATCGCCGAGCTGCACGACGCGACGGCGGAGGACGTGGCAGAGCTCGAGCGAGCTGGCGTGGACGCGGTCCTTGTCGCACCGCGCGACGTCGCGATGCTCGTCGGGACCGAGCCGCCGCAGGTCTGAGTCAGGCGACGAGCCGGATGGCTTCGAGCCACCCCGCCGGTACCGCACGGCGGGTGGACGTCGCGACCTCGAGCGAGACGTCGGCGATCTCGTTCCCGGTCACTGCGGCCATCCGTCCCCACGTTCGTGCGTCTGCGAGCTCGACTGCTCGCAGACCGAGCCGCGTCGCGAGGAAGCGATCGCGTGCGGTCGGCGTCCCGCCCCGCTGGACGTGCCCGAGGACGGTCACGCGGGTCTCGAAACCCGTGAGCTGCGCGACCTCGTCGGCGACGACCCGGCCGATCCCACCGAACCGCTGGTAGCCGTAGACGTCGGTTCCCTGGACGACGACCTCCTCCATCTCGCCGCTCCGCCGAGCGAGGCGATACCCCTCCGCGACGACAACGATCGAGAAGTCGCGCCCGCGCTCGTGGCGGGCGAGGACGTGCTCGGAGATGTCCTCGAGCGTGGTCGGCACCTCCGGCACGAGGATCACGTCCGCCCCTCCGGCGACTCCACTCGCGGTCGCGATCCAGCCGGTGTTCCGGCCCATGACCTCGACGACCATGACGCGGTTGTGCGACTCGGCGGTCGTGTGCAGCCGGTCGATCGCGGACGTGCAGACGTGCACCGCCGTGTCGAAGCCGATCGTGACGTCGGTCCCGGCGAGGTCGTTGTCGATCGTCTTCGGCACGCCGACGACCGGGAAACCGACCTCCGCGTGGAGGCGGTAGGCGGTGCCGAGGGTGCCCTCGCCGCCGATCGCGACCACGCCGTCGAGCCCGATCCGCTCGGTCGTCTCCCGCACCGCGTCGATGCCGCCGGTCTCCCGGAACGGGTCGAAGCCCGACGTTCCGAGGATCGTGCCTCCCCGGGGAAGGATTCCGGCCACGGCGTAGTGGTCGAGCGGCAGAACGCGGGACTCCGCGAGTCCGCGCCAGCCCTCGCGGATGCCCACCGCCTCGTGCCCGTGCGTGTCGAGGCCGCGTACGATCGCCCGTATCGCGGCGTTCAGGCCGGGGCAGTCGCCGCCGCCGGTGAGGACCCCGAGGCGCATCGACAGAGCCTAGCCGGGCCGCTCGGGGGCTACGATCGAGTCGGCCGGAGTGGCGGAACTGGCAGACGCGCGGGACTCAAAATCCCGTGTCCCTCGGGGACGTGTGGGTTCGACCCCCACCTCCGGCATCGCTCCCGTGCTGCCGCTGAACCCTGCGGCAACGTGCGCCGCCGGGGATCGCTGCTACCTTGCGGCTCGCCGGCCTTGCCGGCGAGCGACGACGTCATGCGAGGGAGAGCGTGAGGGTCACGAGAGAGCTGCGTTTCCAGCGCACGGCGGTGCTCGTAGGAACGATCGCAGTCGTGCTCGCGCTCGTCGCGGCGGGATGCGGAGGCAGCAGCTCGAAGCCCTCCGAAGACGCCGTGGCCCGGGCGCCGACCTGCCCCACCGCCGCGCGCGTGAGCTGGCAGAAGCTCGCGAACGAGATCCGCGCTCCCGTCTACTGCCCATCCTGGCTGCCGCAGCCACTCGTCCGGCGGTGGGCCGGCTCCCCCTTCAACGGCCACGAGGTCGACTCCGACCGCTCCTATCTGGTCAAGTTCCTCTGGTTCGATTCGGGGCTCCCCGGCGGCATCAGCGAAGTGCACGTGAACCTGCGCGGCTACCCGGGCAACCCGCGCATACCGACCTGCGACAACACGCTCTCGGTCAACGGGAAGACGCTCGAGCGCCCGAGCCCGTGCTTCTCCGATCCGAAGCCAGGGAAGACAAGGTTCGGGAAGATCGTCGCGACCCTGTACACCGCGAACCAGGGCGCCGACCAGTGGCATCTCCTGTACGCGTGGCACCGCAACGGCTCTCTCTACTCGCTGTCGGAGCACGTCGCCGCCCCGTACACGTACAAGCAGGTCGTCGCGAACCTCGACCGGATGATGCGAAGGCTCGTCCTGGTCGAGCCGAAGGCCAAGTCGCAGACCTGACGTGCGCCTGACCCGGAAGCAGCTCGTCAGCGGCGCCGCCGCCTCGGCTCTCGCTGCCGCCGGGATCTACGAGCTCGTCGATCGGCTCGGCAGCACACCCGAGCGCGTCGCCTCGGCCTCGCTGCCGCCCGAGCAGCATCTCCTCGACGGGATCCGCGTGGTCACCGACAACCGCGTGGAGGTCCTGGTCCCGCCGCTCCACCACGAGGTCGTCACCGCGAGGCTCCGAGTCGGAGAGCGGCCCGCTGCGATCCGGGAGGCGCGTGAGGAGCTCGAGCAGGCGCTCGCCCGGCTCGACGCGACCTACGCGCCGACGCCTGCGGGCCTGGGCGTCACGGTCGCATGGGGGCTCCCGTACTTCGACCGATTCGTGCCGGGTCAGACGGCGCGCCACCTTCCCGTCGACCGCCGGGCGTCGGCGACCCGCGGGACCGAGGTGCGCGTGCTCGAGGACGCGATCCGGTTTCCGAGCGACCTCGAGTCGACGCGGCTCGAGTCGAACGACCTCGCCGTCCTCCTCCGGAGCGACTCGCTCGAGAACATCGCGTCGGGCGCGAAGGTGCTCTTCGACGACCTGGGCGGCCTCTTCGCCGTCACGAGCATCCGGAAGGGGTTCGTCGGCGGCGGGTTCGACGGCGGGCCGGGACTCCCGAAGCAGATGGCCGTCGCGGCCGGCATCGAGGGGGCGGAGCTCATCCCCGACGGTGCCGAGCTCTTCCTCGGGTTCACCTCCTCGCAGAAGGCGGGTCACGGTCCGTCCCGGATCGCGAACCTGGAGACGCTCGGGTACGCGGACCTCGGCCCGAGCGGCTACTTCGCCCACGGGACGCACCTGCACCTGTCGCACCTGTTCGAGGACGTCGCAGCCTGGTACCAGACGTTCGACTTCCAGGGCCGCGTCGACACGACGTTCCGCCCAGGGCTCGACGTGCCGCAGGACACGCAGACGGTGCCGCAGGGGCCGAAGGACGTGCAGACGACGGCCCAGGTCGGCCACGACTACACGCGGTATCGCCAGATCGGGCACTCGGGCTCCATCCAGCCCGCCTCGCGGCTCGACCGGGACGTGACCGCGGCGGACGGGACGCTCTACGCGAAGGGCACGGCGATTCCGCAGCGTGCGGACTTCAACACGCTCGACAACCCGTTCTTCTGGACTGCGCACCAAGCGGCGGACGAGTGGGTCGACGAGCCGGCGGCAGGGCTGCACTTCGTCGTCTTCAACCCCACGAGCGACGACTTCCGGCGCACGCGACTCGCGATGGACGGTGTGATGCCGGACGGCACGCGCCTCGAGTTCGAGACGGGGAGCACGGGCAGCGGGTTCAACTCGATCCTCGCGACGACGCATCGCCAGAACTTCCTGGTGCCGCCGCGCGCGCACCGCTCGTTCCCGCTCTCGGAGCTCCGCGGCTGACGCCGTGTTAGGGCGAGCGCGCAGGGGTTGCTCCCGGCCCGCGCAAGCACGATACTTCCCCCCCGTCGGGCGCAGGCACACGCGCGATGCCTGTGCAGGTTCATCGATCAGCCGAGGGAGGACTGAGTGAAGAACAGGATCTTGATCGGTTCCGTGATCGCGGGGGTCGTGCTGCTCGCAGCCGGCGCCGCGGCGATCGCCGGGCCGCTCTCGAGTGGTTCCGCGTCGGCGCTGCCGTCGACGTGCGGCCCGCTCTTCTACAAGGGCTCCGGCAAGCCGCAGTTCATCGTGGTGTCGGATCTCCCGCTGCAGGGCGCGGGTCGCGCGCAGAACCTGCTCATGGGGCAAGCGATCCGGTACGTGCTGCAGGATCAGTACAAGTTCAAGGCCGGCAAGTACACCGTCGGCTATCAGGAGTGCGACGACTCGACGGCACAGGCGGGTCACTACGACACGGCCACGTGCTCGTCGAACGCACGAGCCTACGCGAGTACGTCGAACGTGATCGGGGTGCTCGGGACGTTCAACTCGGGGTGCTCGAAGCTCGAGCTGCCGATCTTGAACAGGGCCCCGGGCGGCAGTGTCGCCATGGTCAGCTCGGCGAACACCGCCGTCGGCCTGACGCACTTCGCACCGTGGAACGACCCTGGCGAGCCGGGCATCTACTACCCGACGAAGCGTCGGAACTACGTCCGCGTCGCGGCGTCCGACGACTTCCAGGGCCCGTCGATGGCCGACGCGTTCAAGGCGCTCCACAAGGTGAAGAGCACCTACATCCTCCAGGACAACACGACGTTCGGTAAGGGCGTCGCCCAGGGGTATGAGGCCCGTGCGAAGAAGCTCGGGATCAAGGTGCTCGGGTTCGAGGCCTGGAGCGACAAGGCAACGGACTACACGGCGATCGCGCAGAAGATCAAGGACTCCAAGGCGCAGTCCGTATACCTCGGAGGCCTCGTCTGCGATAACGGCGTGAAGCTCCTGAAGGACCTTCGGTCCGTCCTCGGGCCGAAGCTCGTCATGGGCGGTCCGGACGGCTGGACGCCCGAGTCGGCGACGCTGGCAGCAGGCTCCGCCGCGCAGAACTTCTACATCAGCTACGCGGGCCAGCCGCTCGCGAAGCTGCCGAAGGCCGGCCAGAAGTTCATCGCCGGGCTCCGGAAGTACGCGAAGTTCAAGGGTCCGATGCCGCCGTACCCGATCTACCAGGGTCAGTCGGCTCAGATCATGTTCAACGCGATCGCGCGTTCGAACGGGACCCGGAACTCCGTGAGTCAGCAGCTGTTCAAGACGAACATCAAGAACGGCATCATGGGCACGTTCCACTTCGACAAGAACGGCGACATCGTGCCGCTCAAGTACATCACCATCGAGCAGCTCAAGGGCAAGGCCGCGGTCTATGCCTACGTCGTCGTCACCAAGGTGAACGCGTAGCGGGCACCGAGAGGTGAGTCGATCCGGGGAAGGGCCCTCGCGGGCCCTTCCCCGCTTCACATAGGAGGCCGTGATGTCGATGCAGGCACACGCGGAGGCCGTCGCGCCGAGACGCAGGACGAAGAGGCGGCTCTCGACGCTGATCGTCCCGACGATCGGGCTCGGCCTCGTCGCGATCGTCGTCGCGTGGCTCCTGGTCAACCTGTTCAAGGACTGGAGCACGTTCGTCCAGTTGACGTTCACGGGAATGACCCGCGGCTCGATGTACGCCCTCGTCGCGCTCGGCTACACGCTCGTCTACGGGATCATGGAGCTGATCAACTTCGCCCACGGCGACGTCTTCATGATCGGCGGGATGATCGCGGCGACGTTCGCGATCCAGGTGTTCGACCTCGGATCGAACCCGGCGCTCTCGACGCTGATCCCCGTGATCCTCGTCGCGCTCGCCGCCGCGATGATCGGCTGCGCACTCCTGAACGCGACGATCGAGCGAGTCGCCTACAAGCCGTTACGCGGGGCGCCGCGACTCGTGCCGCTGATCACGGCGGTCGGAGTCTCGTTCATCATCGAGAACGTCGCGTTCGTCTGGAAGGGGCCGCGCCCGGTCTCGCTGGCACCGAACACGCTCCCGACCGGAGCGGTCTTCACGGTCGGGACGTGTCCGAACTGCGCGACCTACCGCTGGGACCAGTTCTTCGTCCTCGTCGTCACCGTCCCCGTGCTCCTCGGACTCGTCTGGCTCGTCCGCTACACGCGGCAGGGCAAGGCGATGCGGGCGACGGCGCAGGACAAGGATGCCGCGGCGATGATGGGAATCGACGTCAACCGGACGATCTCGTTCACGTTCCTCGTCGCCGGCGCCCTCGCCGGGGCGGCGGGCGTCATCTTCGCCTTCTACGAGACGACGATCCAGTACAACACCGGCTTCACTCTCGGCCTGATCGCCTTCACCGCGGCGGTGCTCGGCGGGATCGGGAACCTCGCGGGAGCGGTGCTCGGCGGCCTCCTGATCGGCTTCATCCAGGACTACAACGAAGGGCTCTCGTGGCACGCGCCCGGCTCGGCGTGGACCAACTCGATCGTCTTCGGGATCCTCATCCTGATTCTCGTCTTCCGGCCGCAGGGTCTCCTCGGCGAGCAGACACCGGAGGGGAGCTAGATGGCGTCGCGGCGAAGCGGCGGCCGCGTCTACAACGCGGCTGTGGCGCCTGCTCGAAGCCGTCGGGCTGAAGAACGCGCGGACCCGCTGGGAGCGTCAGCCGCCGCTCCTGCAGCGCGCGGTGCCGCCGGTCGTCATCGCTCTGATCGTCATCGGGGTCGCGTGGGCGTTCGGCGTCTCCCCCGACACGGGCGCGATCGGGCTTCTCCTCATCTGCTACGGCCTCTACCTCCTGCCGCGCCGGATCCGCCGCTTCGCGCTGCCGGCGACGATCCTCGCGCTCGCGATCCTCTACCCGCTCCTCATCCAGCAGGTGAACTACCAGCGCTTCCTCTTCACGATCCCCGTCTTCAACACGTTCCCGACGATCGACACGATGGTGCTCGTCGCGGTCTTCGCGATGATGGCCGTCGGGCTGAACATGGTCGTGGGCTACGCGGGCCTGCTGGACCTCGGCTACGTCGCGTTCTATGCGCTCGGCGCGTACACGGCAGCCTGGCTCGCGTCCCCGCACGCCCAGCCGATCGGCGGCAACTTCGCTCCTCGGCGGCGTCGGCATCCCGACCGGCGTCGGCGGGATCCACATCTCGATCTGGATCGTGCTCCTGGCGGCGGCCATCGTCAGCGCGTTCGGCGGGATCGTGATCGGGCTGCCGACGCTCCGTCTGCGCGGCGACTACCTCGCGATCGTGACCCTCGGCTTCGGTGAGATCGTCGCCGAGGTCGCCCGGAACGGAGACAAGGAGACGCTCGGCTTCGACCTCACGTCGGGCCCGCCGGGCATCAACCCGATCGACCCGCCGGGCTTCGGCGTCTGGCTTCAGACCCACGTCGGCCTGCCCGCGAACTTCCTCGAGAAGTCGGGCACGTACATCAACTTCACGAGCCTCTTCTACTGGTCGGCGCTGGGCCTGCTCCTGATCACGATCTTCTGCAGCATCCGGCTCCGGGACTCGCGGCTCGGCCGCGCCTGGATCGCGATCCGCGAGGACGAGGTCGCCGCCGCGGCGATGGGGATCCCGCTCATGCGCACGAAGACCTGGGCCTACGCCTCCGGCGCCTTCTTCGGCGGCGTCGCCGGCGCCTGGTACGGCTCCTTCAAGCAGGGCGTCTTCCCCGACGACTTCTACTTCGGGATCTCGATCTTCATCCTCTCGATGGTCATCCTCGGGGGGATGGGGAACGTCTGGGGCGTCGTCGCCGGAGCCGCCTTCCTCACGTACCTCAACTTCGAGGGGCTCGCGAACATCTCGACGTGGTTCAACACGCACGTCCTGCCGTGCAACGCGCTCTCGCAGGATCCGGGGAAGGTGGTGAGCGGCGGCTGCGTGAACGCTCCGCTCGTGTCCACGGGGATCTACGGGCTGATCATCGTCGCGGTCATGCTTCTGCGACCCGAGGGCATCATCCCCGAGCGCCGTCGTAAGCTCGAGTTCGAGACCGGCGTGCACGACGAGCCGCTGATGGACGTGCGGCACGCCGCCGAGGAGTAGGGACGATGGCCGCCGACCTCCTGCTCGAGACGATCGGGCTCCGCAAGGAGTTCGGAGGCCTCGTGGCGGTCGACGACATCGACTTCACCATCCCGCGCGGCTCGATCGTCAGCCTGATCGGCCCGAACGGGGCGGGCAAGACGACCTTCTTCAACATGATCACCGGCGTCTACAGGCCGACGGACGGACGCGTGGTCTTCGACGGCGAGGACATCGGCGGGAAGCCGCCCCACGCGGCGACGGAGCGCGGGATCGGCCGCACGTTCCAGAACATCCGCCTGTTCCAGCAGATGACGGCGCTCGAGAACGTCCTCGTCGGGATGCACAGCCGCCTGCGAGGCCGCATCGTCCCGAGCATCCTGGGCCTGCCCCGCGTGCGCCGCGAGGAGCGGGAGGCTCGCGAGCGGGCGCGTGAGCTCCTCGCGTACTGCGACATCCCGGGTCACCAGGACGACTACGCGCGCAACCTCGCCTACGGCGATCAGCGCCGGCTCGAGGTCGCGCGTGCGCTCGCGACGCAGCCGAAGCTGTTGCTCCTCGACGAGCCGACCGCGGGCATGAACCCGCAGGAGACCCTCGAGTTCATCGACTTCATCTTCAGGCTCCGCGATGACGAGAAGCTGACGATCCTCCTGATCGAGCACGACATGAAGCTCGTCATGGGCGTCTCCGACCGGGTCACCGTGCTCGACTACGGCGAGAAGATCGCCGAGGGCAAGGCGCAGGACGTCCAGAAGGACGCGCGCGTGATCGAGGCGTACCTCGGGAAGGCGGCCGTGTCGTGAGCGAGGCGGCAACGGGCGGCGAGGCCGTGACGAAGGGCGCTCCGGGCGACGCGGTCCTCGAGCTCGACCGGATCGAGACGTACTACGGGACGATCCGCGCGCTGCGCGGGGTCTCGCTCGAGGTGCGGGAAGGGGAGATCGTCACGCTCCTCGGCGCGAACGGCGCCGGGAAGACGACGACGCTCCGCTCGATCAACGGCCTGAACCGTCCGCGGCGCGGCCGGATCCGGTTCCAGCGGGAGGACATCACCGAGCTCCCGGCGCACGACGTCGTGAAGAAGGGGATCTCGCAGTCTCCGGAGGGGCGCAAGCTGTTCCCGCGCATGACCGTGGTCGAGAACCTGGAGATGGGCGCGTTCCGTCGTAACGACAAGGCGGAGATCAAGGCGGACATGGAGCACGTCTTCACGCTCTTCCCGCGGCTCGCGGAACGGAAGTCCCAGAAGGCCGGGACGATGTCGGGCGGGGAGCAGCAGATGTGCGCGATCGGCCGCGCGATGATGGCGCGGCCGAAGCTCCTCATGCTCGACGAGCCGTCGATGGGGCTCGCTCCGATCTTCGTCGAGCGCATCTTCGAGACGATCGTCGAGATCAACAAGGAGGGCACGCCGATCCTCCTCGTCGAGCAGAACGCGCTGATGGCGCTCGAGATCGCCGATCGTGGCTACGTCCTCGAGACGGGCAGCGTCGTCCTGTCCGGGGCGGCGAAGGAGCTGCAGGCGAACGAGCAGGTCCGCAAGACCTACCTCGGCGAGGAGTAGGCGCCTCCGCCGGACGCATCGGCTCCCGCCTCCGAGGCCCCGACCAGGAGCGGCGGATACGGCGGCCCGAGGACCACGCCCACACGCGCCCTGCCTCCCGCGATGCCGTGCGCCATCGTGAGGGCGCTCGACACGCTCCGGGTCGGCACGAAGCCGAGCGCCCGGGCGGCGGCGGCGTCGCGGCAGCCTGCGACCAGCACGCGTCCGAGGCGCGAGAGCGCGGGCGCACAGTCGGCCCAGTCGGCGTACGGAAGGAGCGGATGGCAGGCGTTCCCGGCGCGATACGCGGCGACGGCGGGCTCGGAGACGGCGGCGGCTCGCTCGGCTGCGGCGAGCGCCTCGGTGTCGCGATCCCTGCGGAGGGCCTCGAACATCTCCCCGTAGGGGACCTGCGTCGGCTCGGCGAACGAGCGCGGGAAGGGGTGGAGGAGGACGAGCGTGCCGTCGACGTTCAACGGGAACGCGTCCCGGTGGAGCCGGAGGGCGAGGCCGAGGGCGGCCGCGGCCGCCGAGATCGGGTTCGCGGACACCCGCGGGAGGTGCGGGCCGAACCAGGGGACGCCCACCACGAGGGCGTCGACGGGACCGTCCAGTCGCGCCCCCCGCAGGTCGACGCCTCGGACGAGCGCCTCCGCGTGCGCTACGGAGGGAGGGCCGGCAAACGCGGCCGTCACGTCGAGTCTCCGGTCCTGTCGCTCGAGGGCTGCGCGCCTGAGCGCCGCCGGCAGGATCGAGAAGAGAGCGCGGAGATCGGATCGCGCGGCTCTCTTGATCGCGCGATCGTCGTCGGGGTAGCCGCGCAGCGCTCCGCCGAGCCGAGGGTGGTCGCAGACGAGCGACACGCCGAGGAGCGGGACCCGGCTGGCGATCGCCGCTTCGACGGCGACCGCGAGGTCCCAGCCCGGGCTTCCCGAGACCTCGAGCAGCGAGTCCGAGCCCGCCGCGGCGCGCACTGTCGCCGTGTCGCAGGATCCGAGCAGCGCTCCGGCACCGCCCGCGACGACGGTCTCGGCGGCGGTGACGACAACGACGAGGTCGGTGCCGAGAAGCTCCGGCCGGATCCCTATCGGCCCGTCCTCGCGCTCTCCGATGGGCACCAGCTCCGGGCTCTCGGCGTCGTGTACGACGATCCGGCCCCGGAACGAGCGGGCCCTCGGAGGTGAGAGGAGCCGCTCGAGCTCTCTGCGTCCGAGACGGCGGCCGAGGCCTCCGGCGACCACGATCGTCTGGCGCTCGTCCGGGATACCGCAGTGCGCGAGCTCGTCGATCGTCGCGGAGAGCGCCTCCTGGCGTGGGTCTCTCTGCACCCCCGGATACGGGAACGCCGGGGGTTCGACGACGATCGTCGCGCGGCGGCCGTCGGCCGCGAATGCGGCGAGCGGCGGCCCGGACAGCGGGTAGCGCAGCGCGTCGCGCACGGCGGCGACGATGTCGGCGACCTGGTCCGGCGGCCGGGGTGGCCGAAGCACGACGTCGCCTTGTCCGACGGATGCGACGACGACGCGCGACCCCGAGAGGAGAGGAACGCGGCGCACGCGGCCGCACGCTACCCAAGGTGTCTGGCGCCCGAGGAGCTGCGGGATCCTCCACGAACCCGGACCTGCTGCGCCGGGATCGACCCCCGAAACGCCTGCCGTAGACTCGAGCGGTGCCCAAGACCCTCACGGGTGAGGAGCTCCAGCTCGACGACGCGCCCGCCCGCGAGGCCGAGCTCTTCCTCGTCGACGGCAACAACCTCGCCTACCGTGCCTTCTTCGCGCTCCCCGAGGAGCTGCAGACGACGGACGGGCAGCCGACGAACGCGCTGCTCGGATTCGCGAACATGCTCTTCAAGCTCCTTTCCGACTACCGGCCGCGCGGGGTCGCGGTCGCCTGGGACACGCGTCCGGTCCACCGCAAGGAGATCGACGCCGAGTACAAGGCGGAGCGGCGACCGATGCCCGACCTGCTCCGTGAGCAGTTCCCGCACCTTCGCCCGATCGTCGAGGCGTTCGGCTACCAGAACCTGGAGTTCGACGGGTGGGAGGCCGACGACGTGATCGCGACGCTCGCGACCCAGGCCGACGAGGCGGGCGTGAGGACGTGCGTCGTCTCGACCGACCGCGACGCGTTCCAGCTCGTCTCCGAGAACGTCTGTCTGATGATGACGCCCCGCGGCGTCGCCGACGTGCAGGTCTACACCCCCGAGCGAGTCGAGGCGCGGTACGGGATCCGGCCCGACCAGATCCCCGACTTCATCGGCCTCAAGGGCGACACGAGCGACAACATCCCGGGGATCCCGGGCATCGGGGACAAGACCGCGGGACAGCTCATCGCGCAGTACGGCTCCGTCGACGACGTGATCGGACACGCGTCCGAGCTCTCCCCGGCCCGCTCGCGCTCCATCTCGGAGCACGCCGAGCAGGCGCGGGCGTCGAAGCTCCTGGCCACGATGCGCCGCGACCTCGACCTCGGAGTCGATTCTGCGAGCCTCGTGCTGCAGCCGCCCGACCGCTCGGAGCTCAAGGAGATCTTCCGCCGGTTCGAGTTCCGCGCGCTCCTCGGACGCGTGGACACCCTCGACGAGGCGTTGCCGGCGGCCGAGCGGCCGCCTGTGGAGGGACTCGCCGTCGCCTGGGAGGAGGGACCGCTGCCGCGCGGAGTGGGGCGGGTGGCCGTCGCGTGGGACGGGGAGCGCGCCGGGTTCGCGCGCGGGGACGCGTTGGTCGTCGTCGCCCCCGCGACCGCAGACGCCCTCGTGCGGGCGCTGGCGAAGGCCGACGTCGTGGCGCACGACGCGAAGTCGCTCCGGTTGGGTCGGCCTGCTGCGGACGACACGCTTCTCGCCGCATACCTGATCGACCCGGGGCGGGCGGAGTACGCGCTCGACGACCTCGCCCTCGAGAACGGCCTCGAGCTCGACCCCGAGCCGCCCGCCGAGGAGGAGACGGCCGCGCTCGTCCGTCGCGCCGAGGCCGCCCGCCGGCTCGCGGCGCCGCTCGCGGCGAAGGTCGCCGAGCGCGGCTCGGAGCGGCTCTACCGCGAGGTCGAGCTGCCTCTGTCGGTCGTTCTCGGCGCGATGGAGGACGCGGGCGTCCGCATCGACACGTACCGCATGGGCGAGATCACCGCGCGGCTCGGCGACCGTGTCGAGGAGCTCGAGGCCCGTGCGTACGAGCTCGCGGGCGGCGAATTCGTCCTCGGCTCGCCGCAGCAGCTCGGCCGCATGCTCTTCGAGACGCTCGGCCTGACTCCCGGCCGGAAGGGGAAGACCGGCTACTCGACCGACGCGAAGGTGCTCCGCGCGATCCGCAGCGACCACGAGATCGTCCCCGTGATCGAGGAGTGGCGCGAGCTGACGAAGCTCCTGAACACGTACCTGGAGCCGCTTCCGACGCTCCTGGGCGAGGACGGCAGGCTGCACACGACGTTCAACCAGACGGTCGCCGCCACCGGCCGGCTCTCGACGTCGAGCCCCAACCTGCAGTCGATCCCCATCCGGACCGAGCTGGGGCGCGAGATCCGGTCCGCGTTCGTCGCCGAGCCGGGACACCGCCTGCTGTCCGCGGACTATTCCCAGATCGAGCTCCGGATCCTTGCGCACGTCTCCGGCGAGCCGAAGCTGCGCGAGGCGTTCCTGCGCGGCGAGGACATCCACACGGCAACGGCGTCGGAGGTGCTCGGCAAGGACCCCGCAACGCTGACGAAGAACGAGCGCGCTGTCGCGAAGATGATCAACTTCGGGATCGTCTACGGCATCTCGGCCTTCGGGCTCTCGGAGAACCTCGACATCCCGAAGGAGCAGGCGCAGGCCTACATCGACGCGTACCTCGCACGGTTCCCGCACGTGCAGGCGTTCATCGCGCGGACGATCGCCCAGGCGACGGAGGACGGCTTCGCGACGAGCCTGCTCGGACGCCGCCGACCCGTCCCGGAGCTTCGCGCCTCCAACCGCCAGACACGGGGGTTCGGCGAGCGCGTGGCGGTGAACTTCGTCATGCAGGGTTCGAACGCGGACATGATCAAGGTCGCGATGGTCGCGATCGCACGCCGCCTGCGGGATGAGGGCCGGGGCGCCCGGCTCGTGCTGCAAGTGCACGACGAGCTCCTCCTCGAGGTGCCCGAGACCGAGATCTCGGCCGTCCGCGACCTCGTGCGCGAGGAGATGGTCGGTGCGTACCCGCTCGACCCGACGCTCGCCGTCGACGTCGGCGTCGGCGACGACTGGGCGGACGCGAAGACGTAGTCGCCGTCCGTGAGGTCGCTGCGGTCCGGCTGCGAAGCAGCCGGCTTCAGGGATCTTCGCGCGGCCGGAGACTCCGCGTCAGCGGATCTCCGGTCTTGCGCACTACGAGAGCTCGAGCGTCTCGCCGTCCTCGGGCACGAGCACGGCCGGTAGCGCCGCGCGCAGCTCCCCGCGGGTGAGGAGGCAGTGGTTGATCGCCTCCAGATGGACGGCCACGACGGTCGGGACGCGGGCGACCACCTCCCGCACGTCGTCGATACCCATGATGATCGGGCCGCCCTCGAGGAACTCCGCTCCACCGGCGTTCACGACCGCGACTCGCGGCCGGTGTCGCTCGATCGTGTCCTCGACGCCCTCGTACCAGACCGTGTCACCCGCGAGGTAGAGCTCCTCCACGAGGAAGCCGCTGACGGGCGCGAGTGAGTCGGCCACTGCGCCCGTCCCGTGGCGGGCAGGCGTTCGCAGCAGACGAAGGCCGTTCCAGTCGAGAGCGTCCTCGACAGCGCGCGCAGCGAGCCCGAGAGCGCGCAGCGCCTCCTCGTCCTCGGGCTGGCAGAAGACCGGGACGTCGCGAGGCGTGAGCTCCTCGGCGCGCTCGTCGAGGTGGTCTCGGTGGCGATGGGTGATGATCACGGCGTCGAGCCCGCGCACGACGTCCTCCGCGGCGATCGGAAGGCCGATCGTGGGGTTCGGGACCTGGTTTCGGGTATCCGCGATCGGCGGGCGCGCGCCCGCGTCGTCGAGCATGGGGTCGACGAGGATCGTCCGGCCGGCGATCCGGAGCAGCAGGGTCGCGTTTCGTACCAGTGTCAGCTGCACGACCGACGTTCTACCTCACGTGCTTTCGGGACCATGCGAAAGCCTTGGTTTCGGGGGGACCTGGCTATACTCGGCGGCTCGAATGGCCAACGACACCGCCGAGAAGCCCACCGCGACCGAGGAGGGGGTCTGGACGACAGGCCCCGACGGAGAGCTCGTCCCCGACTACGACGCCGCCTTTCCCGAGATCAACGAGGGGGAGGTGGTGCACGGCACGGTCGTGCGTGTCGACAAGGACGAGGTCCTCGTGGACATCGGGTACAAGTCCGAGGGCGTCATCCCGGTCGCAGAGCTGACAATCCGCCGTGCGGTGAATCCCGCCGACGAGGTGTCGGTGGGCGAGGAGATCGACGCGCTCGTCCTCACGAAGGAGGACGCCGAGGGGCGTCTCATCCTCTCGAAGAAGCGCGCGCGCTTCGAGCTCGCGTGGAAGCGCATCGAGGCGGCCGCCGAGTCCGGCGAGCCGGTGATCGGCAAGGTCATCGAGGTCGTCAAGGGCGGCCTCATCCTCGACCTCGGCGTCCGCGGGTTCCTGCCCGCGTCGCTCGTCGACATCCGCCGCGTCCAGGACCTCGACGAGTTCCTCGGGCGCGAGCTGCGCTGCAAGGTCATCGAGCTCAACCGCTCCCGCAACAACGTCGTCCTCTCCCGCCGCGCGGTGCTCGAGGACGAGCGGAAGGAGATGCGCCAGGCGATCCTCGACCGGCTCAACCCGGGCGACGTGATCGAGGGCCAGATCTCGAACATCGTCGACTTCGGCGCCTTCGTCGACCTCGACGGGATGGACGGACTGATCCACATCTCCGAGCTCTCCTGGAGCCATGTCAACCACCCGTCCGAGGTGCTCGAGATCGGGCAGGACGTCAAGGTCAAGGTGCTCGACATCGACCGTGACCGTCAGCGGATCTCGCTCGGTCTCAAGCAGACCCAGAGCGACCCGTGGCAGCAGGTGCTCGACAACTACGGCGAGCAGGACGTCGTCGAGGGTCGCGTTGCGAAGGTCGTCACGTTCGGCGCCTTCGTCGAGATCCTCCCGGGCGTCGAGGGCCTCGTCCACATCTCGGAACTCGCTCCTCACCATGTCGAGAATCCGCGCGAGGTCGTCGCCCAGGGTCAGGCGGTGAACGTGCGCATCCTCGAGATCGACGGGGAGCGGCGCCGGCTCTCGCTCTCGCTCAAGCGCGTCGAGGAGGGCGAGCAGCCCGTGCCGCGCGCGGACGGCGCCGAGTCGGTGCACACGATGCCCGACCTCAGGCTCACCGAGGAGGCGTTCCCGAGTGGCGGCGCGGCGGTCGCGGAGCCGGAAGTCCTCGACGGGAGCGAGATCGTCGAGGGTGACGTCGTCTTCGAGGACGTCGACGAGTCGGCGGCCTCTGTGGAGGAGTCCGAGGAGACGTCGGACGAGCTCGACCAGGCCGACGAGTCCGAGGAGACGTCGGACGAGCCCGACGAGGTCGACGAACCGGACGAGGCCGACGAGTCCGAGCGGGCCGAGAGCTCCGGGGACGTCGAGGCGCTCGCCGAGGCGCGGGCGTCGTCCGACGACGCCGACCAGTCCGCCTGACCTCGTCCGACGCGGTGACCCGCCCGCTCGCGGTCGCCATCACCGGTGGGATCGGCGCTGGGAAGAGCACGGCGCTCGCGAGCTTCCGCCGTCACGGAGCCGCGACGGTCTCGAGCGACGAGATCGTCCATCACCTGCTCCGCGCCGACCCGGACGTGAGGCAAGCGCTCGTCGAGCGGCTCGGCGAGGAGATCCTCGGGGCCGACGGCGCGCCGGACCGTGAGCTCATCGCGCTCCGCGTCTTCAAGGACAGTGACGCGCTCGACTTCCTCGAGAAGCTCCTCCATCCGCTCGTCTCGCGCGAGTACCTCGCGTGGCGCGAGCAGCTCGCCGAGCTCGCCGATCCGCCGACGGTCTGCGTCACCGAGGTCCCGCTGCTGTACGAGGTTGGCGCCGACGAGAGGTTCGACAAGGTCGTGGTGGTCACGGCGCCGGCGAAGCTGCGCGAGGCGCGCCGAGGCGGGCGCACCGACGACCGCGAGTCCCGCCTGCTTCCGGAGCGGGAGAAGGCGAAGCGCGCCGACTATGTCTACGTCAACACCGGGACGCCCGAGGAGCTCGACGCCTGGGTGGCCGGGGTGATGGCTACGCTGTCCGCCGAGGGTTCGGCCTAGCGGCGACTCGGTGTCGCCGGGGCTCGAGCCGGCCCGACTCCGCTCATGCGTGTCCTCGTCGCCGTCTCCGTCGTCGTGCTGGGCCTGGCCGGTGTCGGCGCATGGGTCTACAAGGCCCAACCGGACTGGTATCTGCGCGCGCGCTACCCGCTCGAGTACCAGGACATCATCCGCACCCACGCGCGGAACTACGACCTCGATCCTGACCTCCTGGCGGCGGTCGTGTACGTCGAGAGCCGGTTCCAGCCCGACGCGCGCTCCGCTGCGGGCGCCGTCGGCCTGATGCAGCTCCTGCCGGATACGGCGCAGGGGATTGCAACCCGCACCGGCGGGACGAAGTTCGTCCTCTCCGACCTCCAGGACCCCGAGCTCAACATCCGCTACGGCGCCTGGTATCTCGACCACCTTCGGGACCGCTACGGCGACATGCGCACCGCACTCGCCGCCTACCACGCCGGTCAGGGGAACGTCGACCGCTGGCGCCGCGAGGGGTCGGGCATCGTCTTCCCCGAGACGCGCGCCTATGTCTCGGAGGTGGAGCGCGTCACGCGCGTCTACGAGAAGGCGTACGGGCCGACCCTGGGGTCGTGAGCGTTGCGTTCGGGCCTGTGAGCGCCGGTCCGCGCTAGCGTCTTCGGCGTGGGCGACTCCGAGCACGGCGCGGCGTATCCGACAGAGGCCGAGGAGTCGAGCCTCGAGGGCCTCCTCGCCAACCTCGGACACGACGTCGTCCAGATCGTCGCCTCTCCGAACGGCCTCGACGTGCCCGTCCGGGATCTCGTCATCTACGACCCAACCGAGCGGTCTGCGATCGGGGCAGGCGCCGTCGTACTGGCCGTCGGCGTGCAGCCCCAGACGCCGTACAGCGACGAGATGATGAAGGCCGCCGTCCGAGCCGGCGCCGCTGCCGTCGTGTTCAAAGGGCCTGACGCAGTGGCGGCACTCTCCCGCGATTCGGCGGCGCCCGGCATCGCGCTGCTCGCCGTGCCGGAGGAGATGACGTGGACGCAGTTGCACGCGTTTCTCCTGAACGCAAGCCGGTTCTCGGCGGAATCGGGCATTCCCGGCGGCATCGCCGGCGTTCCTCTCGGTGACCTCTTCGCCCTCTCGAACGCGATCGCAGGAGTGGTCGGCGGCGCGGTGACGATCGAGGATCCGAACCGGCGCGTCCTCGCCTACTCGACCATCGACGACCAGCCGATCGACGCGGCGCGGCGCGGCTCCATCCTCGGCCGACAGGTGCCGGACTCGCCGGGCATGCGTGATCTCTACCGCAAGGTCCTCTCGACGCAGGGCGTGATGACCGCGGACACGCCCACGCTGCGGCGTGTGCTCAAGGGCGGCCTCCCCGACGACCGCGACCTCAAGCCGCGCTCGGCGATCGCGATCCGCGCCGGGAGCCATGCGATCGGCTCGATCTGGGTCGTTCACGAGGAGAGCGGCCTCGACGAGGAGTCGGAGCGTGCACTCGTCGAGGCGGCACGGATCGCCGTGCCGCACGTGATTCAGGCACGCGCCGCCCGGGACGTAGAGCGACGGATGCGGGCGGAAATGCTCCTGGCCGTGCTCGACGGGCGCGGCTCCGCCGAGGAGACCGCGACGCGGCTCGGCTTCGACGTCGCCGCCCCGCTGTCGGTGCTCGCCTTCGAGCTCACCGGCTCCGCGCCCGCGATCGACGAGCTGCAACGCGAGCGTCTCGTCGACCTGATCGTCGTCCATTGCGAGGCGTCGTGCCGGCAAACGGCGGCTGTCGCGATCGGCCGCACGGTGTACGCGTTGCTGCAGAGCGACCGCGAGCTCGAGGCGACCAGGATCGCCCAGCTCGTCGAGCGGATCCAGGCTCACGCCGAGTCGCGGCTCGGATCGGCCCTGCTCGCCGCGATCGGCTCGACGGCCGAGGGCGTGCGGGACGTTCCTCGCGGCCGACGTGAGGCCGAGCGTGTCCTCGGCGTCCTGCGCTCGGGCTCCGCCGGCAGAGCGACGGCCCGGATCGACGACGTGCGGAGCGACGTCGTACTGCTCGAGCTCCGGGAGCTGAGCGCGGAGCATCCCGGCCTCACGCGCGGGCGTCTCGAGCGGGTCCTGGCGCACGACGCGCAGCACGGGAGCGCCTACGCAAAGACCCTGCGCGCGTACCTCGACTCCTTCGGGGACGTCGCCGAGGCGGCCGCGAGCGTGTCCGTTCACCCGAACACGTTCCGCTATCGGATGCGCCGTCTCGTGGAGCTCTTCGAAATCGATCTCGACAATCCGGAGGAGCGCCTCGTGCTCGAGTTGCAGCTCCGTCTGCTCGCGCCGGACGGCGCTACGCCTCGCGCCGGAGCGTCTCCGTCCCCGTCGTGAAGCGCTCGAGACGCTCCGGGATCGGCTCGACACCAAGCCCCGGCCCCGTTGGCACCGAGAGGCGGCCGTCCTCGAGGACGAACGGCTCCGTGATGTCCTCCTCGTAGTACCGCCCCGACGCCGAGGTATCGCCCGGAAGCGTGAACCCGGGGAGCGCGGCGAGCGCGACGTTGGCTGCTCGCCCCAGCCCGGTCTCGAGCATCCCGCCGCACCACACTGGGACGTTCCTCTGAACGCAGGCATCGTGGACGCGGCGCGCCTCGAGGTAGCCGCCGACGCGACCCGCCTTGATGTTGACGACGCTGCAGGCTCCGAGCGCAATTGCGTCCGCTGCGCCGCGGGCCGAGGTGATCGACTCGTCGAGGCAGATGGGCGTTTGCAGGGCCTTCGCCAGCTCCGCGTGGCCGAGGATCTCCTCCTCCGGCAGAGGCTGTTCGATGAGGAGGAGGCCGAACTCGTCGAGCTCGGCGAGTAGCGGAGCGTCGTCGATCGAGTACGCTGCGTTCGCGTCGACCTGGAAAGGGATGCCGTCGTAGCGCTCGCGGACAGCGCGCACGGGCTCGACGTCCCTCCCCGGCTCGATCTTCAGCTTGATACGACGGTACCCCTCGTCGAGGTGCCGCTCGACGCGTCCGGAGGAGATCCGCCGGACTGTCGTGGATCCCGACCGAGACGCCGCAGTCGACCTCCGCGCGCACGGCTCCGAGGAAGTCGCCGAACGAGATCCCCCTCGAGCGCAACTCCGCGTCCAGAACCGCCATCTCGACCGCTGCCTTCGCCATCGGGTGTCCACGCACGGGGGCGAGCACGGACGCGACCTCCTCGGCGGCCACCGTCTCGCGGGCGAACAGGCGGGGGAGCATGTGCCTGCGGATGACGTCGTGGGCGCCGTCCACGTACTCGGAGGAGTAGAAGGGCTCGCCGAACGCGACGCACTCGCCCCAACCCTCGGCCTCCTCGCCGAGGACGTGCACGAGTAGCACGTCGCGTTCGCGCTCCGTGCCGAGCGAGGTCCTGAACGGCGCGACGAGAGGGAGGCGGAGACGCACGAGCTCGACCGACTCGAGCCTCATCGCGTGAGGACGAGCCAGCCGTCGCGCGTGATCGTCTCGGCCCGATACCCGTCGACGAGCGACCGACCGATTGTGTCTCGTGCCGCGCGCCGCCACGCACGTGCGCACTCGGGCCGCTCCTCGCGGAGCTTGACGATGTCGGTCGGCAACCGGGCGTGCAGCGTCCCGCCGCGCCCGTCGGGCTCGATCGCCGGCCCGCCGCCGTCGTCCGCGCGCAGGATGACCGAGCCTTCCCCGAGCGCGGGCTCGGCCACGCGCCGGCCGGCCGCGCGCAGCGAGCGCTCGGCGAGCAGCTCCCAGCGGACGACGACGCGATCGCTCTCTCCGCCTGCGTTGAGACGGTCTCGAAGCGGGCCGTAGAAGTCGTCGTGGTAGCCGACGATCGTCGCTCCGAGCTTCACCAGGTTGAAGTACGCGTTGCCGCGCACGAGCGGATCCGCGGTCCACTGGATGGTGCTGACGCCGTGCTCGAGGGCCCACGAGCGCTGGAACTGCTTCAGCGCGAAGCCGATCGACCTACTCTGCAGGGCGGGGTCGACGCCCGTGATGTGGGAGTGGAGATGCACCTCGGAGTCGTCGAGCCCGTAGAAGCCGAACGAGACCCCGACGAGCTCGTCTCCGCTGAAGGCACCCGCGACGAAGCTCCCGGCGTGCGAGAGGGCGCGGAGCAGTGTCGTCGGCGCCTTGGGCTCGCCGTCGTCCCAGATGTGCTCGATCAGGCGGGAGCACCCGTCCAGCTCGGACAGAGACTCCAGGACGCGGATGTCCACACCGGCCAGGTGCGCGGCTCGACGCGCCGCGTCCGCCGCGTCCGCACGCGCCTCGCGGCGCACAGGGCGCGTCTCGACGCGTACTCGCTCCATGCTCGGATGGTTCCACGGACTTGCGGTTCGAGCATGGTCGGTCCCCACAACCTCCGGGACGGTACTTTGGCTTACCCTCCGAAAGGCGCGGGGCCGAGGAGACGGGAGAATCCCCACGTGAGTCAGCCATCGGGATCGCTCGTCGAGGCGCTGCGGGCGCGGACGCCCGAGCTGCTCGACGCGCTGCGCGCGCTTGTCGAGGTCGAGTCGCCGACGGCGGAACCGGGAGCCTGCGCGGCGTGCGCGGACGTGGCCGACGAGCTGGGGCTGCGGCTGCTCGGTGCTCGGGCGGAACGAGCGGAGAGCGAGGGGCGCGTGCACTTGCGCTGGCGGTTCGGTGACGAGCCGAGGGTGCTCCTCGTCGGGCATCTCGACACGGTCTGGCCGCTCGGCACGCTCGCGCGCTGGCCCTTCGAGACTCGGGGCGACACGGCCACCGGGCCCGGCATCTTCGACATGAAGGCGGGGGTCGCCCAGCTCTTCTTCGCCCTCTCGACGCTCGGCGATCTTCGAGGCGTCGCGATCCTGCTCACGAGCGACGAGGAGATCGGGGCTCCGACGTCGCGGAGGCTGATCACCGAGACGGCACGCGGCATCGAAGCCGCTCTCGTCCTCGAGCCCAGCGCGCACGGTGCGCTGAAGACCGAGCGCAAGGGCGTCTCCGTCTACCGGATCGTCGCCACCGGGAAGGCGGCGCATGCCGGCCTCGACCCGGACAAGGGCGCGAACGCCGCGGTCGAGCTCGCACATCAGGTCGTGGCCGTCGCCGCGCTCGCGCGTCCCGATATCGGTACGACGGTTACACCGAGTCTCGTGAGCGCCGGGACGGCGACGAACACCGTGCCCGCTCGAGCGACCTGCCACGTCGACGTCCGCAGCAGAACCCGCGACGAGGCCGACCGTATCCGCGAGGCACTCGCAGCGCTCCGGCCGGTGACCCCCGGCACAGGATTGGCGGTCGAGGAGACCGTGAGCGTACCCCCGCTCGAGCGAGCGTCATCGGAGTCCCTGTACCGCCGAGCGGAGAGGCTGGCGGAGGAGCTCGGACTCGGGCCGCTGAGCGAGGCGTCGGTGGGAGGAGGCTCCGACGGCAACCTCGTCGCAAGTCTCGGGGTGCCCGTGCTGGACGGCCTCGGCGCTGTCGGCGACCATGCCCACGGCGAGGGAGAGTTCGTGGAGATCCCCGCCCTCGCGGAGCGCGCCGCGCTCGTCGCGGCGCTCGTCGCCGACATCCTCGCTTGAGCTCGGGGTTTCGACTTGCCGGGCACCCACATCTCCGTCCCGGTTTAGGTCAGGCGAACGATGTGGCGCGCGCGTCCCACGGCGACGCTTGTAGTCCCGGCCGTGTGATCGAGGAGTGCACCTGACGCGACGCTTGCGAATCGACGACCTCACGGCGCTCGCCGTCCCCGAGCAGCCGGTGCTGTCCCCGGACGGGAGTCGCTGCGCGTACGTGCTCCGAACCGCCGACGTCGACGAGGATCGGTCGGTACGCGCGCTCTGGAGCGTCGTCACGGCCGGTGGAGAGCCGAGGCAGCTCACGCGCGGGCAGGCCGACACATCGCCTGCCTGGTCACCGGACGGCGCCTCGATCGCGTTCCTACGAGCGCCGGACGGGCCGGCGCAGATCTGGCTCCTGCCCGGCGACGGCGGGGAGCCCGAGCAGCTGACGACGCTCCCGCTCGGCGCGGGCGCACCCGTCTGGAGTCCGGACGGCTCGCAGATCGCCTTCCGGCCCCGACGGATCCCGGCCTGGACTCCACCGACGACGCCGCCTGCGCACGGCATGCGACGGAGCCGATCGTGATCGACCGCCTGGACTACCAGGCTGACGGCGCGGGTCTCTTGAAGACGGTGCGCAAGCACGTGCACGTCCTCGACGTCGAGACGAAGAAGTGCCGACAGATGACGTACGGCGACTGGCACGCCGGAGATCCCTCCTGGTCGCCGAACGGCAGGCAGCTCGCTTGCGCCGCCGCGACGGCGGCCGACGCCGATCTGACGTATCGGACGCCCATCCAGCTCGTGAACGCGGACGGGAGCACCTCCGAGCCGGAGATCGTCGCCTTCGCCGACGGTGTCGGCGGCGCGGTCACCTGGTCACCGGACGGCGGGTCGCTTCTCGTGGTGCGGGTGGCCCGGCGACCCGGTCGGTCACGCCGGTCTGTGGCGCGTGCCGCTGGACGGCGGCACTCCCGTCGACCTGGCTGCGCCTCTCGATCGCAACGTGATGCCCGGCGGGCCGGCGTACCCGGGCGCGCCCCCCGTCTTCGCGGGAGACAACCGCATGGTGCTCTTCTGTATCCGCGACCGGGGATGCACGCATCTGTACTCGATCCCCGTCGACGGCGGCACGCCGGCGCCGATCGTGACCGGGGCGGCCCGCTACGTCAGCGGACTCTCCGTCGTCGGCAACACGGCCGTGACTGTGCTCGGCACGGACACCTCGTTCGGCGAGGTCGCGGCAGTCGATCTCCTGACGGGGAAGGAGACGGTGCTGACCGGACACGGAGCAACCCTGGGCGAGGTCGAGCTCTACCCGCGGGAGGAGCGTGAGTTCACGGTGTCAGACGGCACCCACGTCCACGGCTGGATCATGCGGGACGCGTCGTTCGCCGAGCCGCGGCCGCTCCTCCTCGACGTCCACGGTGGGCCGCACAACGCGTGGAACGGCGCGGCCGACGAGATGCATCTGTACCACCAGGAGCTCGTCGCCCGCGGCTGGGCCGTGCTCCTGATCAACCCGCGTGGCAGCGACGGCTACGGGCACGAGTTCTTCACGGCGGCCCTCGGCGCGTGGGGCGAGTCGGATGCGAAAGACTTCCTCGAGCCGATCGACGAGCTCGTCGCCGAGGGGCTCGCGGATCCCGAACGGCTCGCGGTGACCGGATACAGCTACGGCGGCTACATGACGTGCTACCTGACGAGTCGCGACGACCGGTTCGCCGCCGCGGTCGCCGGCGGCGTCGTCTGCGATCTGGCTTCCCAGGTCGGCTCGGCCGACCCGGGGACTCCTTGGCGCTACGAGCTGGAGGCTCAGCCCTGGGAGGACCGCGAGCTCTATGAGGGCTGTCGCCGTACGGGGCGGTCGACCGCGTCAGGACGCCGACGCTCGTGTACCACGGCGCCGCCGACGTGCGCTGTCCCGTCGGTCAGGCGCAGCAGTGGTTCGAGGCTCTCCGCGTACGCGGAGTGCCCACGCAATTCGTTCTCTACCCTGACGCATCCCATCTATTCGTCCTGGAGGGACTCATGTCGCATCGGATGGACTTCAACCGCCGCGTCGCTGGGTGGGTCGAGCAGCACGCCGACACCCTGACCGGCCGCCCCGGACACGCCTCGACCAGAGCCATTGGGAGAAGCGGCTCGCCGAGCTCGCGGAGAAGCACCGCGTTCCCGGAGCTGCGCTCGGCATCCTCCGCTACCGGCCCGACGCCGAGGACGAGATCGTCGAGGCCGCGTACGGTCTCCTGAACAAGGAGACCGGCGTCGAGGTCACGACCGACACCGTCTTCCAGATCGGCTCGATGACGAAGGTCTGGACCGCCACCATCGTCATGCAGCTCGTCGACGAGGGGAAGCTCGATCTCGACGCCCCGATCGTCGACGTGCTCCCGGAGTTCCGGCTCGCCGACGCGGAGGCCACGAAGACCGTGACGATGCGCCACCTGCTCTCCCACACGAGCGGGATCGACGGCGACATCTTCCGCGAGACGGGCCGCGGCGACGACTGCCTCGAGAAGTACGTCGCCAGCCTCGCGGACGCAGCCCAGAACCACCCGCTCGGCGCGACCTGGTCCTACTGCAACTCGGGCTTCTCCGTCGCTGGGCGCGTCATCGAGAAGCTCACCGACGGCACCTGGGACGCGGCGATCCGCGAGCGGCTCGTCGGCCCGCTCGGCATGGAGCGCACGGGGACCCTGCCCGAGGAGGCCCTCCTCCACCGGGCTGCGGTTGGCCACATCGAGATCGAGGGCGAGATCGTGCGGGCTCCGGCCGCGTTCGGGCTCTTCCGCTCGGCGGGGCCTGCGGGGCTCGTCAACTCGACGGTGGGCGACGTATTGAAGTTCGCGCGTCTGCACCTCGCCGGCGGTCTCGCACCCGACGGCACGCGCATCCTCAGCGAAGCGAGCACCGCGGCGATGACCGAGAAACAGGCGGACGTCCCGGACAAGTACATCCTCGGCGACTCGTGGGGTCTCGGCTGGATTCGGTTCGGCTGGGACGGCCGGCGGCTCCTGGGCCACGACGGCAACACGATCGGCCAGGCGGCGTTCCTGCGGGTGCTGCCCGAGGCGGGCCTCGCGGTGACCCTGCTGACGAACGGCGGGAACACCCGCGACCTGTACGAGGATCTCTACCGTGAGATCTTCGCGGCGCTCGCCGGTGTGGACATGCCGCACCCGCTCGACCCGCCCTCCGAGCCCGTGTCCGTCGACATCAGCCCCCACCTCGGCGCCTACGAGCGCTCGGGAGTTCGGCTCGATGTCCTGCAGAAGGACGACGGGCCGGTCCTGCGGACGGAGGTCATGGGCGAGCTCGCCGCGCTCATGCCCGAGACCGTCGAGGAGTACCCGATGGTGGCCGTTGAAGAGGACCTCTTTGCGGTCCGAGCCCCCGAGACGCAGACGTGGGTGCCGGTGACCTTCTACTCGCTGCCGACGGGCGAGCGGTACATGCACTTCGGTGCTCGCGCGACGCCGAAGACGGGCTGAGAGCGCCGAGATCGTCGAACCACACCAACGCTGGCGGACGTTGTTGTCCCGGGCTACGATGCCCCTCGGCGGGCTGCGAGTAACGATGGCGTCGTGGTGGACCCGCTCGGAGTCGGATGACGGCAGGTGCCGGGTGCCGAGCCGAACTTCATACGGAGGTTGAGATGCGCAAGTTCCCAGGGGTGATCGTCGTCGCGACGGCGATGGCCGTCGTGCTGGCGGCGTGGACGTCCGGCGGTCGTGCGCAGTCGACCGCCGGACAGGCGCCCGCGGCGTCGGGCACGCTCACGATGGCGGTTTCGACCGATCCCGGCAACCTCGACCCGCAGCTGACGCTGCTGGGCGCGGCCCGCACTGTGGACTCGTTCGCGTACGACTCGCTGCTCACAGTGGTGGGACCGGGGAAGATCGCCACGGGGCTGGCGAAGTCCTGGAAGGTCATCTCGGCGAAGCGCGTCCAGTTGACGCTCCGCCGCGGCGTCACATGCACGGACGGCACGAAGATGACCGCCTCCGTGGTGAAGCGGAACATCGACTTCGTCGCGAACCCGGCGAACCAGTCGCCGTACTTCGGGGTCGCCGTTCCGCCGACGACGACGGTCACGGCGAACGATCGGACCGCGACCGTGACGGTCACCACGCGGGTCCCGACTCCGTTCATGCTGCAGGGCCTCGGGCTCATCCAGATCGTGTGCGCACGAGGGGTCGCGAATCGCAGCCTGCTGGGTCACGGCACGGTCGGCAGCGGGCCGTACAAGCTGGTCGAGGCGGTCACCGGCGACCACTACACGTTCCAGGTGCGCAAGGGCTACGCCTGGGGCCCGGACGGGGCGACGACCGCCGCGCCGCGTCTGCCCGCGCGCGTCGTGCTCAAGGTCGTCCCGAACGAGACGACGGCGGCGAACCTCCTCCTCACGGGCGGCGTGAACGTCGCCACGATCACGGGTGACGACCGCAGCCGTCTCAACAGCAAGAGCATCTTCAGGCGGGTCGCGATCGGGTTCCCGCTCGAGTTCTTCTTCAACCAGAAGGCGGGCCGTGCGCTCGCCGACGCGCGGGTGCGGCACGCCGTCGTCCAGGCGATGAACCTCAACCAGATCGGCGGCGTCGCGACCTCGGGACGCGGCCTCCCGATGACGCAGCTCACGCGGCAGGACCTCACGCCGTGCCCCGGCAACTCGGTTGCGGGCAGCCTGCCCAAGTACAACCCGCAGGCGGCGAAGTCGGTCCTCTCGGGGAGCTCTCCGAGCCTCAAGGTCATCTACCCGACGGACGCCATCCAGGCCCTCACCCCAGCGATGGAGCTCGCGCAGCAGCAGCTCGCCGCAGCAGGCGTGAAGGTGACGCTCCAGGGGATGACGACCGTTGCGTTGCAGGGCGCGCTCTTCGGCACCGGCGACTGGGACGTCGCCGTGCTGGGGATCGGTGTCGACAACCCGTCGCAGCTGAAGTCGTTCTTCTCGGGGCCGGCGCCTCCGAACGGCGTCAACTTCTCGGCGATCTCGAACGCGGCGTACCGGACGGCCGCGGCACGCGCGACGCGGCGGGTCGGCGCGGCGGGATGCAAGTTCTGGATCCAGGGCGAGAAGGCGCTCTTCGCCGCGAGCAACATCGCCCCGTCGCGCGCGGTCACGACCGGTATCTACGGGAAGAACGCGACGTTCTCCGTCGATGCAGCCGGCGTCGTGCCGACGAGCCTGAGGCTGACCAAGTGAGGTGACGGCCGCTCCTACCTCCGAGCGGCCGAAAAGGCGGTTGTGGGCGGACCATCCCAGGTCCGCCTACGCCGTCCGACGGACGGCCAGGCTCGTCGTCTCGATGGCGTTCTTGCTCACGGTGACGTTCCTGATGATCCACCTGGTTCCCGGGGATCCCGTGCGCGCAGCGCTCGGGCCGACCGCACCGCAGGAGCTCGTCCGTGTCCGTCAGCACGCACTCGGCCTCGACAAGCCGTTGTCGACACAGTTCGTCGACTACGTCCGGCAGGTCGCCCACGGCGACATGGGGACGTCGCTCATCACCGGTGAGCCGCTCACGCAGACGATCCGCGCACGCCTGCCGTCGACCCTCGAGCTCGCCGGCTTGGCGTTCCTCTTCGCGGTGCTCGTGGCCGTGCCGCTCGGCGTCGCCATGGCCGCGCTCACGCACGGCGGTCGCCGACGATCGCTCGAGCTCGGATTCACGACGACGGCCGGCACGTTCGCCTCGATACCGTCGTTCCTGCTCGCGGTCGGCCTCGTCTGGCTCTTCGCCGTCAGCCTGAGGTGGCTGCCGGTCGCGGGGCGCGGCGGCACCTCCTCGTACATCCTGCCGGTGGCCGCGCTCGCGATCGCGCCGGCCTTCGCGCTCTCGCGCATCGTCCGCGTGGAGGGACTGCGCGTCCTCGATCAGGACTACATACGCACGGCACGGGGAAAGCGCCTCCCCGGGAGGCTCGTCTACGTTCGCCACGCCTTGCCGAACACGCTCACCGCGACGCTGACGATCGCCGGACTCCTCCTCGGGGGACTCATTGCAGGCACGGTGCTCGTCGAGAACATCTTCGCCTGGCCGGGGCTCGGCACCGTCCTCGTGCAATCCGTCTCGCAGAAGGACTACCCGGCGGTGCAGGCCCTCGCGCTCCTCTTCGGCACGCTCGTCCTCCTCATCAACTTCTCCGTCGACATCGCCCTCGGCGTGATCGACCCCCGGTCGACGATCCTCGAGTCGTGAGACGTCCGTCGATGGGACGGTGGGGTGGCGTTGTCCGTACCCCGGTCGGGATCGTCACCACGGTGGGCGTCGGGACGATCGTCGTCCTCGCTGTGATCGGGCCGGTGCTCTGGTCGCCCGAGGCCGCGCGCATCGACCTCGGCGCGGTGTCCCAGGGTGCGAGCGCCCAGCACTGGTTCGGGACCGACGCCCTCGGACGCGACATCTTCCACCGCGTCCTCGTCGCGACGAGGCTCTCGGTCTCGCTCGCCGTCCTCGCCACGATGATCGGGGCGGTGCTCGGCATCCCGCTGGGAGCGCTTCCCTCGCTCGTCGGCGAGCGTCTCGGGAGGCTGGTGACGGGCTTCATCAACCTCGCGGTCGCGTTTCCGGCGCTACTGATCGCGATTTTCGTGGCCGCGATCATCGGCGTCGGCGCCCGAGGCGCGGTCTTCGCGATCGGGTGCGCGGTGGCCCCGTCGTTTGCGCGACTGACCCAGACCCTCGCGTCCTCGGTGATCGGAGCGGACTACATCGCCGCGGCGAGGACGCTCGGCGTCCGGCGCGTTCGCCTCCTCACCCGCCACGTTCTCCCGAACGTCGCCGAGCCGCTGCTCCTCACGACCACGCTGGCCGTCGGTGAAGCCCTGCTTGCGCTGGCCGGGCTGAGCTTCCTCGGGCTCGGTATCCAGCCGCCGTCCTACGACTGGGGGAGGATGCTGAGCGAGGGGCTCGGCGCCATCTACGTCACGCCGATCGTCGCGATCGGGCCGGCGGTCGCGATCATCCTGGCCGCGCTCATGTTCACCCTGCTCGGGGAGACGCTCGCGAAAGGAGTGGCGGGACATACGGTCTCGCGATGGGACGAGCGGAGCGGCGATCTGGTGCCGGTCGGCGAGCCCCTCGACGAGAGCTTCGACCGGGGCGAGGACGACGACGCGCTCGTGGTCGAGAACCTGAGCGTGGCCTTCCCCGGCGGCTCGTCACCCGTCCGCAACGTCTCACTCAGGCTCCGCCGCGGCGAGATCGTCGGCATCGTCGGCGAGTCGGGATCGGGGAAGACGCTGACCGCGATGGCGGTCTGGACCTCCTTCCGCCGACGGCTCGGATGACCGCCTCGCGATACGCGGTCCTCGGTCGTGACCCGCGCACGCTCTCCGACGGGGAGAAGCGAAGGCTGCTGGGCCGGTCGCTCGCGATCGTGTACCAGGATCCGATGTCGTCTCTCAATCCATCGCTTCGGGTCGGCCTCCAGCTCGGCGAGGTCGCCGAGTTTCACCACGGCCTGTCGCGAGCGCAGGCGAGGGAGCGAAGCGTCGATCGCCTCCGGGCGGTGCGCATCGCCAGTCCCGACGTCCGCCTGCGCCAGTATCCGCACGAGTTCTCCGGCGGCATGCGGCAGCGCGCGGTCGTCGCCATGGGGCTCATGGTCGACCCGAGGCTGCTGATCGCGGACGAGCCGACGACGGCACTCGACGTCACCGTGCAGCAGCAGATCCTGCGACTGCTCCGGGACGTGAGCGACTCGAGCCAGGCAGCAACGCTCTTCATCTCGCACGACGTCGCCGTCGTCTCGCAGCTGTGCAGCCGGGTCCTCGTCATGTACGCGGGGCGCATCGTCGAGGAGCTCGACGTGGCCACGCTCGTTCGCGGCCCGGCACATCCCTACACGGCCGCGCTCGTGTCGGCGGTCCCGACGATGGAGTCGGACCGCACGCGCCCTCTCGCCACGATCCCGGGACGTGCGCCAGGCCCGTTCGACCACTCGCCCGGCTGTCCCTTCGTCGCCCGGTGCCCGGTGGCGACGAGCCGCTGCCGGACCGAACGACCGGTTCTGGAGAAGCTGGAGCCGGCAGGGCACCGGGTCGCGTGCTGGAACCCTCTCACGCACGACGGTCTCCGCGAGCAGGCGCTGAACGCGGCGAGCGGACGACAGGACGTGGCAGTGTGACCGCGCTCCAGGCCCGAGGAGTCACCGTCCGCTTCGGACGCGGACAGCGCCGGATGACCGCGGTCGACGGGGTGGACCTGGCTGTACCCGAGCGCACGACACTCGGCCTCGTCGGCGAGTCGGGCTCGGGGAAGTCGACGCTCGCACGCGCCCTCGTCGGGCTGGCCCCGCTTGCCGCCGGTGCCGTGCTCATCGACGACGAGCCCGTGTCGGTCCGGCGTTCGGGACAGGTCATGGATCGACGGCGGCGTGTGCAGATGATCTTCCAGGACCCGTTCTCCTCCCTGAATCCGAGGATGAGCGTGGGGGCGGTGCTCGCCGAGGCGCTCGCGGTTCGCGGAGGCGTCCGCCGAGGCACGCGTTCGCAGGCAGTCCGTCACTACCTCGATCTCGTGCACCTCGACCCGGAGCTCGCGGGGCAACTCCCCCGTGTGCTCTCGGGCGGGCAACGCCAGCGCGTCGCGATTGCCCGTGCGCTCGCGGCGCGCCCGGAGGTCCTCATCGCCGACGAGATCACGTCGTCACTCGACGTCTCCGTCCAGAGCGCCGTCCTCAACCTCATGCGCGAGCTGCAGCGCGAGCTCGGGCTCTCGATGATCTTCGTCTCCCACAACCTCGCGACGGTGCGCTACGTCAGTGACGCCCTCGCGGTCATGTACTGCGGACGGCTGGTCGAGATCGGGCCGACCGACGCCGTCGTCTCCGATCCCCAGCATCCGTACACGCGGATGCTGCTCGCCGCGGTCCCGAGGCTCGGGGGACATGACCTCGGAGGTCGCGGCGACGAGCTCGGCGAGCCGCCCGACCCCCACGATCCGCCGACCGGGTGCCACTTTCACCCGCGGTGCCCGATGGGCCCCAACGCGATGCCCGGGAGGCAGATCTGCGTCGATCGGGACCCGCGAGACGCAGCGGAGGGGCACCTCCACCAGGCGGCGTGTCACTTCGCGTCGACCTTCGCGGTGTCGGCTGTGACCAACCACGACAGGCAGGAGGCAGAACGTGTCGCTCACGATCGGTAGCTCGACGCTGCAGGAACGGCTCGAGGGTGCTCGGGAGAGGCATGGAACGCCGGGGGCCTCGCTCGCCGTGCTGAGCGAGGACGGCGTCAGCGCCGCCGCGTCGGGTGTGCTCAACCTCGACACGGGCGTGGAAGCGACCACCGACTCGCTGTTCCAGATCGGCTCGATCACGAAGGTCTGGACGACGACGATGGTGATGCAGCTCCGCGACGAGGGACTCGTCGAGCTCGACGCGCCCGTCCGCAGGTACCTCCCTGACTTCCGCGTCGCCGACCCGCGCGTGTCCGAGTCGGTCACGCTCCGTCACCTGCTCACACACACGAGCGGGATCGACGGTGACCACTTCGCCGACCCGGGCCGCGGGGACGACGCGCTCGAGAAGTACGTCGAGAGCTGCGCGACGCTCCGTCAGGTCCTCCCTCTCGGGGCGACGATGTCCTACTGCAACACCGGCTTCTCGATCCTCGGTCGCGTGATCGAGGTCGTCACCGACTCCGTCTGGGATTCGGCGCTCAAGGCAAGGCTCATCGAGCCGCTCGAGCTCGGCCACACCGCGACGCTACCCGAGGACGTCCTTCGATATCGAGCCGCGATGGGCCACATTCAGCCTCCGGGACAGGAGATACGGACCGCGCCGGCGTGGGGTCTCCCGAGGTCCGCCGGGCCGGCGGGCGCGATCTGCGCCAGCGCGACCGACGTGGTCGAGTTCGCGCGAATGCACGTGAACGGCGGGAAGTCCGCGGCCGGCACGCAGGTCGTCGGCCGTGACGCCGTGGCGGCGATGCAGGAGCAGCAGACCTTGGTACCGAGCGGCGGCCGCGGGCCGTTCGCCGGACACTGGGGCCTGGGGTGGGGGATCTACGACTGGAACGGACGAACCGTGATCGGGCACGACGGCGGGACGATCGGCCAGAGCGCCTTCCTGCGTGTCGTTCCCGATGTCGGCGTCGCCATCGCCCTCCTCACGAACGGCGGGAACGTCATCGCGCTCTTCCGGGAGCTCGCCTCCGACCTCCTGGCCGAGATCGCGGACGTCGACCTGCCGGACGAGATGGCGCCTCCCGAGGAACCGCTCTCGTTCGACCCCTCGCCCTACGTCGGCACGTACGAGCGCGAGGGCGCGTCCTTCGAGGTCGTCGCCCGCGAGGGCGGCATGGTCGCCGTCGAGACTGTGACCGGACTCGGGTCGGAGATGACGCCGGAGCCGTTCGAGCTGCCGCTCCTCCTCGACGAGCAGCGAGACGATCTCTTCCTGACCCAGCATCCGGCCGCGCCCGGCGTCTGGCTTCCCGTCAGGTTCCTGACGCTGCCCGACGGGACCCGCTGCATGCACGCCGGGGGGCGAGCGACGCCGAGAGTCGGGTAGCCGGACAGCGGCGCCTCAGCTGCGGGTGCGGCGGCGCGCGGGCTTCCCCGTCGGGGTCGTGACCGCGGACCGGATGAATTCGATCAGGGCGTCGACGTCCTGAATCGGCTCACCGGTCGCCATCTGGACCACCATGCCGTTCGCGACGAGGCTGATGAAGCCGGCGATCAGCTCGGCCGCCATGTCCGCGCGCAGTCGTCCCTGCTTCTGCTCCGCTCGCACCTGCTCGACGAGCGTCGGCGCGAGCTCCGTCTCGCTCCGCGCCTTGTGCGCGAGGCGGAAGTCGGGATCGGTTCGGACCTTGCGCGTGAGCTCGAGGTAGACACCGAGCCAGTCCGGGTCTTCGTCCCGGACCTCGCGAATCGCCGCCTCCCAGCCCTTCTCCAGCCAGAGCCGAATGAGACGTTCGTCGTCGCGCCAGGCGAGCTCGAGGAAGATCTGCTGCTTCGAACCGAAGTAGTTGAAGATCGCGCCGCGCGAGAGGCCGATCTCCGTCTCGAGCCGCACAACCGTCGTTCCCTCGTAGCCGTACCGGGCGAAGCAGCGGCGGGCTCCGGTCAGCACCTGCTCACGTCGTTCCGTTTTCCGCTCGTCGGAGATCTTTGGCATCGCGGTCGCACTTTACAAAACAGTACAGACGTTTTATTATCTGCCGGCCATGGTCCAAACGGCGGCGACGGGTGTGAAGAAGACGGCAGTGTCTGCGCTCGTCGCCGCCGAGACCGTCTCGGTCCTGGGGACACGCATGACCTACCTGGCGCTGCCCTGGTTCGTGCTGGTGACCACGGGCTCGCCAGGGAAGATGTCGCTCGTCCTCGCGGTCGAGATCGTCCCGCAGGCGATCCTCGGGATTCCGAGTGGAGCGGTCGTCCAGCGCTTCGGCGCGCGGATGACGATGCTGGTCTCCGACTTCGCCCGGGCGCCGCTTCTCGCCGCGATCCCGCTGCTCCACGCGGCCGGTGTGTTGAGCTTCGGCCTGCTGCTCGGGATAGTCGCGCTCGTCGGCTGCTTCATGCCGCCGTACTTCGCGTCGCAGCGCGTGATCCTGCCAGACCTCGTCGGTGAGGACGAGCGGAGGATGTCCCAGGCGAACAGCCTCATCGAGGGCGGGACAGCCCTCGCCGCGGTGCTCGGCCCGGCCCTCGCGGGCGTGCTCATTCCCTTCGTCGGGGCGCCGGACGTGCTCTACCTCGACGCGGCGACTTATCTCGTGTCCTTTCTCCTCATCCTCGCTTTCGTGCCTCGACGAAAGCCCCGCGCTGCCACTGCCGGCGAGAAGCACGGCGTCCTGGCGGGTCTGCGTTTCCTCGTCCACGACCGGCTGCTCGCGCCGATCGCGCTCACGGTCGTCTGCTTTGGATTCGTCGCCTCCGGGCTCTCAGCCGGCCTTCCGGTCTACGCGTACGACCAGTTCGACGGCAGCGCCCGCATCGCGGGCTTGTTCTACGCCGCTCTGGGCCTCGGGGCGGTGGTGGGCAGCGTGCTTGCGGTCGCCGCCGTGCGGAAGGTGCCGCCGCTCCGCCTGTCAGGGTTCGGAATCGTCGGCTTCGTGCTCCCGATCTGGGTCTTGCCGTTCCTCCCGCCAGCCCCCGTCGTCTTCACGGCGCTCTTCGTCGCCTTCATGTTCACGCCGCTCGTCAACGGCCCTGCGATCGCGGTGGTGACCGCCAGGACTCCCGAGAAGCTTCGTGCGAAGGTGATCACGGCCGTCATCGCCCTGAGCTCCCTGTCCGCTCCGTTCGGATTCCTCGTCGCGGGCCAAGTCCTCGAACACTGGGGGCTCGTGCCGCTCTTCGCCGTCGTCGCGGCTGGGATGACGCTCATGGCGCTCGTATACGCGAGCATCGCTCTGCGCTACCGCGATCTCGACACCGCGCCGAGCGGCGTTCCCGCGCAAGCCTGAGCCGCCGGTTCCACTCGCCGGCGCGTCTGATGCGTCAGAGCCGGTCCGTAGCGCGCCGCCAGAGGTTCTCGAGCAGCTTCGAGACCTCCGGGCGCACGGAGGACGCGGCCAGCGTAAAGGCACCCGCGGCGAACACGGTGCCGCCACGCTTCGACCGGTACACGGTCATGTCCGCGTCGATCCCCGGGCCGAACACGTTCGGGATGCGGGCGACGACGCTCACGTCCGCTGGCGAGCTCGCGTCGACGGAGTCGATCTCGATCCCGCCGTGCCCGAACGGAGACCCGTTCTCGAGCCCGGTGCCCGCGAAGAGCCACGGCGCCGATCCGGCGCCGACCACGACGTAGCGGCCGAATCTCGGCATGCTCGCCCGGTACTGGACACCGATGAGGGCGGCTTCGGGCCGGCCGAGGTTCCGCCACGCCCTCGTCCGCACCAGCACGCGTCCGCGTCTGACCACCCGCCAATAGAAGTTGTCCGCCGAGAGGAACGCGAGGCTGCCGCCGAGATCCCGATACCCCTCGACGACGTCGTACTCGTGCTTCGTGACGTACTCGTCGTGTCCGGGGAAGACGACGAGGTCGTAGGCGCGCGCGAGTGCGGCCGCGCTCGGCACGCGGTCGACGGAGCCGTCGGTGAGGAAGTCCACGTGCTTGTCGTGGCGGGCGAGCCAGTGGAGGAAGCGAAGGTCGTACTCGCGAAATCGGAACGGGACGCCCCGGTTCAGGAACGGCCTATCGAGGCGGACGACGTTGTCGAAGCGGTTGGCGTACCACGAGTCCCCGACTCCGTCCCCGTCGTCGTCTCGAATGTTGTACGCCTGCCACGTGAACGTCGGCAGCACGACCGCGACGCGGTTGGTTCCGAGCCGGCGAGGACCGACGACGAACGGGGCGAAGCCGACGCGCCCAGCCGCTGCATCGAGGCGGGCGAAGTAGAGACCGCTCGGCCACGGCCCGACCGCGACCCGGATCGTCCGGCCTGCCGACGCGTCTCCGAGTGCGAGTTCTCGCGACACCGGAACGCCGCGCATCTCGCTCGGGCCGACCGTCCGGACGTGCTCGGGGCCGACGTGGAAGACCTGGAGCCGCACATCGTCGGCGTCGGCGAAGAACCGAAGTACCGCGAGCGTCCCGGGTGCGTAGCTCTCCGAGCGGAACGCGGCCTCGACTCCGGGCCTGAGCTCCTCCGCGGAGGGGGCGCGTCGCACGCGCGGGTCGCCGCCGGGCTGCAGCGGCTCGTATCCGGTGCCGCGGACCGTCGAGCCCGCCGCGAAAAGGATCAGCGCGAGCGGTGCTGCACCGGCGGTCACTCGGAGGACGTTCCTCAGCCCCACGTCGGGCGATTACCTAACCACACGCGAGGGATCCGCGCGCGATTCGGCGGCCCGCGGAGGGGCGGCTACGCTAGCCCGGTGCGGGCACTGAAGACGACGGATGTCTATGCGCCCCTGGGCGACCAGCCGACCGCGATCGACGAGATCGCTGCCTCGGTCTCCGACGGCAACCGCTTTCAGACCCTGCTGGGGGCGACGGGCACGGGCAAGACGGCAACCATGGCCTGGACCATCGAGAAGCTCCAGCGGCCCGCGCTCGTCATCGCCCACAACAAGACGCTCGCCGCGCAGCTGTGCAACGAGTTCCGGGAGTTCTTCCCCGAGAACGCGGTCGAATACTTCGTCTCGTACTACGACTACTACCAGCCCGAGGCGTACATCCCTCAGGCCGACCTCTACATCGAGAAGGACTCGTCCCAGAACGACGACATCGCCCGGCTCCGGCTGTCGGCGACCTCCTCGCTCCTCACCCGCCGGGACGTGGTCGTCGTCGCCTCGGTCTCCTGCATCTACGGGCTCGGCTCGCCCGAGGAGTGGCGCGAGCGGGTCCTCATCCTCGAGGTGGGGCAGGAGCACGATCGCGACGCCGTCCTCCGCAAGCTGATCGAGAGCCAGTACGTCCGCAACGACACGGTCCTCGGCCGCGGGCGCTTCCGCGTCAAGGGCGACATCGTCGAGATCCAGCCCGCGAACGTGGAGACGGCCTACCGCGTCTCCTTCTTCGGCGACGACGTGGAGCAGATCACGCACTTCGACCCGCTCACGGGCGAGGTCTACGCGCGGCTCGACAACCTCGTCGTCTGGCCGGCGACGGAGTACGTCACCTCGAAGCCGACCGTCGAACGTGCAGTCGACGAGATCCGCTACGAGCTCGAGAAGCAGGTCGCGCTGTTCGAGTCGGAGGGGCGGATGCTCGAAGCGCACCGGATCCGCCAGCGCACGGAGTACGACATGGAGATGATGAAGGAGCTCGGCTTCTGCAACGGGATCGAGAACTACTCGCGCGTCCTCGAGGGGCGGCCGCCCGGCTCGCACCCGTTCACGCTCATCGACTACTTCCCCGACGACTTCGTCTGCTTCGTCGACGAGTCGCACCAGACCGTGCCGCAGCTCGGCGGGATGTACGAGGGCGACCGCTCGCGCAAGCAGACGCTCGTGGAGTACGGCTTCCGGCTCCCGTCGGCGCTCGACAACCGGCCGCTCCGCTTCGACGAGTTCCTCGGGAAGGTCGAGCAGCTCGTCTTCGTCTCCGCGACCCCGGGGGCGTTCGAGATGTCGCGCTCGAAGGTCATCGCGGAACAGCTGATCCGCCCGACCGGCGTCGTCGACCCGGACGTCGAACTCCGCGCGACCCGCAACCAGATCGACGATCTCCTGAACGAGATCCGCCATCGCGAGCAGGCCGGCGAGCGGGTCCTCGTCACGACGCTCACGAAGAAGATGGCCGAAGATCTCACGGACTACCTGCTCGAGGCGGGCGTCAGGGCTCGCTACCTGCACTCCGAGATCGACACGCTCGAGCGGATCGCGATCATCCGTGAGCTCCGCCTGGGGGAGTACGACGTCCTCGTCGGCGTCAACCTCCTGCGCGAGGGGCTCGACCTCCCGGAGGTCTCGCTCGTCGCCGTCCTCGACGCCGACAAGGAGGGCTTCCTCCGCGGGCGCACCTCGCTCATCCAGACGATCGGGCGCGCCGCCCGGAACGTGAACGGAAAGGTGCTCCTGTACGCGGACAAGGTGACGCAGGCGATCGAGGAGGCGATGTCGGAGACGAACCGCCGCCGTGACGTGCAGCTCGCGTACAACACCGAGCACGGGATCACGCCCGAGTCGATCGTGAAGGGCGTCTCCGACATCACCGAGCTGCTCGCGCTCGAGTCGCCGCACGTTCCGTCCTCGCGGCGCCGGCGCGGCAAGTCCGAGGTGGAGGGGATGTCCCCCGACGAGCTGGAGAAGCTCGTCGTCACGCTCGAGGAGGAGATGTACCTCGCCGCCGACGAGCTCCGCTTCGAGTACGCGGCCAAGCTCCGCGACGAGATCAAGGACCTCCGCCGTGAGCTGACCGCGCTGGCGGAGGCGTGACCGGGCTAGGACGCCGAGCCGCGCGCGTCGAGCTCGGCGACGACGTGCTCGGCGTCCTCGCCGACGCCGCAGAAGAGCGCGGACTGGCGCTTCCGCAGCCAGTGGATGCCTACGAAGTAGACGCCGGGGACCGGCGAGACGCCGTGGTCCTGGACGGGCCACCCTTCCGCGTCGCGCTCGACGCCCTCGATCCAGGAGTGGTCCGGACGGAAGCCGTTCGCCCACAGGATCGTGCCGATGCCGGACTCGGCCAGATCGAGCTCGGTGACGACCGGTACGGGTGCGTACGACTCCTCCGGATCGGGTGGCTCGACGGCGGGGCCCCTGGCCTCGACGTGCTCGTCCACCCGTCGCCGGTAGCCGCGCACGAACTCGTGTCCTGCGGCCAGGCTCGCCTCGAGCCCGTCCCCGATGCGCAGGACGTCGCCGTCGACGGCCTCGATGCGGCCCACCAGCCTGGCGCCGCGATCCGCGAGCCACAGCGGATGGCAGTCGTGCCCGCCGTCGTTCCCGGATACGGGCGGATTGCACGTCAGGCGCGCGGCCGGCGAGGGGAGGCTCTCGACCGTATCGTCCGCCATGCCCGTCTCGACGAGCCAGTGGAGAAGGTCGTGGCCGCGGTAGCGACGCGGGAACCACGGGCAGCGCCCGACTGACAGATGGACGTCGCGACCCGCCGTGAGCAGCTCGTCGGCGATCTGGCATCCGGACTGGCCGCTTCCCACGACGAGGACGCCCCCGGGAGCCAACTGTTCCGGACTCCTGTACCGGCTCGTGTGCAGCTGCAGGACGTCCTCCGGCATCTTCGCGGCGAGCGGGCTCGGCGTCGGGCGCTGGTACGCGCCGGCGGCGACGACGACGTTTGCCGCGAGGATCTCTCCCGCGGAGGACTCCACGAGGAGCCGGCCTTCGCGGCGGCGCACCCGCATCACCTCGACGCCGAGACGCAGCGGGGCGCCGATCGCCTCCGCACAGCCTTCGAGGTAGGCGACGACCTCCGAGCGCGCGAGGAACCCGTCCGGGTCAGGGCCGTCGTACCGGAAGCCCGGGAGCTGCTGTCCCCAGTTCGGGGTGTTGAGGTAGAAGCCGTCCCACCGCTGCGATCGCCACGTCTCGCCGGTCCGGCCGCGCTCGAGCACGGCATGCTCCCGTCCGCGCTCGGTGAGGTGGTAGCTGGCCGAGAGGCCCGCCTGGCCGCCTCCGATGACGACCGTGTCGATTCGCTCGGTCACCCCGCTGGACCCTACTGCGCCTTCGCCGCACTGCACCTGCGTGACGCTAGGGTGCCCCCATGTGCCGGAACATCAAGACGCTCCACAACTTCGAGCCGCCGGCGACCGAGGACGAGATCCGCGGCGCGGCGCTCCAGTACGTGCGCAAGGTCAGCGGCTCCCAGAAGCCGTCGCAGGCGAACGAGGCTGCCTTCGCGCGTGCGGTCGACGAGATCGCGCACGTGACGCGCCACCTGCTCGCCGACCTGGTGACGACGGCGTCGCCGCGCGATCGCGAGGTCGAGGCTGCTCGCGCACGCACGCGTGCCGAGAAGCGCTTCGGCCGCGCGGCCGCCTAGCGCCTGGCTCTGGCCGGCTGGACGTCGAGGAGCTCGAGCATGAGCCCCTGGACCCTGACCACACGACGTCGCGCCGTCCAGCGCGCGAGTAGGTTGCGAAGCACGTCGAGCATTCCTCCTCCAGAAGCCGCAGTAAGGTCGTACCGTCGGCGGTGAGCCGCCGAACGTCTTGACCCGATCGGGGTACTAGACGGCGGGCGCCTCGAGCTTCTCGCGCAGGTAGCGGACGTACGGCTCGTGCGTGATGGGGCCGCCGACGACGCGTTCGATCGTCTCGGCGGGCGTGAGCTTGCGGCCGAGGGAGTAGAGATTCTCGCGGAGCCATTCGTGCGCCTGCGCGAAGTCGCCGCGTGCCATCTGCTCGTCGACGTCGGGGACGGCCTCGCGCACCTTCTCCCACACCTGGACCGAGAGGAGCGTCCCGAGCAGGTATGTGGGGAAGTAGCCGAAACCGCCTCCCGCCCAGTGGACGTCCTGGAGAACGCCCATCCGATCGTTCGGCACCTCGAGCCCGATCAGCTCTGAAACCTTCGCGTCCCATGCCTCGGGCAGGTCGGCCACGGCGATCCGTCCTGCCAGGAGCTCCTGCTCGAGGTCGAAGCGCAGCATGACGTGCAGCCCGTACGTCGTCTCGTCCGCGTCGACCCTGATGAGGCTCCGGCGGACGCGGTTCACCGCCCGGTGGAACTCCTCCGCGGTGACGCCTCCGAGCACCCCGGGGAACGACGCCTGCACGCGCGGGTAGAACCAGCGCCAGAACGGAACCGAGCGTCCGACGACGTTCTCCCAGAGCCTGCTCTGCGACTCGTGGATCGTGCTCGACGCGCCGTCGCAGAGCGGCGTCCCCTCGAGGGTCGGGCTGACGCCGAACTCGACGAGGCCGTGGCCGCACTCGTGCATCGCCGTGAAGAGCGAGTTGAGGTCGGTCTCGTCGTAGCGCGACGTGAGCCGGATGTCGTGGAGGCCGAACGAGGTCATGAAGGGATGCACCGTGCGGTCGAGCCGGAAGGCATCCCAGGTGCCTCCGAACCGCTCGACGAGCTCCCGCGAGAGCGTCTCCTGCGGGCCGACCGGGAACGGGCCGTGCATGAACCCGTCGTCCTCCTCGGTCACGTACTCGTCGATGAGCGCGACCAGGTCGGGCTCGAGCGCGTCGAAGATGCGTCTCACGTCCTCGGCGCGCATCCCGCGCTCCCACTGGTCGAGCACGACGTCGTAGGGATCGTCGTACGGTGCGAAGCACTCGATCCAGCGAAGGCGGAGCTCGAGGACGCGCTCCAGCCAGGGTCGGAAGCTCTCGAAGTCGTCGTTCTCCCGTGCCGTGACCCAGGCCGCGTACGAGTTCGCCGCCGTTCCCTCGAGCTCGGAGGCGAGCTCGGGCGGGACCTTCCGCGCCTTCTCCCAGTCGCTGCGCGCCACGCGGATCAGGCACGCGTCGTCCGAGTCGTAGGCCAGGGACTGCCCGTACGAGGCGAGCTCGTCCGTGAGCTCGCCGATCCGATCGTCGACTCGCCGAGCGTGCAGGATGCCGGCGAGCGTCTCGATCTGGGACGTGCGCGACGGCTGTCCTCCCGGCGGCATCCAGACCTCGAGGTCCCAGGCGAGGAGCTGCTCGATCCGGGCGAGATCCTTGATCTCGGCGAGATGCCGCCTCAGCTCCGCGAGCGCCTGCTCCACGCGCGCGGACTCTATCGGCGGGGGAACGACCTGCGCGCGGTCTCGGAGAACGCGCTCCCGTCCCACGCGTACGTGACGACGACGAGCTCGTTCGCGTCCCACTCGTGGCTGTTGCAGCCGCGTGCCTCGCCTGTCCGGTGCGGCCGCGGTCGGCCGAGGCCGGGTGCCGTCGCGAGGACGAGTGTCGCGTGCCTTCCGCCCTCGACGACCTCGAACTCGCTGCGCTCGGCGATTCCGGCCTGGTGGACGTGGCCGCCGAGGACGAGCTCCGCCCCCGCGTCGGCGAGCGAGCGGAGGACGGCGTCGCGGCCATGCAGAGGACGCTTCCGCCGCGCGCGCCATGGAGGTGCGGCGAGCTGGTGGTGCAAGGCGACGACGCGGAGAGCGCCCGCCGGTGCAGCGGCGAGCTTCTTCGCAGCGCGGGCGAGTGCGTCCGCCGACAGCCCGCCGCCTTGCTGGCGCCAGGGTCGCACCGAGCTCAACCCGACGCAGACGACGTTCTCGGACCGGTATGTCGGTTCGGTCGACCCGAAGACGTCCTCCCACGCCGCGAACGTGCGGGTGAACCGTCCCGGCACGGTGTACGGGATGTCGTGATTCCCGGGCACGGCCAGAATCGGTGGGCCGAGCGAGCGCAGGAGGTCGGCGGCGTGCTCGAGCTCGTCCGGACGTCCGCGGTGCGCGAGATCGCCGGTCGCGACGACGAGCTCGGGAGCGAGCCCGGCAGCGAGATCGCGGAGCGCCGAGAGGGGCTCGGGCGCCTCTCGGCGTCCGATGTGCAGGTCCGAGACGTGGAGAATCCCGGCTGTCACGGCCGGGGCAGGCTATACACTCGAAACGTGGCGGACGAGGCGCCAGAGCTCTTCGACGACATCTACCTCGGGCTGCGAGCGGGTGGCGCCGTGCGCAAGCAGCGGCGCGGCGAGTCCCTCTCGGCGGAGGAAGAAGAGGCGATCGGCCGCTGGCAGCGGCTCTCGCTCTGGCGCAAGTCGATCGCCGTCGGGGCCTTTGCGCTCGGCACGTTCGGCCTCGGTTTCACCGTCGGCGGCCTGATCTTCGGCCGCTGGCGCACGGCTCGCCGCTAGCGCCCTCGCGCGTCACGCCGACCTGTCCGGCAAACCGACTGCGCCGTTCCTCCGAATGACCGGTCGTCCGAACCCGACCAAGGAGGGGCAGATGTTGAAGGCAGTCGGTGCGGCGTTCGCCGCCGCGCTCGTGATCACGGGGCTGGCCGCGGGAGCGGCGCAGAAGAGTGAGACCTACAAGTTGAGCGCCAAGCTGACGGCCGGCGCCGAGGTGCCGGCGCCGAAAGGCGTTCCCGCCGCGGCCACCGGCACGTTCACGGGCACCACGATCGAGCCCAAGACGGGCAAGGTGAAGCTGTCGTGGAAGCTCACGTTCTCCCACCTGTCGGGGAAGGCGGTGGCCGCGCACATCCACCTGGGCGCGAAGGGCAAGCCCGGCAACGTCATCGTCCCGCTCTGCGCGCCGTGCAAGAGCGGCCAGACCGGGAAGGCGGTCGTCGCCCGCAGCGTCGAGCACGCCCTCGAGGCGGGCAAGACGTACGTGAACGTCCACACCGCGAAGAACGCCGGCGGCGAGATCCGGGGTCAGGTCAAGACGACCTCCGAGGGCTAGCCTCGGCTTGGAGAAGCGCGGCGTGCGCGAAGGTCCGCGCACGCCGCTCGTGTCTCGTCACGCGATGGCTGCGACCTGCTCCATGTAGAAGGCCATCTGGCGCTCGATCCGCCCCGCGAGGTCTGCGCCGACGACGCCGAAGCCGTCGACGACGATCGCCGCGCGGATCGAGAACTGCGCGAACTCGTCGCTGACGCGAATCGCGGCGAGCTTCTCCGCCTCGCCCCGGAGCAGCACGAATCCGCTGAGATCGCCGCCGTGCGGCTCGAGGAAGACCGGCTCGAAGCTCTCGATCTCGCCCTCCTCCTGGAGTCTCCCGTAGAAGCCGAGAAGCTCGGTGAAGAGCTCGACCGCTTCCTGCTCACGCCCGCGGGCGACGCCGCCCCAGCCGATGAAGAGAGCTGCCTCTGCCATCATCTCTCACCCCTTTCCGGATGACGCCCGAGCATGGCACGTCGGACTCGCGATCGCGACCGAACGTCTGTTCGTATCGGTAGAATGACCGGCCTCATGGCAGCCGACGAGCTGGTCGTCCACGGTGCCCGCGAGCACAACCTGAAGGACGTCACGGTCCGCGTTCCGCGGGGCGCGCTCGTGTGCATCACGGGGCTCTCGGGGTCCGGGAAGTCCTCGCTCGCGTTCGACACGATCTACGCGGAGGGCCAGCGTCGTTACGTCGAGTCGCTGTCCGCGTATGCGCGCCAGTTCCTGCAGATGATGGAGAAGCCCGACGTGGACTCGATCGACGGGCTCTCGCCCGCGATCTCGATCGACCAGAAGACGACCTCGCGCAACCCGCGCTCGACGGTCGGCACGGTGACCGAGATCTACGACTACCTGCGCCTCCTGTACGCGCGCATCGGCCGCCCGCACTGCCCGATCTGCGGCCGGCCGATCGCCGGGCAGTCGCTCGACCAGATCGTCGAGCAGGTGCTGCGCCTCGACGAGGGGACGAAGTTCACGGTGAACGCGCCCGTCGCGCGCGACCGCAAGGGCGAGTTCAAGGACGTCCTCGAGGAGCTCCGCCGCGACGGCTTCACCCGCGTGAAGGTGGACGGCGAGCAGCGGCTGCTCGAGGAGGACATCGAGCTCGACAAGAAGTTCAAGCACACGATCGAGGTCGTCGTCGACCGGCTCGTGATGAAGGCCGACCTCCGCCAGCGGCTGACGCAGTCGGTCGAGACCGCCACCTCGCTCGCGGGCGGGCTCGTGGTGATCGACGTCGTCGGTGGAGAGGCTCTGCCCGATGGCTCGAAGGACCAGGGTCCTTCGAGCATGACGTTCTCCGAGAACTTCGCCTGCCCGGTCCACGGCGTCTCGCTCCCCGAGCTCGAGCCCAGGATCTTCTCCTTCAACTCGCCGCACGGGGCCTGCCCGCGGTGCACGGGACTCGGGGCGCAGCTCGAGATCGACCCGGACCTGCTCGTTCCGGACACGTCTCTCTCGATCGGCGAGGGCGCGCTCGTGCCGTGGACGATCGGGAGCCAGGGCTTCTACGACAGCATCATCCAGGCCGTCGCGGAGCGCTACGAGATCTCGCTCGACACGCCGTGGCGGGACCTCACGGCCGAGCAGCAGGACCGCTTCTTGTACGGAACGGACGGCGACAAGCTCTTCGTCACGTACCGCAACCGGATGGGGCGGAAGCGCCAGTACACGATGGCGTTCGAGGGCCTCGTCGCGAACCTCCAGCGCCGCTACAAGGAGACGGACTCCTCGCAGCAGCGCGAGCGGATCGAGGAGTACATGAGCTTCCGCCCGTGCCCCCAGTGCCACGGCGCGCGGCTCAAGCCGGAGGTGCTCGCGGTGACGGTCGGCGACAAGTCGATTCACGCGTTCGCCCAGATGTCCGTGACCACGGCGCTCCGCTTCGTCGACGACCTCGAGCTCACGAAGACGGAGGAGCTGATCGGCCGGCGGATCCTGAAGGAGGTACGTGAGCGGCTCACGTTCCTCGACAACGTCGGCGTCGGCTATCTGCAGCTCGACCGCGCGGCGAAGACGCTCTCCGGCGGCGAGGCGCAGCGGCTGCGGCTGGCGACGCAGATCGGGTCTCAGCTCGTCGGCGTCCTCTACATCCTCGACGAGCCCTCGATCGGTCTCCATCAGCGCGACAACGGGAAGCTGATCGCGACGCTCGAGCGCCTGCGCGATCTCGGGAACACCGTGCTCGTGGTCGAGCACGACGAGCAGATGATGCGGTCGGCGGACTGGATCGTCGACATGGGGATCGGCGCAGGCGAGCACGGGGGGGAGGTGGTCGCCGAGGGCACCGCCGACCAGATCGCGAGGAAGAAGCGCTCCGTTACGGGCAAGTTCCTGAGCGGGGAGCGGCGTATCGCGGTTCCTCCGCGCCGCGGTGACGACGGGCGCGGCTGGTTCACGGTTCGGGGCGCGACGATGCACAACCTGAAGGACATCGACGTGGGCTTTCCGGTCGGCCGCTTCGTCTGCGTGACGGGCGTCTCGGGCTCCGGAAAGTCGACGCTCGTCAACGAGATCCTCTACAAGGCGCTCGCCAACCGGCTGAACAAGATGCGCACGAAGCCGGGCGATCACTCGAGCGTCGAGGGCATCGAGTGCTTCGACAAGGTGATCGACATCGACCAGACACCGATCGGCCGGACGCCACGCTCGAACCCGGCGACCTACACGGACCTCTTCACGCACGTGCGCGAGCTCTACTCGTTGACCCCCGAGGCGAAGGTGCGCGGGTACAAGCCGGGCCGGTTCTCGTTCAACGTCCGCGGCGGTCGCTGCGAGACGTGCCGCGGCGACGGGACGATCAAGATCGAGATGCACTTCCTCCCGGACGTCTACGTCCCGTGCGAGACGTGCCACGGGCGGCGGTACAACAAGGAGACGCTCGAGGTGCGGTTCAAGGGGAGGTCGATCGCGGACGTGCTCGAGATGTCGGTCGAGGAGGCGCTCGACTTCTTCGCCAAGATCCCGAAGATCCGCCGGCGGCTACAGACGCTGCACGACGTGGGGCTCGACTACATCAAGCTCGGACAGCCTGCGACGACGCTCTCGGGCGGCGAGGCCCAGCGCGTGAAGCTCGCCGCCGAGCTGTCGAAGATCGCGACAGGTCGGACGCTGTACATGCTCGACGAGCCGACGACGGGCCTCCACTTCGCGGACATCGAGAAGCTCCTCGAGGTGCTCCAACGGCTCGTCGACTCGGGCAACACGGTGCTCGTGATCGAGCACAACCTCGACGTGATCAAGCAGGCGGACTGGATCGTCGACCTCGGCCCCGAGGGCGGCGACGAGGGCGGAGAGGTCATCGCCGTCGGGACGCCGGAGGACGTGGCCGAGGTCGCGGACTCGTCGACCGGGCAGTTCCTGCGCACCGTGCTCGCGGAGCCTGCGGCAGCCGCGGCGTAGCGGCTCCGATCAGCCGAGGTCGACGCTCGGCGAACCGGTGTCCTTCGCGCCCTTGCGGATCTCGTCGCGAGCAGTCCGCGCCATCTCGACGTACTTGTCGTGGAACCCGCGGAGCTCCCGGTCGGACAGCTCCTCGAGGTCGAGGAGCGCATTGTGCGCGCCGTCGAGCGAGCGGATGATCTCGTCGAGCTTGATCTGAACCGCAGCGCCGTCGCGGTTCTGCGTGTTCTGGATCAGGAAGACCATGAGGAACGTGACGATCGTGGTCGCGGTGTTGATGACCAGCTGCCAGGTGTCGCTGAAGCCGAAGATCGGCCCGCTGACGATCCAGACGACGATGACGAGCGCGGCAAGGGCGAACGCGACCGGGTGACCCGTCCAGCGCGCGGTCAGCTTGGAGAAGCGGTCGAAGAACGAGGTTCGGTTCGTGCCGGAAGCTAAGCCGCCTCGCCGGACGAACTCGGCTCAGCTCGAGGCGGGAACCGGGGCGCGACCGCCACTCCGAGCCGCCTCGACCCGCGCGAGCCATGGCGTCGCCCGCAGCCCCTCGAAGACCTCGTGCGCCTCGTCGAGCGAGGACTCGTCGCTCGTTAGCTCGGCCAGCTCGAGGAGCGTCACTGCGAGCCAGAAGGGGAGCTCCAGCTTGCGAAAACGGGCCGCCGCCGCCTCGAGCCCGGCCGGGTCGGCATCGAGCCGCGCACGGAAGCGCTTCGCATGCGCATCGAGGTAGGGCGCTCGGGTCCCGATCGGGACCGCCTCGACGCGAGCGAGGAGCTGCTCGACCGCCGCCCGATCATCCAGCGCGAGCGCCGCCTCGAGCGCTTCGACGAAACCGAGCTTCGCAGCTTGATGCGCCGTCCCGCCCACGGGGCGGATCGCGTCCATCGCGGCTGTGCCGTCCGTGAGTGCGTCGTCGAGGCGTCCCTCGGCGCGGCGCAACGCAGCACGGGTGCAGAGGAAACAGGCTCGCTCCTGGACGTCGCTCGAGGCCTCGAGCCGAGAGAAGAGCGAGAGGATGCGGCGGGCATCGTCGATCTCGTCGCGCCTGACGTGGATGCCCACGCCCGTCTCGAGCATGCTCAGCACGGTTCCGGCCGCATCGATCTGGGCCTCGTCGAGCTCGGAGCTGATGGAGAGTGCCTCGTCCCAGCGGCCGAGCATGTACATCGGGTACGTCCGCTCCGCGAGCACGGCCCACTCGTTCGGCCGGTCTCCTGTCCGTCGGGTGAGCTCGAGGGCCTCGTTCAAGTAGCGGAGCGCGGCGGGATACTCGTCTTGCTGGAAGCACTGGTCGGACAGCCAGAAGTACGAGATGACCGCCTGTTCGACGACGTCGTGGTCCAGGGCGATCGCGAGCGCGCGTTCGAGCAGGGCTTGTGCTTCCTGAAAATGCGCTCTGCTCTGGGCGACGGCTGCCTTCGCGCGCAATGCCTGGGCGAGCGCTTCGGGGTACGCGTGCGCCTCCGCGATGTCGAGCGCGAGCTCGGCGCGCTCGGCCGCGAGCTCGAAGTCGCCGCTGAACCAGTAGGTGAGGGCGAGTCGGCTGGCGAGCAACGCGAGATCCTCGTCGGGCTTGTCCTGCGAGATGACGTCGAAGGCGCGCTCGGAGCGGGCGATCGCCTCGTCGCGCCGGCCGGCGTTCGCGTCGACTCTTCCGAGTCGCAGCAGGATGCGCGCCGCTGCATGTGTGTCGCCCAGCTCCTCGTACAGCTCGATCGACCGCTCGAACTGCTCCCGCGCCGAGTCGGGGTCGGCGGATCTCGCGGCCATCTCTCCCGCTCGGCCCAGGAGCGCCGCCTGCTCGTGGGGCTGGTCCGCGAGCTCGGCCGCGTGCTCGTAGTAGCGCCGCGCCTCCGCTGCTGCGGCGAGCGACTCGGCGCGCTCGCCGGCCCGCACGAGCATCGCGCGCGAGTTGTCCTTGATCTCGGCCGCGTCCTCGGCGTCCGGAGCGGCCTCGAGCGCGGCGAGGTAGTGCGAGGCGATGACCTCGACTACCTCGTCCTCGTCCTCGGCGAATGCCGTCCTCAGGTGCGCCGCCGCGGCGAGGTGCCGCGCGCGCCGCTCGCGCTTGGAGAGCGTCTCGTAGGCGACGTGGCGCACGAGGTCCTGGAGGAAGCCGTACTGGCCGTGCTCGGGCGAGCGTGGGTCCGCCTGCACCCCGAGCACCTCCTTGCGGACGAGCGGGCCAAGAAGCGGCTCGACGTCTGCCTTGGTCCCGGCGAGCGCCGCGAGGGCGTCCTTCGTAAACGTCTTGCCGAGCACCGCCGCGTCTTGGAGCAAGCGCCGCTCGTTCGCCGAGAGGCCGTCGAGGCGGGCGGCGATGAGGGCGTGGAGCGTCTCCGGGACGTCGAGCGCCTCGACGTCTCCGGTGACCCTGTACGCCGGCCCTTCTTGGACGAGGAGGCCGCGGTCGAGCAGCATCCGCACGGTCTCGACCGCGTACAGCGGAATCCCCTCGGCGCGCGCGAGGATGCGGTCGCGCATCTCGCCCGGGAGGCCGGGGACGAGGCCTGCCAGGAGCTCCTCCATCGCTTTGGGGGAGAGTGGCTCCAGGTAGAGAGAGGTGAAGCTCCGTTGGCCCGCGCCCCACGTCGGTCGTCGCTCGAGCAGTTCGGGTCGGGCGAGGGTGAGCACGAAGATCGGGTGGCTCCGCGACCAGTCGAGCAAGTACTCGACGAAGTCGAGGAGGCTCGCGTCGGCCCACTGCATGTCCTCGAAGGCGAGGACCGTCGGATAGCTCTCCGCGAGGCGCTCGAAGAAGAGTCGCCACGCGGCGAACAGGTCCTGCTGGTCGCGCGCCTGGTGCTCCGCGAGTCCGAGTAGGTGGGCTAGGCGGGGCTCGAGGAATGCTCGCTCCTCGGCGTCGAGTATGTGTTCCTCGAGGGTGGCACGGAGCTTCGCGAGCGCCGAGGTCGGCTCCTCCTCCTCTGAGATCCGGCAGCGCATGCGCACCATGTCCGCGAGCGCCCAGTACGTGACGCCCTCTCCGTATGAGAGGCAGCGGCCGCGGTGCCAGTAGACGGTCTCGGCGATCCCGTCGAAGTACTTGTAGAACTCCCACGCGAGGCGCGACTTGCCGACCCCGGCGACGCCGGTCACCGACACGAGGTGGGGTTTCCGCTCGTCGGCCGACGTGTGGAAGAGGTCCTTCATCTGCCGGAGCTCGCGGTCCCGGCCGACGAACGGCGCCTCGAGGCCTACCGACTTGAGCGAGCCGCGCAGGCCGGAGACGACCCGTTGCGCCCGCCAGAGTGGAGTCAGCCCCTCCTTCCCCTTGAGCTCGAAGTGTCCCGCATCCTCGTACACGATCGTCTGCTCGGTCGCGCGCCGGGTCGCCTCGCCGACGAACACCGCCCCGGGCTCGGCGGCGGACTGGATGCGCGACGCGGTGTTCACGAGATCGCCTGCGACCATGCCTTCGGCCTCCGCGCCCAAGGTGACGGCGGCTTCGCCGGTGAGCACCCCGGCGCGTGCCTTGAGCTCGGGCGCTCCCACCTCGTCACCGAGCGCGGAGACGGCAGCCACGAGATCGAGCGCGGCGCGGACAGCACGTTCGGCGTCGTCCTCGGTCGCGACCGGTGTGCCCCAGACCGCCATGACCGCGTCCCCGATGAACTTCTCGACGGTGCCGCCGTACAGCTCGATCAGCCGGCGGCAGGTGTCGAAATAGCGGGAGAGGAGCTCGCGCACCTCCTCCGCGTCGCGGCTCTCCGAGAGCGTCGTGAAGCCGACGAGGTCGGCGAAGAGCACGGAGACGAGTCGGCGCTCGGCGGCGGGAGCCTGAGCGGGCGCGGCCGCAGGAACGGCCCGGGGAGCCGCAGCATCGGCGAGGGCAGTCCCGCACTCCGCGCAGAACTTCTGGCCCGCTTCGTAGGGCGAAGCGCAGGACGGACACGCGCGCGCGAGAGCGGTCCCGCACTCGGCGCAGAACTTCTGCCCCTGGTGCGCCTCGGCACCGCAGTTCGGGCAGGTCACGCTCTCACCTCCACGCTGCGCCGAGCGTCCCCGACGCGCTCGAGCCATCGGGCCGCGCCCATCGACGTCCAGAGGTCGCGGGCCTCGTCGAGCAGGCTCTCGGCCTCGTCGGGGCGGCCGAACGAGACGAGCGCGCGTCCGTAGTCCGTGAGGATCTCCGCCGTCAGCCAGCGGTCGCCCGCGCTCCGTGCCGCCGCGAGGCCCACACCGAAAGCGTCGAGCGCGGCGTCCTCGTCGCCCGCGTGCGTCGCCAGGAGGCCCCTGGCACGTCCGTGCTCGCCGACGACCTCACGAGTTCGCTGGAACTCGGGGATGTCGTCCACGCGTTCCACCAGCTCCGCGAGCTCAGTGAAGAGTCCGTGCTCGCGAGCCACCGTGCTCGCCCACCGGAGCGCGACGGCTCCGCCCTGTGGAGAGTCCTGAGCGAACTCGTTCTCGATCAACGCCCGGCAGGATCGCAGCGTGTCGGCGGCCCGGCCGTCGTCGAGTGCGGAGACCGCCTCGTGCATGAACGCGCCGCTCCGATTCTGGAGGTCGGTGGAGTCGAGGACCTCCGGCGCGATCAACCCCAGACGGCGTCTCGCCTCGAGGTTGTCGCCGCGGTCCAGCGATGCGCTGGCGAGGAAGATCTGAGCGGTCGCAGCGATGCCCAGGCTGGTGGGCTGATCCCCGACGAACTCGTCCGCGAGCGCGAATGCGTCGTCCCAGCGTCCGTCGAGGAGCAGGAACAGGATCTCCCAGCAGGCGAAGCTGAGTGCGTAGTGGCGATGCCCGCGCTGCCGGGCGAACTCGAAGCCGTCGAGCGCCATCCGGTGCGACTCCTCGCGACGGTCTGCCTCCCACTCGTTCACGGCGAGGTTGTTGTACGCCCGGAGCGCCGCCTCCACCAGATCGCTCTCGAGGGCGACGTCGAGCGCCTCTCGGATGAGCGCTCGCGCCTCGCGAGGGTGCTCGGCACGGATGACGAGCGACTTCGTATTCAGCGCCTGAGAGAGCACCTGCGGCAGACGTTGCGCCTCCGCTATGGCGAGGGACTGCTCGACGCGCGAGAGCGCCGGCCCGAGCTCCCCACGGAAGAAGTACAACCGCGCGACCTCGGCGGCGAGCCTGGCAACGTCCTCGTCGGGCTCGTCGGCCGCGAGCACGTCCAGAGCAGGCTCGGCGAGCGCCACTGCGTCGTCGATGCGGGCGAGGGTCCAGAGCGTGGTGCAGAGAGGCACGGCTGCACGCGCTGCATCGTGCGTGCGACCCGCCCCCAGGTAGAGAGCGCGGCTCTGCTCGAGCCGCTCGACGGCAACGTCGGGCTCGTCGCTGGCGAAGGCGAGTTCCCCAGCACGCTCGAGCAACGCCGCACGCTCGACGTCGTCTCCGGCGAGCTCGGCCGCGTCGTCGAATGCCCTCCGCGCGTCCTCCGTCGCCGCGAGCGCCGCCGCACGTTCGCCGGCGCGCATGAGCCACTCGATCGCCTTGCCTCGCGCGAGCTCCGCATCCTCCGCGGTGGGGGTCGCCTCGAACGCGTCGCGGTAGTGGGCCGCGATGACCTCGGCAATCTCGTCCGGATCGATTCCTGCGCGGTCGGCCAGGAACGCCGCGGCCGCGAGATGGAGCGTGCGACGGTCGGCGCGCGCGAGCGTCTCGTACGCGATCCGCTGGACGAGAGCCTGGAGGAATCCGTACTGGCCGCGCTCGGGCGAGCGCGGGTCGGTGTCGATCGCGAGCAGCTCCTTGCGGACGAGCGCGACGAGGATGTGATCCACCGCGTCCTCGGCCAGGCCGGAGAGGGCCGCGACCCCGCGTGGGGTGAACGTCTTCCCGAGCACGGCCGCGCGCTCGAGCACGCGGCGCTCCTCGGCTTCGAGGCCGTCGAGGCGAGCCGCGATGAGCGCGTGCAGCGTCTCTGGAACGTCCAGCGACTCGAGTGGCCCGGTCAGCCGGTACTCGTTGTCCTGCCGCTCCAGTAGTCCGCGGTCGAGCAGCATGCGCACTGTCTCGACGGCGTACAGCGGGATGCCGTCCGCCCGGGACCGGATGGTCGCGCGCGCATCGTCCGGGAGGCCGGGGACGAGGCCGCGGAGGAGATCGTCCATGGCGTCGTCGGTGAGCGGGTCGAGAACGAGCGTGGTCGCACTGCGGGTCGCTCCAGGGAAGGCGGGGTGACGCTCCGCGAGCTCGGGCCGGGCGAGTGCGAGCACGAAGATCGGGAGGCTCCGCGACCAGTCGAGGAGATGCTCGATGAAGGCGATCAGCCCGCTGTCGGCCCAGTGCAGGTCCTCGAACACGAGCGCGACGGTGTTGTGCTCGGCAAGCTGCTCGAAGAACCGCCTCCACGCGCTGAAGAGATCCTCGCGATCCGCCGCCGTTCGCTCGACGAGGCCGAGGAGCTGCTGGAGCCTCGGCTCGATCCACTCCCGCTCGGCGGGGTCGGGGACGTGCTCGGCGAGCGTCTCCCGCAGCTTGCGGAGCGCCGAGGACTCGTCCTCCGTCTCGACGATCCCCGCGCGGCTGCGGAGCATCTCCGCGAGCGCCCAGTACGCGATCCCGTCTCCGTACGCGAGACACCGGCCGCGGTGCCAGTAGACGGTGTCGACCACGCCGTCCGCGTATTTCTCGAACTCCCAGGCGAGGCGCGACTTCCCGATTCCGGCGATGCCGACGACCGTCAGCAGGTGCGCGCGACCCTCGGCCGCCGTCGCGTGGAAGAGGTCCTTGACGAGCCGGAGCTCGCGCTCGCGCCCGACGAACGGCGCCTCGAGGCCAGCCGATCGGCCCTCGCCTCCCCGCGAGGCGACGACCCGCGTCGCCCGGTGGAGCGCGACGGCCTCGGACTTCCCCTTCAGCTCGTGGGTACCGGCCTCCTCGTACGCGATTGACGCCTCGGACGCCCGCCGGGTCGCGTCGCCGACGAGGACGGTTCCGGGGTCGGCTGCGGACTGGATGCGCGAGGCCGTGTTCACGAGGTCGCCTGCGACCATGCCCTGACCCTCCGCGCCGATCGTCACGGCTGCCTCTCCGGTGAGGACCCCGGCGCGTGCTTCGAGGGACGCGTCCAGCTCTGGGACGGCTGCCACGAGGTCGAGCGCCGCCCGGACCGCGCGCTCCGCGTCGTCCTCCTGGGCGACCGGTGTTCCCCAGACCGCCATCACCGCGTCGCCGATGAACTTCTCGATCGTTCCCCCGTAGCGCTCGACGATCGTGCGCGCGGCCTCGAAGTACTGGGAGAGGAGCTCACGCGTGTCCTCGGCGTCGCGCTCCTCGGAGGCGATCGTGAACCCGACGAGGTCGGCGAAGAGGACCGAGACGAGACGACGTTCGGCGGCAGGGCCGGCGGATGACGGCGTGGTGGGGGTGGCGGTGCTCACCTCGGCCGGCGCCGACGAGAGCGCGGCCCCGCATTCTCCGCAGAACTTCATCGAGGGCGGATTCGCAGTCCCGCACGAGGAGCACGTGATCGCCAGTGAAGCGCCGCACTCGCCACAGAACTTGCGGCCCGCCTCGTTCCCCGCGCCGCAAGACGGGCACAGAAGCTGTTCGGACACGTGCGCACTGTATTGCCCGCGTGGGGCGCTGAACAGAGACAGGCGGCTAGTCTCAGCGCATGGCCACGAAGCCTCTCGACGCCGCGGCAGAGATGTCGCCGGAACGCGCGTGGTGGCTTCGCGTTCCGGCGGTCCTCTTCAGTCCGCGTTCGGTCTTCTACGCCTTGCGCGAAGACGATTCCGACGACGTGGCCGCGCGCGGCGAGCCGATCCTCCTCCTCATCTGGCTGGCCGGGATCGCAGCCGTACCGTCGACCCGACGACAGCGGACGTCCTCAACCAACCCGGCTACGACTCGGCGGTGCTCGCCGTGTGGATATTCATCGTCGGTGGCGTCCAGGGTGCGGCGGGTTACTTCGCCATCGGATTCGGCCTCTTCTTCGGAGCGCGGCTACTCGGCAGTCTCGGCGACTTTCGCCGCGAGCGACAGATCGTCGCCTTCGCCGCCGCACCCCTCGCTCTCTCTGCGCTGATCCTGCTCCCACTGCAGCTGGCGCTCTACGGCGGCGACACCTTCCGCGCGGGTGGGGCCGATCAGGGAGCCGGAGACACGGTCTTCCTCGCCGTCCAGGTCGGCTTCATCGCCTGGTCGGTCGCGCTCGTCCTGGTCGGCATCCGCGTCGTCCACGGCTGGAGCCTGCTCCGATCGCTCGCGACGCTCGCCGCGGCGGCGGCGCTGCTCGCCGCGGTCGTCGGCCTATTCCTCGCGGTCTAGCGAGCGCACGGCCGAACGCTCGAAGAGCGCGAGCTCGTCCTCGGGCATCGCGTACGTGTGGCGCTCCTCGGGGAAACGGCCTTCGCGCACGTCCGATGCGTACTCGGCGAGGGCGCTGCGGATCGCAGAGGCGACGTCTGCGTACTGCTTCACGAACCGCGCAGTCCGGCCCTCGTAGAGGCCGAGGATGTCATGCCAGACGAGCACCTGACCGTCGCAGCCGGCGCCGGCCCCGATCCCGATCGTGGGGATCGAGAGCTCTCCGGTCACGCGCTCGGCAACTGGGGCTGGAACCGCCTCGAGCACGAGCGAGAAGCAACCCACGGCCTCGAGCGCACGCGAGTCGGCGAGCAGCCGGAGTGCCTTCTCCGCGCTCCGTCCCTGTGCCTTGAAGCCCCCGAGCATCGTCGCGGTCTGCGGTGTCAGCCCGAGGTGGCCCATGACCGGGATCCCGGCTCCCACGATCGCGCGCACGCGGTCGAGCATCGGCCCTGCGCCTTCGAGCTTGACCGCGTCCGCACCCGCTTCCTTGACGAAGCGGATGGCGTTCCGGACGGCGTCCTCGTCGGACACCTGGAACGACCCGAAGGGCATGTCCGCGACGACGAGCGGCCGCTGCGCTCCGCGCGTGACTGCACGCGTCAGCATGAGCATCTCGTCCATCGACGCTGGCACCGTCGAGTCGTGGCCGAGCACGGTCATCGCGGCGGAGTCGCCGACGAGAACGAGGTCGACACCGGCGGAGTCGGCCAGGCGGCCGCCCGGAGCGTCGTACGCGGTCACCATCACGATGGGCTGCCGCCGGGCCTTCATCTCCGCGAGCTCGGGCAGTGGAAGCTTGCCCGGCGCGGGTGTCGCGGGCGCGGGCTTCTGGGGTCGGATGCTCACGTTTCGTCTCCTTCCAGTGGGATGTTGTCGATGAGTCGGGTCGAGCCGACGCGAACCGCGGCCGCGAGGACGCGGGGGTGAAAGTCCGCGATCTCCACGTAGTCGATCTCGAGCCCGTTCGAGCGGGCGAGGAGCTCGCGGGCGGCGGCGGGATCCTTCGTGGCGAGGGCCTGCGGGAGGACGCTCGCGCGCTTCCGTTCGGCGGGCGAGAGCAGGATGTTTCGCGACGAGAGGGCGAGCCCGTCGGCGTCGCGGACGGTGGGGAGGACGCGGAGCTCGACGTCGAGCGCGAGGTCGCGGATCAACGTCCGGATCGCCTCGGCCTGCTGTGCGTCCTTCTGGCCGAAGTAGACCCGGTTCGGGTGGACGATCTCGTACAGCTTGAGGACGACGGTCGCGACCGCCCGGAAGTGGCCAGGCCTGAACACGCCCTCGAGAACTGCTCCGAGCTCTACCGGCTCGACCCAGGTCTGGAACCCTGGTGGGTACATCTCGCCCTCGGTCGGCGCGAACACCACGTCGACTCCTGCTGCCTCAGCCGCCTCGAGGTCACGCTCCTCGTCGCGGGGATACGCGGCGAGATCCGCGGCATCGCCGAACTGCGCGGGGTTGACGAAGAGGCTCATCACGACGGTGTCGCACTCGCTTCTCGCTGCGCGCAGGAGGGAGACGTGCCCGTCGTGGAGGGCTCCCATGGTCGGGACGAGGCCGATCGTGCCGCTGCGCCGCGTCGCGAGCTCCGCACGGACCTCAGCGATCGTCCTGCACGTCTTCATCGGGCGTCCCGACTCCCGATCGTCGCGATTCCGGCTGGGATCTCGCTCCCGACCATCGTCGCAGTCGCCTCGGCGAGGACGAGATAGAGCTGCTCGAGCTCCGGCCGCTCGCCGCGGATCGCGTCGAGATGGCGCTCGAGCGTCTCCCAGTCTCCGCGTGCAATCGGTCCCGTCAGCTCGAAATGGTTCTCGATCACACGCCGCATCAGCGGGTCGAGCGCCTCGGGCGGCGCCCCTGCCGCCTCGAGGAGCGAGCCGGCTGCGTCCCGCAGCGTGACGAGGTAGTTCGACGCGACAGCCGCTCCCGCGTGGTAGGCCGCGCGGCTCGCGTCCGCGAGCTCGAAAGGTCGGAGACCGAGCGTCTCGGCGAGCCAGAAGCCCATGCGGAGCGCGGCGTCGGTCTCCGCGGTCACGGCCGCCCAGGCTCCGTCGAGCTGCTCCGCGCCCCGTGCCTTCGTGAACGTCTGCAGAGGGTGCATCGAGAACCGGCGCTCGTGCGGATCGAGGGCGGCGAGCGGCGTTGCCCCGCTCACGTGCGCGACCCAGGGGCCGACGCGGATCTCCGGCGCGACCTCCGCGATCGCACGGTCCGGGATGCAGAGGAGGACGAGCTCCGGGTCGTCGGCGTCGAGGCGGATGCCGTGCAGGGCGAGCCTCGCACTCACCGCAGACCCGACGCGGCCGCCCGCGCCCACGACTTCGATGCTCTCGATCATCTCGCTGGCTCCAGTTCCTCGCGGATACCGGGCAGCGGCAAGTGTAGCGCGGCGCCTCTACGCCGACGCCAGGCGCGCTTCCAGGTGGGCGCGCACGTTCGGCCAGTCGTCGTCGACCGCGCTGTACCAGGCGCTGTCTCGACTCTCCCCCGAACGCACGAGCATGTGCTTCCGGTGGATGCCCTCGAACGTCAAGCCGAGCGCCTCGAGTGCTCCGCGGGCACGCTCGTTGAGCGCATCGGTCTTCAGCTCGACGCGGCGGCAGCCCCAGGTGTCGAAGGCGTGCTCGAATTGGAGGAGCTTCGCCTCGACGTTCGCGCCGCTTCCCCAGACGGTCGGATGGAGCCACGTCCAGCCGATCTCGACCGACCCGTGCTCCGGACGCAGCGCGAGGAACCGCGTAGAGCCGAGGACTGTGCCGGTCGCCTGCTCGACCGTGGCAAAGGGGATGTCCGTGCCCGCGGCTGCGGCTGCGAGCGCGCTCTCCATCCACTCGTGCCAGTGGGGCTCGGTCTGCGGCTGCACGATCGGTAGCCAGCGCCACGTGCGTGGATCGCGGGAGGCCTCCCACAGACCCCCTTCGTGCTCCGGCGACAGCGGCTCGAGGCGGACCCGCGCGCCCTCGAGGACCGGCGCCGTCCACCGCTCCGGCTGCCGTTCCATCGGGCGCGACAGTACACTCGGGCCGTGCCCATCTACGAGTACGCGTGCATGCAGTGCGAGTCGCACTTCGACGAGCTCGTGCGGAGCGCCGACCAGGCGGTCACCTGCCCCGACTGCGGGGCGGGGAACGTGCTGAAGCAGTTTTCGACGTTCGCGGTGCACGGCACTGCGGCGAAGCCGGTGCTCAGCGGCCCGACGGGCGGCGGCGGCGGATGCTGCGGCGGTTCGTGCGGCTGCGGTCACTAGCGTGGGGGAACCCAGGGTTCCCCCAGGGACCCCCTCCTTCTTCGCTCCCGCTGGCAGGCCGTGCTTGGCCTCCCGCCGGGCATAGCCCGGCTCCGGCCGCCGACGGTCGCCTAACCAGATCCGATGCTCGCGGCACTCGGGTCTGAACCTGTTACGACCTGACGAGGTTGCGTACCACGAAGGGCCCCGCGCCGTAGGCCACACTCCGCAGTGAGCGCATCCTCGAACGAGTAACGAGAGGATGTTGTATGCGGTCGATGAACGATTGGCCCGGGCGGACGGCTGCCGAGAAGCTCCGCCAGTGGCCGCGTCTTCTCGAGCTGTCCGACGCGGTGGTCGGACCCCCGTTCCTCGGACTCGTGTTGGTCGGTTCGTTCGCACGCGGAGCGGCGGATGACGTCAGCGACGTGGATTTCATCGTCTTTGCAGCCGAAGGTCGATTCCAGGAGGCATGGGACCTGCGGCATGCGCTGCATCCCGCCGATGCTGCCTGCTGGGACTATCCGCGCCCTCCCGGCGACCGCGACGTCGCGGGACATCGGTGGCTCACGAGTGACTTCGTATTGTTCGACGGCCTCATTGCTACGCCGTCCGGCTCGCGTGTCGCGGAGCCACTCCGCGTCGTCGTCGGAGGAGATTCCCTGGGTCGCCAGCTCGTCAAGCGCGGGCCATTCACGTCCAAGGAGCGAGAGAAGCGGAAAGACGAGATCGCGATCCACGAGGTCGAGCGGCTGTACGGCGAGCTGAAGCTTGCTCTCCGTAGGCACGGTGTCGCTTCACGCACGAAGTCCCGGCCAGAGTAGGCGGCGCCGCCGACGATCAGCCGTTCGTGCGCATCCGGGACGAGACGTACACTGGCGGTCCCATGGAGGACGCCGTCGAGCGCGCGGCAGCGCTCAGAGAGTACGCGGAGCACACGGCGGGATGTACGAAGTGCGCTCTCTCCGCCGGCCGGACGCAGGTGGTGTTCGGCTCGGGAAGCCCTGACGCCGACCTGATGTTCGTGGGCGAGGCGCCCGGCTTCCACGAAGACCAGCAGGGCGTCCCCTTCGTCGGCCAGGCGGGGAAGCTCCTCGACAAGCTGCTCGCCGGGATCGGCCTGACCCGAGCAGACGTGTTCGTCGTGAACACTTTGAAATGCCGCCCCCCGGGAAACCGCGACCCGCTCCCGGATGAGATCGCAGCCTGCGAGCCTCATCTCTTCCGGCAGATCGAGCTCATCGAGCCGACGCTCGTCGCCACGCTCGGGAACTTCGCCACGAAGCTCCTGTCCGGCAAGCCCGCCGGCATCACGCGCGTCCACGGCTACGAGCAGGAGGTGACCCTGGGCTCGCGGAGCGTGCTTCTCTATCCGATCTACCACCCGGCGGCCGCGCTGTACACGCCGTCGATGCTGAAGGTGCTCGAGGAGGACTTCGCGCGCATCCCGGATCTCCTCGTCCGCGGAGGTGACGTGCCGGCTGCGCACGACGAGCCAGCTCCGGCGGTCGAGGCGGAACCCGAGGCCGTCCAGCTCGGCCTGTTCTGATGCGCGCGGGCCCCGCGGGGCCCCGCGCGGGCTCGGTCGCGCTCGTGTCGGAGTCGGCAGCCCACACCGAAGCGCTGGCTGCACGCCTCGCGGTGCTGCTCGCGCCCGGAGACGTCGTCGAGGTCTCGGGCGAGCTCGGCTCGGGGAAGACCACCTTCGTTCGGGGCGCGTCGCGTGCGCTCGGCGTGACCTCGCCGGTCACGAGCCCGACGTTCACGATCGGCCACCGCTACCGCGGCGCCGTCGACGTCTCGCACCTCGACCTCTTCCGCTTCGAGGGCTTCTCGACCGTGGACTGGGGAGACGTCGAGCCCTACTTCGACGACGCGGTGGTGTTCGTCGAGTGGCCGGAAGCCGGGCGGTCGATGCTGCCCGATGCGCGGGTCTCGGTGCGGCTGGAGCACGCAGGTGGAGACCGGCGGCGAATCGAGGTCGCGTCCCGCGAGGCGGCGCTGCTAGAAGGTCTCGGATAGTGCTCGTCCTCGCCTTCGATACCGCCACCGATGTCGCGACGAGCGCCCTCGTCGAGGATGGCCTCGCGCTCGTCGAGCGCGTGTCGGTCGCACGATCGCTCCTCTCCGACGTCGACGAGATGCTCAGGAGCGTCGAGCTCGACCCCTTCGACCTCGACGCGCTCGTCGTCGGGACGGGGCCGGGAAGCTTCACCGGCACGCGGATCGGGCTCGCGATCGCTCGCGGCCTCGCGCTCGTCCACGATCTCCCGGTCGCGGGGGTCTCGACGCTCGACGCGCTCGCGTCGGCCGCCGCCGACGCGTGCCCGCTCATCGACGCCCGCCGGGGCGAGGTGTTCGTGCCGGGACCGCTCGCCATCGCACCCGACGACCTCGTCCTTGAGCCGGAGACGGCCTGCATCGGGAGTGGGGCCGTCCGCTACCGCGAGGCGCTCGAGCGCAGGGGCGTCCTCGTCCCCGGCGACGACGATCCCGTCCACCTGCCGCATGCCCGGCTCCACGCGGCGCTCGCGGCCGACTACGACGTGGTCGACGCGCTGCTCCCCGTATACGTGCGCGCCCCCGACGCCGAGGTGCACGCGTGAACGTCGAGCTGAGGCGCATCGAGATCCACGATCTCGACGCCGTCGACGAGATCGAGCAGGCGTCGTATCCCACGCCGTGGTCGCGCTCGATGTTCGCAGCGGAGCTCCAGAAGCCAGGCTCGCTCTCGCTCGGGGCCTACCGCGAGCCCGGCGGCCTCGTCGGGTACCTCATCGTCTCGCGATATGTGGACGCGTGGCACGTGATGAACGTCGCCGTCGCGCCCGAGTACCGGCGGCGCGGCATCGCGCGGGAGCTCCTCGAGAGGCTCTTCGAGGTGACCGGGGGCGACGCCCGCCGTGGATACACGCTCGAGGTCCGGGTGTCGAACCTGGACGCCATCCGGCTGTACGAGCGTCTCGGCTTCGAGGCCCGCGGGATCCGCCGCGGCTACTACACCGACAACCGCGAGGACGCGCTGATCATGTGGCGCGAGCCGTCGGTCGAGGACGGGCGGGCGGCCTCGTGATCCTCGCGCTCGAGACGTCCTGCGACGAGACCGCTGCGGCGGTCGTCTCCGAAGAGGGCGAGATCGGATCGTCCGTCGTCTCCTCCCAGGCGGAGCTCCACGACCGCTACGGCGGGGTGGTCCCCGAGATCGCCTCGCGGCGCCACCTGGAGCTCGTGGCTCCGGTCGTGCGCGAGGCGCTCGCGCGTGCGCAGGTCACGTTCGACGACGTCGACCGGGTCGCGGTCACCCAGGGCCCCGGGCTCGTCGGCGCCCTCCTCGTCGGCATCTCGACGGCGAAGGCGATCGCGTGGCGCGCGGGGATGCCGCTCGTCCCGGTCGACCACCTCGACGGGCACATCGCTGCGCTCTACCTCGGCGACGACCCGCTCGAGCCGCCGTTCGTCTGCCTGCTCGCGAGCGGCGGCCACACGCTCCTGCTCCTCGTTCGAGAGCGCGGCCGTTCGGAGCGGCTCGGCTCGACCCTCGACGACGCGGCCGGTGAGGCGTTCGACAAGGGGGCGAGACTCCTCGGCCTCGGCTACCCGGGCGGCGTCGCGCTCGACCGTCTCGCTCGAACGGGCGACCCCGAGGCGTTCTCGTTCCCCGTCGCGCGCGTTCCGGGCCTCGACTTCTCGTTCTCGGGCGTGAAGACCGCGCTCCTGTATGCAGTGCGCGAGCTGGGGGAGGCGGAGACCGAGCGCCGCACGGCCGACCTGGCCGCATCGTACGAGCGCGCCATCGTCCGCGCCCTTTCCGGTCGGGCGCGCGAGGCCCTGGAGCGGACCGGAATCGACAAGCTGGCCGTCGTCGGCGGCGTCGCGGCGAACACGGCGTTACGGGCTGAGCTGAGCGATGCTCGGCTCGCGCCGCTCGACCTGTGCACCGACAACGCCGCCATGATCGCCTCCGCCAGCCGCTTCACGGCAGCGCTGCCGTATCCCGACTACCTGGAGCTCGATGCGTATGCGTCTCTCTCGTAGCCCGGTCGCTTGGGCGCTCGGCGTGCTCCTCGCTCTCGTCGCGCTCGGGACGGCGGGTGCGAGCGCCCAGACACAGGTCCTCGGCGCCGTCGACGAGGCGGGTTGGCAGGGCGTCCTCGGCGCGCGTCCGCCGGTGTCGACGGGCCAGCGGTACGTCGTCCTCCTCAGGGCTCCCTCCCTCGCCTCCAAGGTCGAGGCCGCGGGCGGCGAGGCGACCGAAGCCGACATGCACCGGTGGACCGAAGCGGCGACGAGCGCTCAGGATCAGTTCCTCGCCCGCATGGCGGCGAGCGGCGCGCGGCTCACGCGCGAGTATCGCTACGTCCGTCTGCTGAACGGGTTCTCCTCGCGCGTCGACCCGACGACGCTGGAACTCCTGGAGCACGACCACGAGGTCGCGGGCGTGTACCCGGTCCGGATCGCGTACCCGGCTGTCGACGAGCGCTCGCCCGCGGTTGACGCCGCCGCGGCGCCAGGCATCGATGTGCCGGGGCTCGATGGGAGCGGCGTGACCGTCGCCCTGCTCGACACCGGCGTCGACCCGTCGCATCCGTATCTGCGCTCGAGCGTCCTCACAGGTCTCGACGTGATCGACCCGGGAAGCGGAGGCATCGCGCAGCCGAACCCGTCCGTGCCCGGGCGGCCCGAGCGCCACGGGACCGAGCTGGCCGGCGTCATCACCGGTTCGGACGGGCCTGACGGTCTGCACGGCGTCGCCCCGGGCGCGTCGATCCTGCCGGTTCGCATCGCCGGCTGGCAGCCGGACGCCGAGGGCGGCTATGCCGTCTACTCCCGAACCGACCAGATCCTGGCCGGTCTCGAGGGCGCCGTCGACCCGAACGGCGACGGGGATGCCCACGACGCCGCCAGGATCGCCCTCGTCGGCGTCGCCGAGCCGTATGCGTCCTTTCCGGACGGGCCTCTCGCCCGGGCGATCGCCGGAGCGACCGCGCTCGACATGCTCGTGATCGCGCCCGCCGGGAACGACGGCAGCGCAGGCCCGAGCTTCGGGAACATCGGAGGCCCGGGAGGAGCGCCGGATGCGCTCACGGTCGGCGCCGCGGACGGGCGGCCGGCCACTCCGACCGTGCGTCTCTTCGTCCGTGCGGGGCTCCGCGTGCTCTACGACGGCGAGATGCCTCTCGGGGGCGCGCCGGGGAAGACGGTGACGGCGACGATCGTCCCGGTCTCGCGCCAGACCGCGCAGAAGGGCATCTCGGCGCTCTTCGACGGCGGCGTCAGCACGGTGGCCGGACGAGCGGCTCTCCTCGCGCAGGGCGCGCTCTCCGAAGAGACCGTCGAGGAGGCGACGACGGCCGGCGCCGTCGCCGTTCTCGGCGACGGCCCGATCCCGGCCGGCGCGTTCAGCCTCGACGTCCCGACGGGGGTCCCCGTGGTCGGGCTGCCGGACGGCCTCGCTTTGACCATGCAGGCGCTCCTCGCGTCCGGGATCCCGGTGACGGTGTCGATCGGCGCTGTCGGCGTGGCCGCAAACGGCGAGGGCGGCGCGATCGCGACGTTCTCGTCGCGCGGGCTCGCGTTCGGCGGATTCGTCAAGCCGGAGCTCGCCGCCCCGGGCGTCGCGGTCCCGACGTCCGAGCCGGGTCGCGGCCAGGACGGCGAGGTGCGGTTCGGCACCGTGAGCGGCACGAGCGTTGCCGCAGCGGTGACCGCGGGCGCCGCCGCCGTGCTGGCAGAAGGGCACCCTCGTGCCGGGGCGACCGAGCTGGCGGGGCTGCTCGTCGGGTCGGCGAAGCCGCTCGAGAGCGATTCGACCGCGGCCGGAGCAGGGCTCCTCGACCTCCGGAGCGCCGTGCAGCAGGAGATCGTCGCCGAGCCGTCCGCGATCTCGTTCGGGACGAGGAGGCGCACCGCGCCGGAGATCGAGCGGAGGTTCGTCGTGCGGAACGTCTCGGCGCGGCCGCTGTCGGTCTCGATCGCGGCGAAGGACGCTCCCGTCGGCGTTTCGCTGACCGTCGCTCCGTCCCATCTTCGACTCCCTGTCGGAGCGAGCGAGCAGATCGTCCTGCGGGCGGACACGAGCTCGCTTCCGAAGGACGCGACGGCCGCGACCGGCGCGCTCACGCTCCAGGTCGGCGGCTCGACGACCGTCCGTGTGCCGTGGGGTCTGGCCATCCCGTCGCCGAACGTGCGCCTGATCTCGAAGGTCACGCTGAAGACGAACGGCGGACGCGTCTCGGACGCCGCGCCGGACGTGCTCGAGCTCGTCGCCGGCGCGGTCATCCCCGCGCCGGAGCCGCAGGTGCGCCCCGTCGACCTCCTCGTCCTCCAGCTCTGGCGGGGGAAGAAGCTGCTCGGCGTCCTCGCGACCCGGCAGGAGCTCCTGCCGGGTCGCTACACCTTCGGCCTGACCGGGCGTGGCCCGGACGGCGCGCGGCTGCGGCGCGGGAGCTACACCGTCCGGATCGTCGTCCGACCGGGCGACGGGACTCCCACCCAGGCCGTGACCGTGCCGTACGCGGTTCGGTAGCGCCCGCTGCTTGGGCCGCCCGAGGCAGGTGTATCCTCGCCTCGTCCAGACGAGCCAGGAGGCCATGCTCGATGAGCACAGCTGAGGCGTCCCACCTTCGCGAGAACCCGTTCGGGCTCGCGAAGTCGCAGCTTCGGCGGGTCGGCGAGGTGTTCGGGATCGACCCGAACCTGATCCGCGTCCTCTCGCAGTGCAAGAAGGCCGTCGAGGTCTCGATCCCCGTGCAGATGGACGACGGGTCGATCGAGGTCTTCATCGGCTACCGCATCACGCACAACATCGCGCGCGGGCCGTCGAAGGGCGGGATCCGCTACCACCCGGATGTCACCGAGGACGAGGTCAAGTCCCTCGCCATGTGGATGACGTGGAAGTGCGCGCTCATGGGGTTGCCGTTCGGCGGCGCGAAGGGCGGTGTCGTCTGCGACCCGAAGCGGCTCTCCGAGCGGGAGATCGAGCGCCTCACCCGCCGCTACACGAGCGAGATCATCAACGACATCGGCCCCGAGCGGGACATCCCGGCGCCGGATGTCGGAACGGACGGCCGCATCATGGCCTGGATCTTCGACACCTACTCGATGAACAAGGGACACTCGGTGCTCGGTGTAGTCACGGGCAAGCCGCTCTCCGTCGGAGGCTCCCTCGGGCGCGAGGAGGCGACGGCGCGCGGAGCCCTCTACTGCATCCAGGCGACGGCTGTGAAGCAGGGCGCGCGGATGGACGAGTACTCGGTCGCGATCCAGGGGTTCGGGAACGTCGGGTCGCACCTGGCGCGGCTCTTGCACGAGGAAGGCGCGACGGTTGTGGCGGTATCCGACTCGCGAGGCGGTGTCTACAACCCCGACGGGCTCGACGTCCCCGCGGCGCTCGCCCACAAGCAGGAGCGCGGCACGCTCGAGGGGCTCGCTCACGCGGAGGCGGTGACCAACGAGGAGCTCGTCGAGGTTCCCTGCGACATCCTCGCGCCGTGCGCGCTCGAGCAGGTCGTGACCGAGGAGAACGCCGATCGCGTGAAGGCGAGCATCATCTGCGAGGGCGCGAACGGGCCCGTGACTCCGTCCGCGGACGCGATCCTCGAGGACAAGGGAGTGCTCGTCCTGCCGGACGTGCTCGCCAACGCGGGCGGCGTCGTCGTCTCGTACTTCGAGTGGGTCCAGGGGCTCCAGGAGTACTTCTGGCGTGAGGACGAGGTGAACGCGAAGCTGCACGACATCGTCGTCCGCGCGTTCGAGGAGACATGGCAGGCGCGAGACGACAAGCGGACGAGCATGCGCATGGCTGCGTACGGCCTCGCCGTTCAGCGCGTCGCCGAGGCCACGACCACGAGGGGCCTCTACCCGTGACTCGTGCGCAAGACCGGGATTCGCGTGGGAATCCCGGTCGCGCGGAAAGTCCCTGAAGCGCGGCCGCTAGCGGCCGCGGCCTTTGCGATAACGCTATGGCGAGCGTGGTCCTGTTCAGCGCCTCGGACTGCAGTCTGTGCGAGCGCGCGATCGAGGTCGTGGAGAAGGCTCGCGCCGAGCTCGACTTCGAGCTCCAGCTCGTCGACATCGCGGGCGACCCCGCGCTCGAGGCGCGCTACCGCGAGCTCCTGCCGGTCGTCGAGATCGACGGTGTGCGGGCGTTCACGTACTTCGTCGAGCCGGAGGCACTTCGCAGTCGTCTTCGCGCCTGACGGTTGGCACCGCGGCCGTGAGCCGGCCGTAGGCAGAATCGTGACGATTTGTCACAAGCGAGCAGGAGAGGGGACACGTGACGGAACGTCTGACCGTCGGCGTCGCATCGCGCCTGAGCCGCTATCTCCAGGTGCTGACCCAGGCCCAGAAGATGGGCAAGGAGCGCATCGCCTCGCAGGAGATCGCCGAGTACACGAACATCAACGCGACGCAGATCCGGCGCGACCTCTCCGCGTTCGGCAAGTTCGGCAAGCGTGGAGTCGGCTACCGGACGGATGCGCTCCTCGAGGAGATTCGCAAGATCCTCCGCACCCAGGGCCAGCACAACATCGCGCTCGTCGGGGCCGGGCGGCTGGGAAGCGCGATCGCGAGCTCGCCCATCTTCGCCGAGCACGGGATAACGATCGCAGCGATCCTCGAGAACGACCCCGAGAAGGTGGGGCATCGCGTCGGGACCATCGAGGTCAGCTCGATCTCGGACGTCGCCGAGATCTGCCGCGAGCGGAACATCATCGTGGGCGTCATCGCCGTTCCTGCCGACAACGCCCAGGGCGCTGCCGACTCGCTCGTCGGCGCGGGCCTGAAGATCCTCTTCAACTACTCGGAGGCGCTGCTCGACGTTCCCCACGACGTCAACGTGCACACGGCCAATCCGGCCGTGGACCTCCTGTACGCGCTCTACTTCCACCTGACCTGAGAAACGCGGGCGAGCGCTCGCCGGGCAGGATGAGGTCGTGAGGATCCTGCTCTGGCACGGGTACCTGCTCGGCGGGACGGGGTCGAACGTCTACACGCGGCAGCTCGCGCGCGAGTGGAGCCGCGCCGGGCACGAGGTCACCGTCCTCTGCCAGGAGCCGCACCCCGAGCGTTACGACGTCGGCGGAGCGACGGTCGTTCGCCCCGATGTCGGCGGTCTCCTGCCGGTCTTCGTGCTCGACCGCTACGAGGGATACGAGGTCGAGCTCCTCCAGGACCTGACGGACGACGAGCTCGCGCGCTGGGTCGAGGCGAACGCGGCCGCGGTCCGCGGGCTCCTGCCGGCCGATCTCGTCTTCTGCAACCACGTCCTCCTCGGTGGGGCGGTCGGCCGGGCTTCCGGGGCGGCGTACGTCGTGAAGGCGCACGGGTCGGAGCTCGAGTACTCGATGCGCGGCCGACCCGAGCTCGAGCGCCGAGGGGCCGAGGCGCTCGCGGGAGCGAGGGCCGTGTTCGTCGGCTCGGCGCACATCCGCGAGGTCCTCGAAGAGGTGTGCGGGCACGTCGACCGCGTGCACGAGGTGCCTCCAGGCGTCGATGTCGAAGAGTGGCGCCCGCGCCCGCGGAGCGAGGCGCTCCCGGCCCTGATCGCGGAGGCCGAGAGCGATGCACCGAATTCCGGCAACGCGGACGAGCGGCGGCCGGACGACGGAAACGCAGAGCGCCTTGCGTCCTTCCTCGCGGGGGACGGGCCGACCGTCGTGTACTTCGGGAAGCTCCTCTACAACAAGGGTGTCCACGTCCTGTTCGAGGCGCTGTCGGAGCTCGATGTGCGGGCGGTGATCGTCGGGTTCGGCGACTACCGCGCGGAGCTCGAGGGCATGGCCGATCCGGAGCGCACGCTCTTCACCGGGCCGCTCGAGCACCGGCACCTCGTCCAGCTCCTGCCGCTCGCGGACGCATGCGTGGTGCCGTCGATCTTCCCCGAGGCGTTCGGGATGGTCGCCGCCGAAGCGGCTGCGACGGGCTGTCCGCCGCTCGTCGCGCGCCACTCCGGGCTTGCGGAGGTCGCGGAAGGGCTCGAGGCGGAATACCCGCCGGCGCTCTCCGGGCTCACCTCGTTCGCCACCGGCGATGCCGCCGACCTGCGAGGAAAACTGCGGGCCCTGCTCGAGCTGCCTGCGAGCGAGCGGGAGGCGCTCTCCGCCGCCGCCCGCCGCGCCGCGGTCGAGCGCTGGAGCTGGGCCGGCGTCGCCGAGCGCCTCCTCGCGCTCGGCTCCTGAGCCAACGCTTCAACTAAGTTACTGCCGCCGTGGGCGAGGAACAGCGTTTGTCACCCGAGGAGCAGATCGAGTCGGCACGCGCACGCTTCGCGGCCGCGACCGACTTCACGGTGTCCGTGGAGGAGGAGTTCGCGCTCGTCGATCCCGAGACGATGGACCTCACGAACCGCTTCGAGGACGTCCAGGCGGATGCGAAGGGAACCTCGCTCGAACCGAACCTCGTCGGCGAGCTCATCGCGTCCGAGGTCGAGATTCGGACCGGGCGCTGCGAGACCTTTGCCGACATCCCGGCGCAGATGGCCGAGCGGCGCGCCGAGTTGCGCTCGCTCGTCGAGCCGATGGGTCTGCTCCTCGGCGCGACGGGCACGCATCCCTGGGCGGACTGGAAGGACCAGCGCATCATCGACACACCCCACTACCGCCGCAACGACGAGCTCCTCCGCTACGTCGTGTGGCGGAACAACACCTTCGGGTTCCACGTCCACGTGGCGATCGCGGGGCCAGATCGCGCGATCGCGGTCCTGAACGGGATGCGCAACTTCCTCCCCGAGCTGCTCGCGCTCTCGTGCAGCTCACCCTTCGTCGAGGGCGTGAACTCGGGCCTCCACTCCGCGCGGACGCAGATCTTCACCCGCTTCTTCCCGCGCTGCGGCGTTCCCGACGCGTTCGCGTCCTGGGACGAGTACGAGCGCTTCGTGCGCTTCCTGTACCAAACCGGCTCGATCACGGAGCACACGCAGATCTGGTGGAGCGTCCGCCCACACCTCGCGTTCCCGACGGTGGAGGTGCGCATCTCCGACGGACAACCGGAGCTGCACGAGGCGCAGGCGCTCGCGGCGATCACGACCTCGCTCGTCGCGCGGATCGCCCGGGCCTACGACGAGGGGCGGCCGGTCGAGCCCCTCCCGCACCGGCTGATCGAGGAGAACTTCTGGCGCGCGATCCGGTACGGGCTGCCCGGCGAGCTGATCGACTTCGAGCGCGGCGAGGCGATCCCCGCGCGGCAGCGGATCGAGGAGCTGATCGAGTGGGTGCTGCCGGCGGCGGAGGAGATCGGCGCGGGGCCGTATCTCGCGCTTCCCGAGAAGAACGCGTCCGAGCGCCAGATCGAGCGCTTCGAGGAGGGCGCGACGCTCGAGCAGATCTACACGGAGCAGGTGCGGGCGACGGAGCGCATCGGTGGCTGAGGGCGAGAACGGACCTGCCGAGGATGCCGCCGGCGCGGGGGAGTCGGAGGAGATGCCCGAGCCGGAGACGCCCGAGCCGGAGACGCCCGAGGAGGAGACGCCCGAGGCGGAGGCGACCGAAGCACCTGCCGGGGGAGCCGGCCCGAGTCACGACGAGGTCCGCGCCGCGCTCGACCGCGTGGGCGTGTCGGATGTGCTCGTCGAGGCGCTCATGGCCACGGTGTCGCTCGGCTTCCGGCGCGTCTCCGCGGACGCCCGCGACCTGCCGCAGGCGAGGCTCGCGATCGAGTCGCTGCGGGCGCTCGAGCCCGTGCTCAGGGAAGGCGGTGTCGACGAGGGTCTCCTCCGCGACCTCGAGCAGGCGCGCATGAACCTCCAGCTCGCGTACGCGAGCGCCGTCTCCGAGGGCGAAGGTGGAAGCTGAGATCGGAGTCGTCGGAGGCTCGGGCTTCTACGAGCTCCTCGACACGGTGGACGAGGTCCGGGTCGAGACGCCGTTCGGTCAGCCGTCCGCGACACTGGTCGTCGGTGACGTCGGCGGGAAGCGCGTCGCGTTCATGCCCCGCCACGGTCGCGACCACAGCCTCCCGCCCGCCCAGATCAACTACCGGGCGAACCTGTGGGCGATGAAGAGCTCGGGGTCCGGAGGATCATCGGCCCGTGCGCGTCGGGAGCGCTCCGGGCAGACCTCGCGCTCGGCGAGTTCGTCGTCTGCGACCAGTTCATCGATCGGACGAGCGGGCGCCGGGACACGTTCTACGAAGGCCCGGTGACGACCCATGTGTCCGCGCCGGACCCGTACTGCACCGAACTGCGCTCGATCCTCGTGGACACCGCCCGCGAGCTCGGGATCCCCGTGCGCGACGGCGGCACCGTCGTCGTCATCCAGGGGCCGCGGTTCTCGACACGCGCGGAGTCGGCGTGGTTCCAGCGGATGGGCTGGGACGTGATCAACATGACCGCGTACCCCGAGGGCTACCTCGCCCGCGAGCTCGAGCTCTGCTACGCCAACATCTCGATGGTCACGGACCACGACGTAGGCGTCGACGGGGCGGAGCCGGTCTCGCACGAGACGGCGCTCCACGTGTTCGAGGAGAACAATGCGAGGCTCCGTGACCTTCTGTTCGCGGCGATCCCGAAGATCGAGCCGCAGCCGGACGACGTCTGCGCGAGCGCGCTCGAGGGCGCCCGCATCTGACCGAACCGGAGGGCGCTTTCCCGCCTTGTGATACATAATCCCCCGCGCCGGGGCGACTCGGCGCTCACTTTGTGACGGGCCGAGACCGGAGGATGGATGGACTTCTTCGTTGACCACGCCGTCGCGTTCGCGCTCGTCTGCGCGCTCGTGGCGGTCCTGTACGGGATCTACCTGACCTGGTGGCTGCTCCGGCAGCCGGCTGGAAGCGAGCGGATGCAGGAGATCGCTCGCGCCGTCCAGGAGGGGGCAGCTGCGTACCTGCGCAAGCAGTACACGACGATCGCGGTCGTCGCGATCGCGCCGTTCCTCCTGCTCGGGTTCTACGACAAGCTCGGTTGGGGGGCAGCCTTCGGCTTCCTCTTCGGCGCGCTCCTCTCGGCGGCAGCCGGCTTCATCGGCATGAACGTCGCCGTCCGCTCGAACGTCCGTACCGCCGAGGCGGCACGGGACGGCCTCCAGCCCGCGTTCAAGGTCGCGTTCCGCGCGGGCTCGGTGACGGGCCTCCTCGTCGTCGGCCTGGGGCTCCTCGGCGTCGCCGGCTACTACTGGATCCTCACCGGCTGGCTGGGCCACACACCCACGTCCGCGGTCGACGACCTCGTCGGCCTCGCCTTCGGCGGCTCGCTCATCTCCGTGTTCGCCCGCCTCGGCGGCGGGATCTACACGAAGGCCGCGGACGTCGGCGCCGACCTCGTCGGGAAGATCGAGGCCGGCATCCCGGAGGACGACCCGCGGAACCCTGCCGTCATCGCGGACAACGTGGGCGACAACGTCGGGGACTGCGCCGGGATGGCGGCAGACCTGTTCGAGACGTACGCGGTCACCGCCGTCGCGGTGATGCTGCTCGGAGTCAGCTTCGCGGGCTCCGATCTCTGGCTCTATCCGCTCGCACTCGGCGGCATCTCTGTGCTCGCCTCGGTGATCGGGACCTTCTTCACACGCGTGGGCAAGGGGCCGAACGCGATCATCAATGCGCTCTACCGCAGCGTCATCATCGCCACCGTGCTCTCCGCCGCCGGGTTTATTCCGGTGACGCTCGCGTACGACGGGCCGCTCTTCAGCTTCTGGAACCTGTACGGCTCGGCTCTCGTCGGGCTGGCGGTGACCTTCCTGCTCGTCGCCATCACCGAGTACTACACGGGCACCCGCTGGAACCCGGTGAAGCAGATCGCGCGGGCATCGCAGACCGGCCACGCGACGAACATCATCGCCGGGCTCGCCGTCGGGATGCAGGCGACGGCATTGCCCGTGATCGTCATCGCCACCGGGATCATCGGGGCGTATTACGCCGCCGGTCAAGCACTGTTCGGGATAGCCGTCGCGGTCATGGCCCAGCTCTCGATGGCGGGCCTCATCGTCGCGCTCGACGCGTACGGGCCGGTGACGGACAACGCCGGCGGAATCGCCGAGATGGTGGACCTGCCGGAGGCCGTGCGTGGAGTCACGGACCCGCTCGACGCGGTCGGCAACACCACGAAGGCCGTGACGAAGGGATATGCGATCGGCTCGGCCGGGCTCGCGGCGCTCATCCTGTTCGACGAGTACGGCCGCAGCCTGCACGAGAACGGGCTCGCGACGGTGTTCTCGCTCGACGACCCCTGGGTGATCGCGGGCCTCTTCATCGGCGGGCTGATGCCGTTCCTCTTCGCCTCGCTCGCGATGCAGGCAGTCGGCCGCGTCGGAGGCCAGGTCGTGGAGGAAGTGCGGCGCCAGTTCCGTGAGGACCCGGGGATCATGGAGTACACGTCTCGGCCCGACTACTCGCGGGCGATCGGCATCGTCACGGGTTCCGCGATCAAGGAGATGCTCGCTCCCGCGCTCATCCCGATCGCGATCCCGATCATCGTCGGGATCATCAAGCCCGAGATGCTCGGCGGGCTCCTGATCGGGACGATCGTGACGGGTCTCTTCCTCGCGATCGCCATGACGTCCGGCGGCGGCGCCTGGGACAACGCGAAGAAGACGATCGAGGACGGCCTCTACGGTGGCAAGGGCTCCGACGCCCACGCCGCTGCGGTCACCGGCGACACCGTCGGCGACCCGTACAAGGACACAGCCGGCCCTGCGATCAACCCGATGATCAAGATCGCGAACATCGTCGCGATCCTGATCATCCCCCTGATCGTCTCGATCCACGGGTAGCGCTCGAGAAGGCGCGAGGGCGGGCCCGCTCGGCCCGCTCTCACGACCGCCGCCGTTCTGAGCCCGGTCGGAGCTTCAGCGTGGCCCCGGTCGTCGGCGGCAGTCGTCACGCGCTTCCCGCCGACGACGACCCGCGGCACCTGCCACCGGGTCGCCCGCGTCGGTGACCGCCATCGTCGCGGTCCTGGTGCTTCTGTGTCCGTGGCTCTGTCGTTCACCAGGCTGACGCCGGGGACCTGGTACCTCGCGCAAGTCGTCTACGGGAAACCCGCCGAGAACGCCTGATGAAACGTGCGCGGGCGGAGCCTTCCCACGCCGGTTGTAGGCTCCCGCCCGTGCCGGGGCGCCGCCGGAGACGCGAGGTCGAGCTCGAGCGGGTGCTCGGAACGCCGGCGCTCTTCGCGACGGCGTACGGGAACGTCGGCTCGTCGATCTACTACGCCCTCGGCCTGACCGCGATCTACGCCCTCGGGCTCACGCCCGTCGTGTTCGTGATCGCCGGGGTCATCTTCGCCGCGACCGCCGCGACGTACGCGGAGGGAACGGTCCGGTTTCCCGAAGCGGGCGGCTCGTCGAGCTTCGCGCGGCACGCGTTCGACGAGCTCGTGAGCTTCGGCGCGGCGTTGTCGCACACGCTCGTCTACGTCGTCACCGTCGCGACCTCGGCGTTCTTCGTGCCCCACTACCTCTCGGTCTTCTGGGAGCCGCTAAAGACGAACCCGTGGGACATCGTCGGCGGCGCGGTCGTGATCGTCGTCCTCGTCTGCCTCAACGTCGTCGGGGTGCAGGAGGCTGCGCGGCTCTCGGTCACGCTCGCCGTCGTCGACTTCGCGACGCAGGTCGTGCTCGTGATCCTCGGCTTCTTGCTCGTCTTCAGCCCGGACACGCTCACCTCGAACATCCACTGGGGCGTCGCGCCGACGTGGTCGAACTTCGCGCTCTCGATTCCGGTGGCGATGCTCGCGTATACGGGTGTGGAGACCGTCTCCAACCTGGCGGAGGAGGCCCGCGAGCCGGCGCGCACCGTGCCCGCCGCCTACAAGCTCGTGGCCGGGGCGGTCTTCGCGATCTATTTTACGCTCCCGCTCATCGCGCTGTCCGCGATGCCGGTCGTCCTCCAGGACGGGAAGTACACGACGAAGCTCGCGCAGCCTCCGCAGGACGGCGGCTACGCGAACGACCCGATCCTCGGCGTGGTGGCCAACCTCGGGCTGCACGGCGAGACGCTCCGCGTGCTCGAGATCTACGTCGGGATCCTCGCCTCCACGATCCTCTTCATCGCGACGAATGCTGGTGTCATCGGCGCGTCGCGGATCACGTACTCGATGGCGAGCCACCGCCAGATCCCCGAGGTCTTCCGCCGACTCCACCCGCGCTTCAAGACCCCGTGGCTCGCCCTCGTCGTCTTCCGAGGAGGGCCTCGCCGGAGAGCTTCAGCAGCAGCCGGTTGAACGACGAAGGCGCCTCGGCAGAGAGACGTTCGGTCGCCCTCGTCGGTCCGGACGCTCACCCCGCGACCGAGATCCTCGCGGAGCGGACCAACCGAGACGCCGGTCTCGGTGAGGGCCTCGCCGACGGTCTTCGAGGCGCTCTCGTGGATCCACGCCTGGTCGACGAGCACACCGCCCGGCGTCGCGGCGTAGAAGCGCTTTCCCGAGATCCCGTCCACGATCTTCTCACGTGCGGCCTCGGGCTTCGACTGCACCTCTTCCGAGTTCGCGAAGATCGAGCGCTCCGCCTCGATCACCTCGGCCGGGACGTCGTTCCGCGTCGTCCACTCGGGCGCCGCGAACCAGCATGTGCATCGCGACCTGGCGCGCGAGCTCCGGGAGTCCCGCCGGCGAGCTCGACCAGAACGCCGATCTTGTTCGCGGGCGGGTGCGCGTAGGC
>CAWKEV010000019.1:0-30576 GCA_963848725.1 uncultured Actinomycetes bacterium | reverse complement strand
GCCGGGATCATGACCTTCGCGCCGGTGCGCGGGTTCACACCCATGCGCGCAGCCCGCGCCGAGGTCGAGAACTTGCCGAAGCCCGTGAAGGTGACGGCATCGCCCTTCTTCAGCGTCGACGTGATCGTGTCCAGCACCGCATCGACCGCGGCTCCGGCATCGCGCTTGGACATGCCGGCCCGATCGGCTACGGCGTCCACGAATTCCTGCTTGGTCACTGTCCCTCCTCCTGACGTCGGGGTTCGTGCATTGGGACCCGAGGAGCCTAACAGCCCTTCGGATTTGGCTCAACCGCGCCGATTTGCGGCAGTTTTGTGCAATTCCAGGAGCTCTTCGGCACGAAAGAGCGCCCGCAGGCGGATGCCGAGGCGCGCGAGCGCGTCGGATCCGCCCTCCTCACGATCGACCACGCAGACAGCCGTACGGACGACGACGCCTGCCTCTCGCAGCGCGGACACCGCCTCGGCGAGCCTCCTCCGGAGGTGACGACGTCCTCCACGAGGCACACGAGCTCGCCTGCCTCGAACGGGCCCTCGATGCGTTTCTCCGTGCCGTATTCCTTGGTCTCACCGCGGACGATCATGAACGGGAGACCGGACGCCATCGCTGCCGAAGCAGCCAACGCGACCGCGCCGAGGGCAGGTCCGGCGAGCCGCGTCGCATCCGGCTCGTGCTCCGCGGCGACGGCGGCGATCCGCTCGCCGAGAGCGCGCAGGAGCTCGGGGTCGGTCTCGAAGCGGTACTTGTCGAGGTACCAGGTCGACCGCTTGCCGGAACGAAGGACGAAATCGCCCTCGAGGAGCGCCCGGTCGACGATCAGGCGCGCGAGCTCGGCGTCGGTCACCGGAGCGCGGTGCGCGCGGTCGCGGCCAGGCGGTCGAACCCGGGCGAGCCGGGCTCGATCACCACGGCGGAGCCGTCCGCATAGGCGACGGTCGCGCGCTCGAGGGGCTCGTTCCGCCCCAGGAAGAAGCGCCACGCCCAGACGGCGAGCCCGATCAGCACCGCCAGGCGAACGAGCTTGCGCATCACTCCGTCTCGCCTTCCTCGGCCTTCGGCTTGCGGGGGGGAGCTGCGGCGCTTGGGTTCTCGGGCTTGGCTGACCCCGCTCAGGCATGTCGGAGGTCGTAGGCGACGTACCGGAGGTCGGTCTGTGGCCCGGTCGTCGCGGCGATCGTGTGCTCTCCCTCCCGGAGGACGAACACCGCCCCCTCCTCGAGCTCGACCTCGACACGCGTGACGTCGTCTCCCGATCCGCGCAGCCCGGCGGCTGCCGCGACGAGCTCCTGCGCCGCCCGGGCGAGCGTCTCGGCAGCGCCCTCGTCCTCACCGGTCGAGCCGACGACGGCCCCGCTCGCGTCCAGCACGACCGCCCGCCGGACCTGCGAGGAGAGCTGCGTGAGCTCCTCGCTACTGCCTGCGCCACGTCCATGGCGGGCGACGCTAGCACTGAGCGATCCGCCGCGAGCTGCTCCGCGAGAGAGCGAGCGGCGCGGGCGCGGTGCGAGTGCTGTGCCTTCCAGGCGTTTCCGAGCTCCGCGACCGTCGCCTGCTCGCCGAGCGGCACGAAGATCGGGTCGTAGCCGAAGCCCTCGTCTCCGTGCGGCTCGAGCGCGATCTCGCCCTCGAGCGTCCCGCTCTGATGCAGCTCGTCCCCCGCGGGCGAGAGCACGACGAGCTCGCAGACGTAACGGGCGCGCCGCTCGTCGTTGCCCGCGAGCTCGTCGAGGACCCGGGCGACCGAATCGCTCGCCCAGCGGGCGGAGTGGACCCCCGGACGCCCGCCGAGGGCAGGACGTCGAGGCCGGAGTCCTCGCCCGCGACCCAGTCCGCGTCCGGCGCTCGCTCGCGGCCGCGCCGCGCCTTGATCCAGGCGTTCTCGAGCAAGGTGTCGCCGTCCTCGACCGGCTCCTCGTCGGCGCCGAGGAACTCGATCTCCCACTCCGGGAGGCCTGGCGCAATCGCGAACCTTGTCGGGTTCTCGATCCGCGGAGGAGCCTCACCGGGCGCGCGACGGCCGCTCCTGCGCGCTGCGACGAGCGCCCGACCCCGCCTGCGGCGAGGTCGAGGAGCCCGTCGAGCCGGTCGCGCGAGAACGGGTCCCGCTCGGCGGTCGCCTGCACCTCGACGAGACGGCCGGCGCCGGTCATGACGACGTTCATGTCCGTCTCCGCCCGCGAGTCCTCCGCGTAGTCGAGGTCGAGCACGGCCCGCCGTCGACGATCCCGACCCAGACCGCGGCGATCGAGCCCGCGAGCGCCTTCGACAGACCGATGCCCTCGAGCGCCCGGCGTCGCGGCAATCCAGGCCCCGGTGATGGAGGCGCAACGGGTGCCGCCGTCGGCCTGGAGAACGTCGCAGTCGAGCCAGAGCGTCCGCTTACCGAGCGCCTCGAAATCGCACACGGCGCGAAGCGCCCGGCCGATCAGCCGCTGGATCTCCACCGTCCGCCCGTCCGGACGGCCGCGGGAGACGCCCGCTGCGTGCGCTCGCCGGTCGAGGCCGGGAGCATCGAGTACTCGGCCGTCACCACCCGCGCCCGTTCCCCTTGAGCCACCGCGCATGCCCTCCTCGACCGTCGCCGTACAGAGGACGACCGTTCGCCCCTGGCGCGTACAGCATCTAGCCGTGGGCTGCTCGAGGAAGTCGGCTGGAAGATCGAGGTCGAGCCGCTCGCGGGCCGCTCCCGTCCGCGCATCACGCGGCCGCCGCCTCGAGCGCGGCGATCTCGACGCGCTCCGCCTGTGCGATCGGAAGCTGGAGGAAGCGCCGGCCCATCTCGCGGAACTCGACGGGTCGCCGGTCGTGAGGAACCGGTACGCCCCTCACGGGCCCGTCCTTCTCGATCCCCTTCCGGCGAGCGTCTCCGACACCTCGCGCGCGATCTCCTCGGCCGAGAAGACGAGCGTGCCCGCGCCCGAAGACGCGCTGGAGGACGGGCCGGATCAGCGGGTAGTGGGTACAGCCGAGGATCACGGTGTCGACGCCCGCCTTCTTCAGCGGCGCGGCGAACTGCGCACGGCTGCCCCCGTCTCCGCCGAAGGGATCGCCGCCTTCGATCAGCGGAACGAGCCGCGGGCACGCGAGCGCCGTACCTCCACCCCGGCGTCGAGCGCGTCCACGAGCTCGGCGTAGCGGCCGCTCGCGACCGTCGCCTCCGTCGCGAGAGGCCTATCCGGCGGTTGCGGGTCGCGAGCACGGCCGCATGCGCCTCGGGCGCGAGCACGCCCACGACGGGGACCGAGAGCTGCCGCTGGAGGTCGGGGAGAGCGGCCGCGGTCGCGGAGTTGCAGGCGGCGACGACGAGCTTCACCCCCTGCGCCTCGAGGTAGCCCGCGATCTCGGATGCGTAGCGCCTGATCTCGTCGAGCGGCCGCGGCCCGTACGGGAGCCGCGCGCCGTCGCCGAGGTAGACGAAGTCCTCGTGCGGGAGCGTGACGAGGCACTCGTGCAGCACGGTGAGCCCGCCCACGCCCGAGTCGAAGACGCCGATCGCGCGCGCATCCATCGGCCGGGATTCTAGGGACGGGCACCGGCTACCCTTGGCGGCCGTGGTGAAGACGTGGCTCGCGGGCCTCGCGCTCGCCCTCCTCCTCTTCGTCGGGAACGCGCCGGGGAGCGCGGTCTCGAGTCAGGACATCTCCATCCCGATGGACGACGGCGTCTCGCTCGCGGCGACCCTCTATCTCCCCGACGGCACGCCGTCCGCGGGCGGCTGGCCCGCGATCGTCTTCCTGCACGGGCTCGGCGGGAACCGGGAGCAGATGAACGCGCTCGCCCAGGCGTACGGCTTCGTCGGGCAGACTACGCCGTGCTCATGTTCGACGCGCGCGGCCACGGCGACTCGGGTGGCTCGTCTCGATCGACGGCCCCCGCGAGATCGCGGACGTGAAGCGAGGTCGAGGCCTGGCTCGCGGCCCGCCCGGACGTCGCCGACTCGAAGATCGGCGCCTGGGCATCTCCTACGGCGGCGGTGCGGTCCTCGACTCGCTCGTCGCGGGCGTCCCGTGGGCCGCGGTCGCGACCGCCGAGACGTGGAGCGACCTCTACTCGGCGCTCGTCCCCCAGGGGCTGCTCAAGTCCGGGCTCGCGGCGGCGCTCTCGGGCTCGATCCCCGACGCGAGGAAGAGCCCCGAGCTGATCCAGATCCAGGCGCTCGCGTTCTCGGGCCAGGACCCGGCGGCGGTGAAGGCCTGGGCCGACGCGCGCGTCGAGCCTCGCCAGGCTCCGCGCGGTCACGACGCCGGTTTCCTCGCGCAGGGCCGCCGCGACTTCCTCTTCGGCATCGACCAGGGCATACGTGCCTACGACCGCTGCGCGGCCCGAAGCTGCTCTACGTCGGGCTCCACGGCCATCCGCCCTCGACGTTCCCAGCCGCTGACACCGGCCTGCTCATGAGCAAGGTGCGCGCGTGGTTCGACTGCTACCTTCGCGGCCTCGGCTGCGACGCGCGCCGACGGGCGTCGAGGTCGCGCCCGAGGACTTCACGGGCACGGCCGTAACGGCGCGTTCAAGGCGCTCTCCGAAGACGAAGACGACGACGGTCGTCTTCTCCGGAGTGTCGACCTTCGCGCGCAAGGGCAGGGCCGTGCGGACGAGCGCGCGGCTAGCGAAGCCGCTCGAGATCTTCGGCTCCCCGACGGTGACGGTTCCGCTCGCTGCGAGCGGCGGGTGGTCGCGGCTCGTCGCGGTCCTCACGGCGCGCACGCCGGCCGGGAAGCAGATCGTCGTCAGCGCGGGCGGCGTCCCGACCCGGAAAGGTGCGAGGAAGATCGCGATCGAGCTGATCGATCAGGCGACGTACCTACCCAAGGGCTCGCGGCTGACCCTCACGCTCGGCTCGTCCTCGCTTGCCCAGAGCCCGACGAACCTCATCTACCTCGACCTGCCGATGCCGGCGAGCGCGCGTGCGCGAGTGGGAAACGCCGTCGTCACGATCCCGGGGCTCCGTACACCGATCACGCGATGAGGATGCGGGCCGCCCTCGTGGCGATCGCCACGCTCGCGCTGGTCGCGAGCGCCGGCGGCGCGCCGGCTCTCGACCCGGGACTGACGCCGACGAGCATCCTCCTCGGCGGGACGGTGCCGCTGTCGGGCGAGGCGGCGGCGTTGCCTCTGTCGCCCCCGGTCCGAAGGCGTACTTCGACTACGTGAACTCGAAGGGCGGCGTGAACGGGCGGAAGATCTCCTACCGCTACTACGACGACAGTACAACCCGTCGCTCACCGTCCAGCTGACCCGCCGCCTCGTCGAGCAGGACCGCGTGTTCGCGATCTTCGGGACTCGTGGCACTCAGAACAACCTCGCGATCCGCGACTACCTGAACGCGCTACACGTCCCACAGCTCTTCGTCGCCGACGGCTCGCAGCGATCGGGCAGCAGCCGGCGGCAGTACCCGTAGACGATGGGCTTCCTCCCGAGCTACCGCGGAGAGGGCAACGTCTACGGGAAGACCTCGTACGGACGCGCCCGAAGGCGCGGATCGCGGTCCTGTACGAGAACACCGATCTCGGGCGCGACATGCTCCGCGGGCTCACGCGTGCGATCGCCGGCAAGGGGCCGAAGGTGGTCGCGCCGCCAGTCCTACGAGTTCACCGGTGCCGACGTCTCTCGCAGATCGCCCCGCTCGAGGCGTCCGGGGCGGACACGCTGATGTTGTTCGCGACGCCGAAGTTCTTCATCCAGGCGGTCGTCGCAACGCACAAGCTCGGCTGGAAGCCGCAGCTCTACGTCGCGTCGATCTCGATCGAGCCCGAGATCATGTCATCGCGAGCCTAACGCACCCGAGCTGACCAAGGGCGCACTCTCGGTTGCGTTCGTGAAGAACCCGAACGACCCGATCTGGGCGAGGATAAAGCGGTCGCGCTCTACCGGCAGGTGATGAAGACGCTATGACCCGTCGGGGAAGCCGAGCGACGTCTACAACTGGTACGGCATGACGGTCGCCTGGACGATGGTCGAGACGCTCAGGGCCGGGGGAAGAGCCTTACCCGCGCGAGGCTGCTGGGCGCCGCCCGAGCATCGACTTGCGGTGGAACCCGTTCCTGCTGCCGGGAATCACCGTTGCGAGACCTCGCGCACGGACTACCGGCCGCTGCAGGACGTGTATCTCTACCGCTACGACAACAGGCAATGGGTGCGCGCGAGTGGCATGCTCGCCGCCGCCGGATGAGGTCCCGAGCGGCACTCGTGCAGCCATCCGAACTCGAACAGGAGGACAGATGAAGACGACGCATCCCGACAGTCCTCGCGGGGCTCGCGGGGCTCGCGGCGGTCGTCGCGCTCGTCGCCGTCCCGTCAGCGCTGGCTGCGTACAACTCCGCGAAGCTCCAGGTCTCTGGAGGGACCGAACGTCGTGACGGTGAATGCGTCGCTGAGCCCGGACGACGACCCGACGGCGGTCGTACGCATCTCCGCCCCGACCGGGACGCAGCTCACGACCACGCAGGCGCCGGGAACGGTGCTCGGGCCGATCCACGCCCTCGTCAAGGCGCTCGACCTCGGCGGCGCCGACCTCGAGCTCGACGGGCAGCTCGTCGTCGCCGCCCCCGGTCAGGTCTCCGCGGCCGCGCAGACCCAATGCCTGCAGGGAACGACACCACTCGCGACCTGGGTGATGGTCCTGAGCGCGGCCGGCCAGACCTTGAGCGTGCCTACGTTCCTGCTTCCGACGGGCTCGGCTGCAAGCCCTGCCTTGATTCAGGTCTGCCTACCCCCGCCGGACGTGCCGGCGACCAACCCTGCAAAAGCGCCGTTCGGCGCGAAGCTGTACAGCGCGCATCTCACCATCGGCGGCGTCTTCCACAATGTCCCTGTGGGAGCCTGGGTCTCGACCTGGACGCCGTACAACCCCGGACTCGGCACGCCCAACCTGGCCGGCACTGTGGCGGCACCGGCGGCGATCGCCCCCGGCGCGGTGACGCTCACCGCGAGGAAGCGAAGGCTCGGCGCCGTCATCACGGGACGTGTCACACAGGCCGGGCAGCCGCGCGGGGGCGCAACGGTCGCCGTCTTCGGAAGTCTCAGGAAGACAGGGCTCAAGCGACTCGGCAAGGCGAGCGTGAACGACAACGGCGTGTTCCACTTCACGGCGAAGCGCGGGACGTACTTCCGCGCCACCGCGACCGCCGCGCCCGGAGCCGCCGCCCCGCTCTGCACGCAGCTCGCGGGCCAGCTCGGCGGGGTCCCCTGCGTCAACCCGACCGTGAACGGCTTCACGGCGCAGAGCAAGGTCGCGAAGAGGAAGTAGCCGCATGCGTCGCGTAGGGGTCGGCCCCGCCGGCCCCTACGCCTTCCCGGTGCCCGCGACCGTCCGCCTCGGCACCTGCAGCTTCGCCGACGAGGGTCTCGTCAAGACCTGGTATCCGCGCGGCGTCTCGACGTCCAAGGCCCGGCTCGCGCACTACGCCGAGCGCTTCGACACGGTCGAGGTGGACTCGCCCTACTACCACCTGCCCGATCCGGCCGTAACCGGACGCTGGGCTCAGCGGACGCCGGCCGAGTTCGTCTTCCACGTGAAGGCACACAAGACGATGACGCACCATGAAGAGGCGGACCAAGAGCAGGCGTTCGCCGAGTTCCGCGCCTCGCTCGAGCCGCTCGAGCTGTCGGGGAAGCTCCGCGGCGTCCTCCTCCAGTACCACCCGCGGTTCGTGAAGTCGGACGAGGCGAAGGAGGAGCTCGCGCGCGTGCCCGCGCTCCTCGATCCGCTCGTCCCGCTCGTCGAGTTCCGCCACCGCTCGTGGCTCGAGGAGGACGAGCGCGAGGACACCTTCGCGTTCCTCCGGCGGAATGGGCTCTCATACGTCTCGGTCGACGCGCCGCGCACGCGCGCGTCCAACGTGGTGCCCCCCGTCGCGGCCGCGACCGGCCCGGTCGCCTACGTCCGCTTCCACGGCCGGAACGCGAAGACCTGGAACATCCGCTCCGAGCGCTCGTCCGAGCGCTTCGACTGGATGTACTCGGCGGCGGAGCTCTCGGACTGGGTGCCCGAGCTCGGCCGGCTCGCCGGCGAGGCGGACGAGGTGTACGCGATGTTCAACAACAACCGTGACGACTTCGCGCCGCGGAGCGCGATGCTCCTGCGCGGGCTCCTGGACGAGTCCGGGATCGCCGCGACCGGGGGCATGGAGCCTCCGCCGCTCCGGCCGACGCTGTTCTGATCCGCAAGAGGGAGATCCGCTCGCTCGCGGCCTCGTGCGTCCGGAGCAGGACTGCAAACGGCTGCTTCACCTTGACGCTCGGAGTTTCGTCTCGCCCTAGAGTCAGGCCATGCGCGTCCTCTCCATAACCCACGGGCCGAGCGTCCCCGGTGGCGTGTTCGACGAGGAGGTCGAGGCCCGCGGGCACGAGCTCGATCGGTGGGTGGTGCCGATTGGAGGCGCCCCGCGACCCACCGCGAGCTACGACGCGGTGATGGTGTTCGGCGGCTCGATGCACCCGGATCAGGACGAGCACTACGAGTGGCTGGCGCGCGAGGCCGAGCTGCTCGCGCGCGTCCTCGAGGAGGAGGTCCCGGTGCTCGGAGTGTGCCTCGGCGCACAGCTCGTGGCGCGGGCGGCCGGAGCGGCGGTCGGGCCGGTGAGCACGCCGGAGATCGGCTGGCACGAGATCGAGCTCACGCAGGCGGGGATCGACGATCCCGTCCTCGGCACGCTTCCTCCCAGAACGCACGCGTTCCAGTGGCACTCGTACACGTACGAGCTCCCGGACGGCGCCGTCGAGCTCGCGCGGAGCGACGTCTGCACGCAGGCATTCCGGCGCGGCCGCGCGTGGGGGATCCAATTCCATGCCGAGGTCACCCGCTCGATGGTCGAGGCGTGGGCGGTGGAAGACGCCGCCGAGCTGCCGCTGCCCGCGGCGGAGCTCCTCGCCGAGACCTCGTCCCGGATCGCGGCCTGGAACGAGAGCGGCCGCAAGCTGTGCGGCGCCTTCCTCGACGAGTCGGCACCTGGGTGAGGGACCGCGACGAGGCCGCGAAGCCGCCGTCTTCAGGGATCTTCCGCGCGACCGCCGAGTCCGCGCGAGCGGATCGCCGCATCAGAGAGCGCTGAGCGAGACGGAACGACAAGGCGGCGAAGCTGCTGTTTTCCAGCATCTTTCCGCGCCGACCGACAGTCCGCGCCAGCAGATCGCCGCTCCTGGGGATCAGAGAGCGCTGTGCGAGACGGAACGACAAGGCGGCGAAGCCGCCGTCTTCAGGGATCTTCCGCGCGACCGCCGAGTCCGCGCTAGCGGACTCGCCGGTCTTGCGCACTACTCAGCCGGGAGCGACGGGTCGTGCGACCACTCGTGCCAGGAGCCGACGTAGTTCCGCGCCTCGTAGCCGGCCGCCCGGAGCACTTGTGCCGCGAACTCCGAGCGACTCCCGCTGTGGCAGTAGGCGACGACCTCTGCACCCTCGGGAGCAGCGACGAGCGCGCGCACGTCTTCCGCGGAGCGTGCGTCCAGCAACCGCTCGAGGGGGAGGTTCCGCGCGCCGGGGATGTGCCCGTGCCGGGCGTCGCACGGCGTCGGCGCGGTACCGTCGAACTCCCGCGGCGTGCGGACGTCGAGGAGGAAGAGGCTCTCGTCGCCCAGCCTGTGACGCAGCTCGTCCAGCGTCACGTCGCCCACTGAGCGAGGTAGTCCTTCAGCACCTCGTTGAAGCGGTCCGGCTGGTCGAGGGTGAGGAAGTGCCCGGCGCCCTCGAACACCTCGAGCCTGCCGACAAGCGCCGAATCGGCGATCTCGCTGCCCTCTTCGACGGACATGATCGCGTCCTCGTCGCCGACGCAGACGAGGAGCGGCCCGCCGAAGGACGCTGCGATCCCCGTCAGGTCCATACGGTCGCGCATCGCCTCCTGGGCGGCCGCCAGGTGCTCGGCGGGCACCTTTGAGTCCTCGAGCTCCGGCGGGAGACCCTTTGTTCGGAGCCTCGAGATCTGCTCCTCACGGAAGCGGCGGCGGATGATGTCGTCCGCAGCCACCCTCGCGCCCGCGAGCACCATCCCGACCACGCGCTCCGGCGCTCGTCGGGCGAGAGCGAGCGCGCGGTCGCCGCCCATCGAGGCGCCGACGACGACGAACGACTCGTGGATCTCCCCGAGCAGCTGCGCAGCCCAGCCGTCGATGAGGAGCCCCGCCGGTACAGGTTCGGGCTGAACTCCTTGAACCCGAGGTCGCGGACGATGGGAAGCTGCGGATACCACATCCGCTCGTCCTCGGGCCACGCGTGGAGGAAGACGACCATCATGAGCGGTCGATCCTGACAGCCCCGTCGAGATCGGGCGCGTCCTGCCAGCCGTGCTCCGCACCCTCGATCCCCAGCGCCTGCGCCAGGGCCGCGAGGGTGCGGAGCACCGGCTGTTCGCCCGATCTCGACGGGGCTGTCAGGATCGACCGCTCATGATCGTCGGCTTCCTCCACGCGTGTCTTTAGGATATGCGGGTGTGGTATCCGCAGCTACCCATCGTCCGCGACCTCGGGTTCAAGGAGTTCAAGCCGAACCTGTACGGGCGGGGCTCCTCGATCAACAGCTGGGCTACACATATGAAAAGGGAGATCCACAAGTGGTTCAGTTAGTCGTCGGCGCCTCGATGAGCAGCTCCTGCGCGCTCGCTCTCGCCCGACGAGCGCCGGAGGGGGGGTAGGGATGGTGCTCACGCGGCGCGAGGGTGGGTCGGACGACATCATCCGCCGCCGCTTCCGTGAGGAGCAGCGCTTCAGGCTCCGAACAAAGGGTCTCCCGCCGGAGCTCGAGGACTCGACGGTGCCCGCCGAGCACCTGGCGGCCGCCCAGGAGGCGATGCGCGACCGTATGGACCTGACGGGGATCGCAGCGTCCTGAGGCGGGCCGCTCCTCGTCTTCGTCGGCGACGAGGACGCGATCGTGCTCGTCCGAAGGAGGACCGGGATCGCCGATTCGGCGCTTGTCGGCAGGCTCGAGGTGTTCGAGGGCGCCGGGCACTTCCTCACCCTCGACCAGCCTGGACCGCTTCAACGAGGTGCTAAGGACTACCTCGCTCAGTGGGGACGTGGTCGCCTTGGACGAGCTGGCGACAGGGCTGGCCACGAAGAGCCTCTTCCTCCTCATGTTCCGACGCCGCGGGAGTTCGACGGTACCGCGCGACGCCGTGCGACGCCGGGCACGGTACATCCCGGCGCGCGGACCCTTTGGAGCGGTTTGTTGGACGACGCTCCGCGGAAGACGTGCGCGCGCTGTCGCTGCTCCGAGAGTCGAGGTCGTCGCCTATAGCCGCGGGGAGTCGCTCGGAGTTTGCGGCACAAGTGCTCCGGGCGGGCGGGCTACGGCGGCGGAAACACGTCGGCTCCTGCACGAGTGGTCGCACGACCGTCGACCGCTCGGGTCAGCGCGCACACCGGCGAGTCCGCTAGCGCGGACCGGCGGTCGCGCGGAAGATCCCTGAAGACGGCGGCTTCGCCGCCTTGTCGTTTCGTCTCGCACAGGCTTCTATCCCAGGAGCGGGCTGATCCCGTGCTCGGCGCTGGACTCGCGTGGTCGGCGCCCTGAGTACACCTCAGAACGGCGGCTCCGCGGCCTCGTCGTGGTCCTTGACCCGAGGGCCGATCGTCGAGGAAGGCGCCGCACAGTTCGGCCGCTCTCTTCAGGCCGCGACCCGGGACGAGGTCTCGGCGAGGAGTTTTGCCGCGGCAACTGCAGCTCGGCGCGTCTTCCACCGCCCGTGCATCGACCATCGAGCAGCGGCGACCTGGCATGGAATTGGATCCCCATGCGCGGCCCGCCGGATGTGCCTGCGTGGAACGTCGCTCCGCGCGGCTCGATGGCGCCGTCTGTGGCTCACTGTACGAGTGCCATGGAACACGTGTGTTCTGGGAGGAGCTGCCGAGGACGGATCGTCGATCCCGCCTGCGTGAGCTCGATCTCGTGCCAGCCGACTCCGGCGTGCTCACCGGCGACCGCCGCTCCGGCCGCCCGGGCGTCAGTCTGCGCCAGGCACACCCCGAGCACCGGGACCTCCTCCTCGAGGACGCGCGCGAGCAGCTCGGCCTCGCGCGCCAGCCACTGGAGTGCTCGTCCTGATCGGGTGCATCGCGCCGCGAACACCATCAACGCGTCTAGCTCGGCGTGGGTCGTGGGGCGCCTCCGATCGGCACCCCCACAGATCGAGCTCGTGCCCGCGGGCCTCGACCTCCTCGTCGAACACGCCACCGGGGACGCTCGGCCGTGGTAGTAGAGGAGGCGCATAGCCTGACTCCAGGCGAGACGAAACTCGAGCGTCAGGTGAAGCAGCGGATTTCGGTCCCGCTCCGGACGCACGAGGCCGCGAGCGAGCGGATCTCCCTCTTGCGGATCAGAACAGCGTCGGCCGGAGCGGCGGAGGCTCCGATGCCCCCGGTCGCGGCGATCCCGGACTCGTCCAGGAGCCCGCGCAGGAGCATCGCGCTCCGCGGCGCGAAGTCGTCACGGTTGTTGTTGAACATCGCGTACACCTCGTCCGCCTCGCCGGCGAGCCGGCCGAGCTCGGGCACCCAGTCCGAGAGCTCCGCCGCCGAGTACATCCAGTCGAAGCGCTCGGACGAGCGCTCGGAGCGGATGTTCCAGGTCTTCGCGTTCCGGCCGTGGAAGCGGACGTAGGCGACCGGGCCGGTCGCGGCCGCGACGGGGGGCACCACGTTGGACGCGCGCGTGCGCGGCGCGTCGACCGAGACGTATGAGAGCCCATTCCGCCGGAGGAACGCGAAGGTGTCCTCGCGCTCGTCCTCCTCGAGCCACGAGCGGTGGCGGAACTCGACGAGCGGGACGAGCGGATCGAGGAGCGCGGGCACGCGCGCGAGCTCCTCCTTCGCCTCGTCCGACTTCACGAACCGCGGGTGGTACTGGAGGAGGACGCCGCGGAGCTTCCCCGACAGCTCGAGCGGCTCGAGCGAGGCGCGGAACTCGGCGAACGCCTGCTCTGGTCCGCCTCTTCATGGTGCGTCATCGTCTTGTGTGCCTTCACGTGGAAGACGAACTCGGCCGGCGTCCGCTGAGCCCAGCGTCCGGTTACGGCCGGATCGGGCAGGTGGTAGTAGGGCGAGTCCACCTCGACCGTGTCGAAGCGCTCGGCGTAGTGCGCGAGCCGGGCCTTGGACGTCGAGACGCCGCGCGGATACCAGGTCTTGACGAGACCCTCGTCGGCGAAGCTGCAGGTGCCGAGGCGGACGGTCGCGGGCACCGGGAAAGCGTAGGGGCCGGCGGGGCCGACCCCTACGCGACGCATGCGGCTACTTCCTCTTCGCGACCTTGCTCTGCGCCGTGAAGCCGTTCACGGTCGGGTTGACGCAGGGGACCCCGCCGAGCTGGCCCGCGAGCTGCGTGCAGAGCGGGGCGGCGGCTCCGGGCGCGGCGGTCGCGGTGGCGCGGAAGTACGTCCCGCGCTTCGCCGTGAAGTGGAACACGCCGTTGTCGTTCACGCTCGCCTTGCCGAGTCGCTTGAGCCCTGTCTTCCTGAGACTTCCGAAGACGGCGACCGTTGCGCCCCCGCGCGGCTGCCCGGCCTGTGTGACACGTCCCGTGATGACGGCGCCGAGCCTTCGCTTCCTCGCGGTGAGCGTCACCGCGCCGGGGGCGATCGCCGCCGGTGCCGCCACAGTGCCGGCCAGGTTGGGCGTGCCGAGTCCGGGGTTGTACGGCGTCCAGGTCGAGACCCAGGCTCCCACAGGGACATTGTGGAAGACGCCGCCGATGGTGAGATGCGCGCTGTACAGCTTCGCGCCGAACGGCGCTTTTGCAGGGTTGGTCGCCGGCACGTCCGGCGGGGGTAGGCAGACCTGAATCAAGGCAGGGCTTGCAGCCGAGCCCGTCGGAAGCAGGAACGTAGGCACGCTCAAGGTCTGGCCGGCCGCGCTCAGGACCATCACCCAGGTCGCGAGTGGTGTCGTTCCCTGCAGGCATTGGGTCTGCGCGGCCGCGGAGACCTGACCGGGGGCGGCGACGACGAGCTGCCCGTCGAGCTCGAGGTCGGCGCCGCCGAGGTCGAGCGCCTTGACGAGGGCGTGGATCGGCCCGAGCACCGTTCCCGGCGCCTGCGTGGTCGTGAGCTGCGTCCCGGTCGGGGCGGAGATGCGTACGACCGCCGTCGGGTCGTCGTCCGGGCTCAGCGACGCATTCACCGTCACGACGTTCGGTCCCTCCAGGACCTGGAGCTTCGCGGAGTTGTACGCAGCCAGCGCCGACGGGACGGCGACGAGCGCGACGACCGCCGCGAGCCCCGCGAGCCCCGCGAGGACTGTCGGGATGCGTCGTTTCATCTGTCCTCCTGTTCGAGTTCGGATGGCTGCACGAGTGCCGCTCGGGACCTCATCCGGCGGCGGCGAGCATGCCACTCGCGCGCACCCATTGCCTGTTGTCGTAGCGGTAGAGATACACGTCCTGCAGCGGCCGGTAGTCCGTGCGCGAGGTTCGCAACGGTATGCCGGGGAGCAGGAACGGGTTCGAGCGGAAGTCGATGCTCCGGGCGGCGCCGAGCAGCCCGGCGCGGGTGAGGTCGCGCCCGGCCTTGCGCAGCGTCTCGACCATCGTCCACGCGACCGTCATGCCGTACCAGTTGTAGACGTCGCTCGTCTTCCCCGAGGGGTCGAAGCGCCGCATGATCGTCCGGTACAGCGCGACCGCCGGATCCTTCGCCCAGATCGGGTCGTTCGGGTTCTTGACGAACGCGACCGAGAGCGCGCCTTTGGTCAGCTCGGGCGCGTTCAGGCGGGCGATGGACATGATCCCGGGCTCGATCGAGACCGATGCGACGTAGAGCTGCGGCTTCCAGCCCAGCTTGTGCGTTGCGACGACCGCCTGGATGAAGAACTTCGGCGTCGCGAACAGCATCAGCGTGTCCGCCCCGGACGCCTCGAGCGTGGCGATCTGCGAGGAGACGTCGGCACCGGTGAACTCGTACGACTGGCGGGCGACCACCTTCGGCCCCTTGCCGGCGATCGCACGCGTGAGCCCGGTGAGCATGTCGCGCCCGAGATCGGTGTTCTCGTACAGGACAGCGACCCTCGCCTTCGGCCGCGTCCGTACGAGCGTCTTCCCGTAGACGTTGCCCTCTCCGCGGTAGCTCGGGAGGAAGCCCATCGTCCACGGGTACTGCCGCCGGCTCTGCCCGATCTGCTGCGAGCCGTCGGCGACGAAGAGCTGTGGGACGTGTAGCGCGTTCAGGTAGTCGCGGATCGCGAGGTTGTTCTGAGTGCCCACACTCCCGAAGATCGCGAACACGCGGTCCTGCTCGACGAGGCGGCGGGTCAGCTGGACGGTGAGCGCCGGGTTGTACTGATCGTCGTAGTAGCGGTAGGAGATCTTCCGCCCGTTCACGCCGCCCTTCGAGTTCACGTAGTCGAAGTACGCCTTCGCACCGGGGGCGACAGAGGCGAACGCCGCCGCCTCGCCCGACAGCGGCACCGTCCCGCCGAGGAGGATGCTCGTCGGCGTCAGTCCCGGGTCGAGAGCCGGCGCGCCGCCGGCGCTCGCGACCAGCGCGAGCGAGGCGATCGCCACGAGGGCGGCCCGCATCCTCATCGCGTGATCGGTGTACGGAGCCCCGGGATCGTGACGACGGCGTTTCCCACTCGCGCACGCGCGCTCGCCGGCATCGGCAGGTCGAGGTAGATGAGGTTCGTCGGGCTCTGGGCGAGCGAGGACGAGCCGAGCGTGAGCGTCAGCCGCGAGCCCTTGGGTAGGTACGTCGCCTGATCGATCAGCTCGATCGCGATCTTCCTCGCGCCCTTCCGGGTGGGTACGCCCCCCGCGCTGACGACGATCTGCTTCCCGCCCGGCGTGCGCGCCGTGAGCACGGCGACGAGCCGCGACCAGCCGCCGCTCGCGGCGAGCGGCACGGTCACCGTCGGCGAGCCGAAGATCTCGAGCGGTCGCGCGAGGCGCGCGCTCGCCCGCACCGCCTTCCCCGTGCGCGCGAAGGTCGACACCCCCGGGAAGACGACGGTCGTCGTCTTCGTCTTCGGGAGCGCCTTGAACGCGCTCGCCTTGCCCGTGAAGCTCTCGGGCACGACCTCGACGCCCGTCGGCAGCGCGTCGCAGCCGAGGCCGCGGAGGTAGCAGTCGAACCACGCGCGCACCTTGCTCATGAGCAGGCCGGTGTCGGCCGCTGGGAACGTCGACGGCGGATGGCCGTGGAGCCCGACGTAGAGCAGCTTCGGGCCGCGCAGCTTGTTGTAAGCACGTACGCCCTGGTCGATGCCGAAGAGGAAGTCGCGGCGGCCCTGCGCCAGGAATACGGGCGTCGTGACCGCGCCGAGGCTGGGGAGGCTCGACCGTGCGCCGGCCCACGCCTTCACCGCCGCCGGGTCCTGCCCTGAGAACGCGAGGGACTGGATCTGGATCAGGTCGGGGCTCTTCCTCTGGTCCGGGATGGAGCCGGCGAGCGCCGCGACGAGCCCGGACTTCAGCAGCCCCTGCGGGGCGAGCGCGGAGTAGAGGTCGCTCCACGTCTCGGCGGTCGCGACCGCCGCCCACGGCACCCCCGCCACCATCGAGTCGAGCACCGCGCCGCCACCATAGGAGATGCCCCAGGCTCCGATCTTCGAGTCGGCGACGTCCGGGCGGGCCGCGAGCCAGGCCTCGACCTCCTTCACGTCCGCGATCTCGCGGGGGCCGTCGATCGAGACGAGCCCACCCGAGTCGCCGTGGCCGCGCGCGTCGAACGTGAGCACGGCGTAGTTCTGCCCGACGAAGCCGTACGCCTGCGCGAGCGCGTTCATCTGCTCCCGGTTCCCGCCGAGCCCGTGCAGGAAGACGATCGCGGGCCAGCCGCCCTCGGACGGCGTGCCGTCGGGGAGATAGAGGGTCGCCGCGAGCGAGACGCCGTCGTCCATCGGGATGGAGATGTCCTGACTCGAGACCGCGCTCCCCGGCGCGTTCCCGACGAAGAGGAGGAGGGCGAGCGCGAGGCCCGCGAGCCACGTCTTCACCACGGCCGCCAAGGGTAGCCGGTGCCCGTCCCTAGAATCCCGGCCGATGGATGCGCGCGCGATCGGCGTCTTCGACTCGGGTGTGGGCGGGCTCACCGTGCTGCACGAGTGCCTCGTCACGCTCCCGCACGAGGACTTCGTCTACCTCGGCGACGGCGCGCGGCTTCCGTACGGGCCGCGGCCGCTCGACGAGATCAGGCGCTACGCATCCGAGATCGCGGGCTACCTCGAGGCGCAGGGGGTGAAGCTCGTCGTCGCCGCCTGCAACTCCGCGACCGCGGCCGCTCTCCCTGACCTCCAGCGGCAGCTCTCGGTCCCCGTCGTGGGCGTGCTCGCTCCCGAGGCGCATGCGGCCGTGCTCGCGACCCGCAACCGCCGGATCGGCCTCCTCGCGACGGAGGCGACGGTCGCGAGCGGCCGCTACGCCGAGCTCGTGGCCTCGCTCGACGCCGGCGCGCAGCTCCTTCCGGTCGCGTGCCCCCGTCTCGTTCCGCTGATCGAGGGCGGCGATCCCTTCGGCGAGGAGACGACTGCTGCGGTGCGCGAGTATGCCGCGCCGCTGAAGGAGGCGGACGTCGACACCGTGATCCTCGGCTGTACGCACTACCCGCTGATCCGACCCGTCTTCCAGCGCGTCTTCGGGCGCGGGATCACTCTCGTCTTCTCCGCCGAGGAGGTCGCACGTGAGGTGTCGGAGACGCTCGCACGCAAGGGCGTCGAGAACGACGAGGCCCGCGAGGGCGGCTACCGCTTCCTGACGACCGGCGATCCCGTCCAGTTCCGCGAGATGGGCCGGCGCTTCCTCCAGCTCCCGATCGCGGCGGCGGAGCATGTCGAGGTCGCCGCGCTCGAGGCGGCAGCCGCGTGAGAGCGGACGGCAGACGGCCCGACGAGCTGCGCGAGCTCGAGGTGCGGGTCGACTTCCTCGAGCAGCCGCACGGCTCGGTGCTGTACCGCCAGGGCCGGACGCTCGTCCTCTGCACGGCGACCGTCGAGGAGGGCGTGCCGCGCTGGCTCAAGGGAAACGGCCGCGGGTGGATGACGGCCGAGTACTCGATGCTCCCGGCCTCGACCGGTGAGCGCACGCAGCGAGGTGTCTCCCGCGGCCGTCCGGACGGGCGGACGGTCGAGATCCAGCGGCTGATCGGGCGGGCGCTTCGCGCCGTGTGCGACTTCGAGGCCCTTGGCGAGCGAACGCTCTGGCTCGACTGCGACGTTCTCCAGGCCGACGGCGGCACGCGCTGCGCCTCCATCACCGGGGCCTGGATCGCCGCGAGCCGGGCGCTCGAGCGCTTCGGTCTCTCGAAGGCGCTCGCGGGCTCGATCGCCGCGGTCTCGGTGGGGATCGTGGACGGCGAGGCCGTGCTCGACCTCGACTACGCGGAGGACTCGGGCGCGGAGACGGACATGAACGTCGTCATGACCGGGGCCGGCGAGCTCGTCGAGGTCCAGGCGACCGCCGAGCGGGACCCGTTCTCGCGCGACCTCCTCGACGAGCTCCTCGACCTCGCGGCAGGCGGAATCGAAGCGCTCGTCGCAGCGCAGCAGGAAGCAGCCGTCGCGCCGCGCGCGTGAGGCTCCTCCTCGCATCGACGAACCCGAACAAGCTTCGCGAGTTGCGCCAGGCGCTCCCGGAGTGGGAGATCGAGCTCCTCGACGCCGACGAGGAGCCGGTCGAGGACGGCGAGACGTTCCTCGAGAACGCCTGGATCAAGGCGCGACACGGCCGCGAGCGTGCGCCGGCCGCGGACTGGGTCGCGGGCGAGGACTCGGGGATCGAGGTCCGTGCGCTCGACGGGCGTCCGGGGGTCCACTCCGCCCGCTGGGCGAGCGATTCGGTCGCCCGTCTCCTCGACGAGCTCGCGGGCAACGACGAGCGGCGCGCCCGTTACGTCTGCGAGCTCGTCGTGCTCTCGCCCGCGGGGGACGAGCTGCATGCGAGCGGGACGCTCGAGGGCGAGATCGCGCTCGAGCCGCACGGAGGCGAGGGCTTCGGCTACGACCCGATCTTCGTGCCGCTCGGCGAGCACGCGACGGTCGCGGAGCTCGGAAACGCCTGGAAGGCACAGCACTCGCACCGCGCCCGCGCCGCTCGCTCTCTCGCGGAGCAGCTCGCGGCGGATCGCTGAGTGCTAGCGTCGCCCGCCATGGACGTGGCGCAGGCGCTCGCGGAGCTCACGCAGCTCTCCTCGCAGGTCCGGCGGGCGGTCGTGCTGGACGCGAGCGGGGCCGTCGTCGGCTCGACCGGTGAGGACGAGGGCGCTGCCGAGACGCTCGCCCGGGCGGCGCAGGAGCTCGTCGCGGCAGCCGCCGGGCTGCGCGGATCGGGAGACGACGTCACGCGTGTCGAGGTCGAGCTCGAGGAGGGGGCGGTGTTCGTCCTCCGGGAGGGAGAGCGCACGATCGCCGCGACGACCGGGCCGCAGCCGACCTCCGGTCTCGTCGCCTACGACCTCCGGACCTGCCTGAGCGGGATCGCCGAGCCCGAGAAGCCCAAGCGCCGCAGCTCCCCCCGCAAGCCGAAGGCCGAGGAAGGCGAGACGGAGTGATGCGCAAGCTCGTTCGCCTGGCGGTGCTGATCGGGCTCGCCGTCTGGGCGTGGCGCTTCTTCCTGGGGCGGAACGAGCCCCTCGAGCGCGCGACCGTCGCCTATGCGGACGGCTCCGCCGTGGTCGTCGAGCCCGGCTCGCCCGGGTTCGACCGCCTGGCCGCGACCGCGCGCACCGCGCTCCGGTGACCGACGCCGAGCTCGCGCGCCTGATCGTCGACCGGGCGCTCCTCGAGGGCGATTTCGTCCTTCGCTCCGGCAAGCGGTCGACCTGGTACCTCGACAAGTACCGCTTCGAGACCGACCCCGAGCTCCTGCGCGCTCTCGGCGAGCGGATCGCCGCCGTCGCCGCGGAGCACGAGCCGGACGCGACGCGGCTCGCCGGACCTGCCCTCGGCGCGGTCGCGTTGGCTGCTTCGGCAGCGATGGCGTCCGGTCTCCCGTTCATGATCGTCCGCGGTGAGACCAAGGAATACGGCACGGAGAAACGCATCGAGGGCCCGTTCGAGGCAGGCGAGCTCGTGTGCCTCGTGGAGGACGTCGTCACCTCCGGAGGAGCTCTCGCCGAGGCGGTGTCCGCGCTGCGAGAGGCAGGCGTCGTCGTCCGTACGGCTGTCTGCGTGGTCGATCGTGAGGAGGGCGGATCCGACGCGCTCGCGCGCCTCGGCATCCGCCTGCGGGCGCTCTTTCGTGCCGAAGAGCTCCTGGAATTGCACAAAACTGCCGCAAATCGGCGCGGTTGAGCCAAATCCGAAGGGCTGTTAGGCTCCTCGGGTCCCAATGCACGAACCCCGACGTCAGGAGGAGGGACAGTGACCAAGCAGGAATTCGTGGACGCCGTAGCCGATCGGGCCGGCATGTCCAAGCGCGATGCCGGAGCCGCGGTCGATGCGGTGCTGGACACGATCACGTCGACGCTGAAGAAGGGCGATGCCGTCACCTTCACGGGCTTCGGCAAGTTCTCGACCTCGGCGCGGGCTGCGCGCATGGGTGTGAACCCGCGCACCGGCGCGAAGGTCATGATCCCGGCGACCACTGTTCCCAAGTTCTCCGCCGGGAGTGCGCTCAAGTCCGCCGTCAAGGGCGGCTAGCGCTTTCACGTCATCGGGTTTGAAGGGGCCGCACGCGCGGCCCCTTCTTCGTTCGGAGCCACGGGGTTCTCTGTCCGCCGCCGAAAACCCGTCGCCGAGAACCGGTGTCTGACACCGAGCGACCGCAAACCCGCATCGCTCCGTGGTGCGGTGTCAGACACCGTACCTTGAGATCGAACGTGTGTTCGTGTAGCGTCGAACGGGTGCAGCTCTCGTTCGACGCCGCCGATCGCCTCGTGGAGCTCGTCCAGGCGCGGCACGGGCCGGTGGGCGCCGACGAGGCGGCGCGCGTCCTCTTCGCGCTCGAGAGCGCCCCGCTCGCGCTCGCGCGCTCGCTGCTCGCGGACGTCGTCGACGGCGACGTCCGCCTCGCCTGGCTCGGCACGCGTGTCGGGCTTGCGGACGCGCCTCACCTCGGCACGCCGATCGAGGACGCGGAGCTCGTCGTCTTCGACCTCGAGACGACGGGGCTCTCGGCGTCGAGCTGTCGCATCTGCGAGATCGGCGCGGTCCGCGTGCGCGCGCTCGAGGTCGCCGACACCTTCGAGACGCTCGTCAACCCCGGCGTCGCGCTGCCGGGGTTCGTGAGCGCGCTGACCGGGATCCGTGACGCGGAGCTCCGGCGAGCGCCGCGGCCCGAGATCGCGCTCAGGCGGTTCCTCGAGTTCGCGGGCGATGCGCCGCTCGTCGCGCACAATGCGCGCTTCGACGTCTCGTTCCTCGATCGGGGGGTGGAGCGCCTCACCGGCCTTCGCTGCGCCGCGACGGTGATCGACACCGTCTGGCTCGCGCGCCGTCTCCTCGACCGCAGGAGCGAGCGGGTGTCGCTCGCACGGCTGGCGCACTTCTTCGGAGTCTCCGTGGAGCCGTGCCATCGAGCCCTGCCGGACGCGATCGCGACCGCCGAGATCCTCGTCTCGCTCCTCGGGCTCGCCCAGGAACGGGGCGCGCGGACGATCGGCGACGTCGTCGAGCTCGCGGCGCCTCGCGCCCGGCGGCTGCACGGGAAGCGGTCGCTCGTCGCGGGCGCGCCGACGACGCCGGGCGTGTACCTGTTCCGGGACGCGAACGACACCGTCCTCTACGTCGGAAAGGCGCGCGACCTGCGCGCTCGCCTGCGCTCCTACTTCGCCGGAGCACGCCAGCGACCGGCCGTCGAGGCGGCGCTCGGAGCGCTCGCACGGGTCGAGTGGCGCGTCGTCGGCTCGGAGCTCGAGGCCGCGCTCGAGGAGCTGGCGCTGATCCGCGAGCTCCGACCGCCTGCGAATGCGCGCGCGTCGCGGCCCGATCGCTACGTCTACCTCGTGCGCGGTGACGCCGGCTGGCGCGTCGTCGCCGAACCCGGGCGCTACGGCCCGATCCGGAGCAGGCGTCGCGCGCAGCTCGCGGCTCGCGCGCTCGACCGCTTCGACGGAGACGATCTCGGAGAGGCGATTCCCGCCGCGCGGACGAAGCTCCGGAAGCTCGCCGCCGACCTTCGCTTCGAGGACGCCGCGCGTGTCCGCGACCGCGTCGCCGCCCTCGAGGACGTCGCCGCGCAGGCGGCGGAGCTCGGCCGGCTCCGGGAGATGCGGGTCTGCGTCCTCGCTCCCGCGCGGGAGCCGGGCTTCCGGCGTGCGTTCTTCGTCGCCGGCGGCCGCGTCGCCGCCGTGCGGACGATCGCCAGCGGGCCGGCGGGTGACGTCGAGGCACGGGCCGGCCTCGCGGACGTCGACCGGGCCACAACGTCTTTCGCGCCCGAGCACGCGGACGAGCTCCTCGTCGTCGCCGGCTTCCTTCGTCGACCTCCGCCGGAGCTTCGCATCGTCTCGCTCGACGCGCGCGAGATCCTCGCCGCGTAGCGATGCCCTCCGTGAACCCTGGCGCTACGGTGTCGGGCATGGAGCCCCTGCCCCGCGTCGAGGGTGCGGTCGGGTTCGCCGACCGCCTCGGCGAGGCCGTCGAGCGAAAGCACAGCCAGCTCCTCGTCGGACTCGATCCGCGGCTCGACCTGCTCCCGATGGAGCTTCGCGGCGAGGCCGTGCTCGGGCGCGCGGCGGCTGCATCGGCGGTCGCGCGCTTCTGCAAGGGGATCGTCGACGCCGTGTTCCCGTACGTCGCCGGGGTCAAGCCCCAGTCGGCGTTCTTCGAGGCGCTCGGCGCCGACGGCGCCCGGGCGCTCGAGGAGGTCTGCGACCACGCGCGCTCGATCGGGCTCCTCGTCATCCTCGACGCCAAGCGCGGCGACATCGGCTCGACCGCCCGCGCGTATGCGGCGGCGTTTCTCGAGCCGCGCGACGGCGGGCCTCCACTGGCCGACGCGATGACCGCGAGCCCGTACTTCGGACACGACGGTGTCGAGCCGTTCATCGCCGCCTGCCGGAGGCACGGCGCGGGAGTCTTCTTCCTCGTCCGCACGTCGAACGCGGGAGCAGCGGACGTGCAGGACGCGACCATGTCCGACGGGCGACCGCTGTGGCACCTGCTCGCCGAGCTCACCCGCGAGTGGGGCGAGCCGCTCGTCGGGGAGCGCGGGCTCTCGAGCATCGGTGCGGTGGTCGGGGCGACGATCCCGCGCGCTGTCTCGGAGGCACGTCGACTCATGCCCCAGACACCGCTCCTCCTCCCCGGTGTGGGCGCGCAGGGAGCGACCCCGGCGGACGTCGCCCGCGCGTTCACGAGCGGTCCCGCGAGCGCACTCGTCACGGCCTCGCGGTCCGTGATCTACGCGTTCCGGGACACGGAGGACGACTGGCGCGCGGCGGCTGCCGCGGAGGCGGAGCGCCTCGCGGCGCAGGTCTGGGCCGCATCCGGCTGGTAGCGCGCTGAGCTCGAGCCCGTCCACCCTCCGGCGCAACCGGGACTTCATGCTCCTGCAGGCGGGGCAGCTGTTCTCGCAATCGGGAACACAGGTCGCCTCGATCGCGTACCCGCTCCTCGTCCTGAGCCTCACCGGCTCGGCGACCAAGGCAGGGGTCGTCGGCTTCGCCCGCCTCGCCTCCGCCGCGCTCTTCGCGCTTCCCGCGGGACTCGTCGCCGATCGCTGGAACCGCAAGCGCCTGATGATCGCGTCCGACGTCCTGCGGTTCACGGCGATGGCGGCGTTCGGCGGCGCGATCGTTAGCGGAGGGCTGGTCTTCTGGATGATTCCGCTGGCAGCGTTCGTCGAAGGGATGGGCGGGTCCTTCTTCCAGGCGGCCGAGTCGGGAGCCATTCGCTCGGTGGTGCCCGCCGACCAGCTTCCTGCGGCGATCAACCTCGTCACGGGTCGCCGGGCTGCGATCAACGTCGGCGGCCCGCCGGTCGGCGGGGCGCTCTTCGGCCTCGCCCGCTCGTTGCCGTTCCTCGTCGACGCGGTCTCGTACGCGTTCTCGACGGTGTCGCTCCTCGCCATGCGGACGCCGTTCCAGGAGAAGCGCGAAGAGGAGGCGCCGCGGCTTCGGGAGCAGCTCCTCGAGGGCTTTCGCTTCCTCTGGCACAACCCGTTCCTGAGGACGACCACGCTCGTCTTCGCGCCGCTCGGCTTCGTGTCGCTCGGGTACACGCTGGCCGTCGTCGTCATCGCCGAGGAGCAGGGGCTGTCGGGGCTCGCCGTGGGTGCGCTCGTCGCCTCGTTCGGCGCGGGCGTCCTCGTCGGCTCCACGATCTCGCCTCGGGTGCGGCGGTCGCTTCCGACGCGGGCGGTCCTCCTGCTCGAGCTCTGGATGTGGCCGATCCCGCTCCTCTTCCTCGTCTGGCCGAACGTCTACGTCCTCGCCGCGAGCCTTTTCCCCGCCGCGCTCGCCATCCCCTCGACCGACTCCGTCGTCCTCGGCTACCAGCTCGCCCTCACGCCGGACCGCCTCATCGGCCGCGTGGGGAGCGTCTTCAGGACGATCGTCCTCCTCGTCGCTCCGCTCGGGCCGCTGCTCGCCGGATTCCTGCTCGGGCAGGCGTCCCCCCGGCTGGCCGTCGGCTGCTTCGTGGCCGTTGCGCTCCTCGCTGCCGTCGTCGCGACGCTGAGCCCGGCGCTCCGCTCGGTGCCGAGTGTCGGAGACCGGGTGGGGGAGCCGCTCCCCGAGTCCTCGAGCTGAGCGCCTCGCAGCAGGAGCGACAGGTCCGCGCGATCCCCGGCGACGGCGCTCGGTGTAGAGTGCCGAGCCGGTGATGAGCAGATCCCTGCTCGCGATCGTCGCCGTCGTCGCCTTCCTCGCCGCACCGGTGCAGGCCTCGAACGTCGAGGTGACGCGGTCCGCGCCACTGCACGTGGGCGCCGCCGCGTGGTACCTCGTCGGATCCGACGGCGCCGTCCTCGCTCAGAGCGACGCGCGCCTGCGACGCGCGCCCGCGAGCATCACGAAGCTGATGACGGCGATCGTCACGCTCGAGCACGCGCGACCCTCCGACGTCGTGCGGGTGAGCCCACGTGCGGCGCGCGTCGGCGAGTCGACGGTCTACCTCCGTCCGAACGAGCTCCTGAGCGTCGGCGAGCTGATCCACGGGATGCTCGTCCGGAGCGGGAACGACGCGGCCGAGGCGCTCGCTCTGTACGTCGGTCACGGGTCCGAGAGCCGCTTCGTCTCCCTCATGAACGCCGAAGCGCGCGAGCTCGGGCTCACCGACACGACGTTCGAGAACCCGCACGGGCTCGACCAGGCGGGACACCTCTCGAGTGCGCGCGACACGACGCTCCTCGTCCGGTATGCCCTCGGGATCCCGTTCATCAGCGACGCGTTGCAGCGGAGCTCGGTCGCGATCCGTGGCAGCGGCGACTTTCCGACCACGGACGACCTGCTCGAGAGCTGGCCGCCGCTCGTCGCGGGCAAGACGGGACACACGGCCGACGCGGGCTGGAACGAGGCGGCGGCCGCGAGCAAGAACGGGGCCACCGTGTACGGGTCGGTGCTCGGGAGCCGGAACCGCGCGGAGCGGAACGACGCGCTCAAGGCGCTCCTCTCTTACGGCCTCGCCCAGTACCGACGCGTGATCGCGATCGACGACGGCCGCGTTTACGCCACGTCGAACACCGGGTACGGGCGACAGCCGGTGGAGCTCGTGGCGCGTGTGATGCGAATCGAGACCGTTCGCAAGGACGCTCCGCTCGTCGAGCGCGTGGTCGCTCCCGTCTCCGTCGCGCTGCCGGTGAAGAAGGGCGCGTCGCTCGGACGCGTCGAGGTGTACGAGGGGAACGACCTCGTCGCGGCGGAAAGGCTCGTCGCGGCGTCGAACGTCACCAAGCCGGGCGTCCTCGGAAGGGTGGGGTGGTACGCGCGCCGGACCGCGGCCAATGTGTGGGGGATCGTCTCGTGATCGTCACCGTCACCGTCAACGCAGCCCTCGACCGCACGCTCACCGTGCCCGTCTTCCAGCTCGGCTTCCGGCACCGCTCGAGCGAAGTGCTCACGCTGGCGGGCGGGAAGGGGATCAACGTCGCCCGCGCGCTCAAGCGGCTCGAGGTGCCGGTCGTCGCGACCGGACTCACGGGCGGACGCACCGGGACCCGGATCGTCGAGGAGCTGACCTCGGAGGCGATCCTCAACGACTTCGTCCGCATCGCCGACGAGTCGCGGACCTCGACCGCGGTCGTCGACCCGACCGGAGGCACGTACACCGAGATCAACGAGTGGGGGCCGGAAGTGACCGTCGGCGAGGTGGAGACGCTGATGGAGAAGCTCCACTACCTCTCGCAGGGGGCGGACTTCGTCGTCCTCGCAGGCTCGCTCCCCCGCAAGGTGCCGACGTCGTTCTACGCCGAGGCGGTGCGCGATCTCGCCCGCCGCGACGTGCGCGTCGTCCTCGACAGCGAGGGCGAGCCGCTCGAGCTCGGCGTCCAGGCGGGGCCGTTCCTCGTCTCGCCGAACCAGCGCGAGGCGGAGCAGCTCGTGGGTCAGGAGCTCGAGGACGACGACGACTTCCGGATGGCGCTCGACGCGATCGCGGAGATGGGCGCTCGCAACGTCCTCATCACGCTCGAGAACGGCTGTTTCGCGCTGCTCAGGCTCGGCCGGAAGACGCGCCGGTTCCGGGTGCTCGCTCCGCGCGTCGAGCCGGTCTCCACGGTCGGGTCGGGAGACGTTCTCGTCGCTCAGTTCCTCGCGGGCGTGGTTGCGGACGTCCGCTCGGAGGACGCGCTGCGGCTCGCGGTCGCGGCCGGGAGCGCGTCGGTCCTCGAACTCGGCGCGGGCCGCTTCGACCCGCACCTCGCGGCGACGTACCTGGGGGAAGTCGAGCTCTCCGAGCTCCAGCTCGCCCACTCGTAGACTCCGCGCGTGAACACGTGCCCGAGCTGCGGCCGGGAGAACCCGCCCGACTCGCGGTTCTGCAGCGCGTGCGGCAGCGCCCTCGCGCCTGCCGCGCCCGAACGCGAGCAGCGCAAGGTCGTCACGGTCCTCTTCTGCGACCTCGTGGGCTCGACGGCGCTCGGCGAGGCGACCGACCCGGAGGCGCTACGCGCTCGGATGCGCCGCTACTTCGAGGATCTGCGCGTGATCCTCGAGCGCCACGGCGGCATGGTCGAGAAGTTCGTCGGCGATGCGGTCATGGCCGTCTTCGGCATCCCGGTCTCGCACGAGGACGACGCGCTCCGCGCGATCCGGGCGGCGTGGGAGATGCGCAGCTCGATCGCCGAGCACGGTCTCGAAGCCCGCATCGGCATCAACACCGGCGAGGTCGTCGTCGGAGGGGACAGCGAGACGCTGGTCACCGGGGATGCCGTGAACGTCGCAGCGCGACTCGAGCAGGCGGCACCGGCCGGTGACGCGTACATCGGCGCGAAGACGCGGCTTCTCGTCCGCGACGCGGTCCGGGTCGAGCCGGTGGAACCGCTCGCGCTCAAGGGGAAGTCCACGCCCGTCGAGGCCTATCGGCTCCTGGAGGTGATCGGGGACGCAGCGTCGCTCGCACGTCGCCTCGATACGCCGCTCGTCGGTCGGGAGCGGGAGCGCCAGCGGCTCTGGCGAGACTACGAGGATGCGATCGCCGACCGGACGTGTCGGCTCTTCACCCTCCTCGGGCCGGCCGGGATCGGCAAGTCTCGACTCGTCGGCGACTTCCTCGAGCGCGTCGGCGACTCCGCTGACGTCCTGCGCGGCCGCTGTCTCTCGTACGGCGAGGGGATCACCTACTGGCCGCTCGTCGAGATGCTGATCGGGGTCGGCGTCGACCCGGAGTCGGTCATAGGTATCTCGCCTCAGGACACACAGCTCGCGTTCCGCAGGCTGCTCGAGGCGCGAGCGGTCGAGCGGCCGCAGGTCGTCGTCACCGACGACCTGCAGTGGGCAGAGCCGATCTTCGTCGACCTCGTCGAGCACGTCGCCGACCTCTCACGCGACGCGCCGATCCTCCTCCTCTGCGTCGCACGCACGGAGCTCCTCGACGCCAGGCCGGGCTGGGGAGGCGGCAAGGTCAATGCGACGTCGGTTCTCCTCGAGCCGCTCGGCGTGGACGAGTGTGGAGAGCTGATGGATACCCTGGTCGACGACGGTGTCCTCGATGCTGAGTTGCGCCAGCGGATCACCGTCGCATCTGCTGGAAACCCGCTCTACGTCGAGGAGATGCTCGCGATGGTCCGGGAGCACGGGAGCGAGGGAGACATCGCCGTGCCGCCGACCATCCAGGCGCTGCTCCAGGCGCGAATCGACTCCCTCGACGGCGACGTCCGCCTCGTCATGGAGCGTGGTGCAGTCGAGGGCGAGGTGTTCCACCGCGGAGCTGTGGCAGCGCTCTCTCCGGACCCGGTGCGTGACGGTGTGGGGACGCACCTCACGACCCTCGTCCGCAAGGAGCTGATCCGTTCGGCGCCGCCGACGTTCCCCGAGGACGAGGGGTTCCGCTTCCGCCATCTCCTCATCCGCGACGCCGCCTACGAGTCACTCCCGAAGGCGACTCGCGCCGAGCTTCACGAGCGCTTCGCGGACTGGCTCGCGACGCACGACCTGGTCGAACGGGACGAGATCGTCGGCTACCACCTCGAGCAGGCGCATCGCTACAGGTCCGAGCTCGATCCGGCGGACGAGGCGCTCTCCGGCCTCGCGACCCGCGCGTCCGAGCGGCTCGCGTCCGCCGGACTGGGCGCTCTCGACCGGGCGGACTTCAACGCGGGCCTGGTTCTCCTGCGCCGGGCGGCCCTCCTGCCCGTCGATCACGAGCGCCGACTCGCGTTGCTGCCCGAGCTCGCCGGAGCGCTCAACGAGTCGGGCCAGAGCGACGAGGCGGCGCGGCTACTCGACGAGGCGGCGGGCGCGCAAAGCGAGCTCACGCGGGCACGCGCTGCCGTCACTCGCGTGATGGTCAGACATCAGCCGCTCGAGGGAGGCGACGACGTCCGCGCGGTCTTCGAGCGAGCGGGTGACGACTACGGGCTCGCGCTCTATTGGTGGAGCGTTTCCTGGGTTGCGTGGGGCCTGGTTCGCAATGCCGAGACGACGCACGCCTGCGAACTCGCGCTCTCCCACCTCGAGCGGGCCGGCGCGCTGCGCGGTCACGTCGCCGGCTTCCTGCGAGCCAGGCTGGTGTCGGCGTACATGTTCGGGCCGTCGCACGTCGACGAGGCGATCGAGCAGGTCCAGGCGCTCATCGAGGCCGAGAGTGGGCAGGTGGCGCTCGCGTTCGAACGGTCCGTGCTCGGGCGCCTCCACGCCGCGCGCGGCGAGTTCGATCTCGCTCGCGAGTTCGTCAGGGGCGCCAGGCAAGCGTACGAAGAGGCGGGATGCTTCTCGTCGCAGGCGGGATGTCCATGGCGGAGGGGTGGATCGAATGGAGGGCAGGCGACGTCGCCGTCGCCGAGCGCTCGCTCCGCGATGGCGTCGAGCTGCTCGAGCGAATCGGCGACCGCGTCTTTCACGCCACGGTCGCGCTGAACCTGGCCGACCTGTATTACAACCTCGGTCGCTTCGACGAGGCTCGCGAGCTATGTGTGCGAGCCCGGGCGACCGACCGAGCCGGGCGACCTCATCAATTTCGTCATGCTCGATGCGATCGAGGGGAGCCTGCTCGCACGAGACGGTCGTTTCGAGGAGGCGATCGAGCAGGGTCGCCGAGCGGTCGAGCTCACGGAAGGGAGCGACGGGCTGGAGAACCTGGCGCTCCCGCGCCGGTACCTCGCCGAGACGTTCTTTCTGGCGGGCCGCACGGAAGATGCGGCCCGAGGCGGCCGCCGAGTCACTGGCGATCAGAGATGCGAAGGGCGACGCGACGGGGGCCGCGCGCACACGCGAGCTCTTCGCTCAGCTCGGACTCTCCGGCCCGTGACCGGGTCGTCGCCGGACGCTGCTAACGTCATCTGATGGAGACCGAGCTTCGCACCGACGAGATCGAGCGCCTCGTCGACTTCGAGCGCAAGTTCGGCAAGGAAGGGCTCACGTTCGACGACGTGCTGCTGCTCCCGGCGGAATCGAGTGTGCTCCCGAACGACGTCTCCACGGTGACGCGGCTAACGCCCTCGATCTCGCTCAACATCCCGCTCGTCTCGGCCGCGATGGACACGGTCACCGAGGCGCGCCTCGCGATCGCGCTCGCGCGCGCAGGCGGCATCGGAATCGTGCACCGCAACCTCTCGATCGCCGACCAGGTCGCCGAGGTGGACAAGGTGAAGCGCTCGGAGTCCGGGATGATCGTCGAGCCGGTCACGCTCCGGACGGGCAACTCCGTCGCCGAGGCGCTCGAGCTGATGGAGCGCTATCGCATCTCGGGCGTCCCGATCGTCGACGACGAGGGCGTCCTCGTCGGCATCCTCACCAACCGCGACCTCCGCTTCGAGACGGACACCGCTCAGCCGGTGTCCGCACTCATGACGAGCCGCGACCTCGTGACAGCGCCGGTCGGCACGACACTCGCCGAGGCGGAGGCGATTCTCCATCGCAACAAGGTCGAGAAGCTCCCGGTGGTCGACGCGGACGGGGTTCTCCGCGGTCTCATCACGGTCAAGGACATCTCCAAGCGCGTCGCCTATCCGGACGCGACGAAGGACGAGCACGGGAGGTTGCGGGTCGGCGCTGCGGTCGGCGTCGGGAACGACGCGCTCGAGCGTGCCGCTGCGCTCGTCCAGGCCGAGGTCGA
>CAWKEV010000018.1:0-20701 GCA_963848725.1 uncultured Actinomycetes bacterium | reverse complement strand
GGAGAGGTCTGCGCGCGCGGCCGTGTCGTTGCCGTCCGAATGCCGGACGGGATGCTCGAGAAGCGGCTCGGTTAGTCAGGAGGAAGCATGAAAGTCATCATCGTTGGCGGAGTGGCGGGCGGAGCATCGTGCGCGGCGCGTCTGCGCAGACTGGATGAGAAGGCCGAGATCATCATGGTGGAGCGGGGTCCGTACGTCTCGTACGCCAACTGCGGGCTTCCCTACCACGCCGGGAGGCGTGATTCCGAAGGAATCGAGCCTCCTGCTCGCGAGCAAGCAGTTGTTCCGCGCGCAATTCGGGATCGACGTGCGGACGAGCTGCGAGAACGGAGAAGTCTGCGCACGCGGTCGAGTTGTGGTCGTCCAGATGCCCGACCGGATGCGCATGCGCTGAGCAGGCCAGCGCGGCTACCTCCGAGCCTCGCGCAGCGACGCAACGAGAAGCGAAATGGCGACCGCGCCAACGACTGCCCCCGCCGCGCGAGCGAGCAGATCACGCTGCACCGCGTAGCCGGCCTGTGCCACCCGGCGGGAGAACACGAATGCGAGCAGCAGATGCCAACACAACGAGTTGAAAACGACAAGCCCCACCGCTGCGCCGAGCACCGCGCGGCTCGGCTGTGCCGGCAGCCCCGCCGAAAAGACGCTGCCGAAGAACAGGGCGGACTTTGGATTGGACAGATTAGTGAGCAAGCCAAGGCGTAGCGCACGAACTGCCGACAACGAGCGCGGCGCCCCCGCTGTCGATCCTCGCGACTTCCAAAGGCGAGAGGCGACGAAGAGCAGGTACGTGGCGCCAGCCACTTGAAGAAACAAACGTGCCGCGGGAAAGGCGGCGAATAGTGCGCTCACGCCGAGCACCGCCGCCACCGACCAAAGGGCCGCGCCGATCGCGACGCCCACTGCGGCATACGAGGCGCCGCGTCGATCACCACTGGCGGCCAACTGCGAGACCAGCAACATCCGGCCTCCTGGTCCGCGCGAAGTTCCCGGACGGGGCAGTCCCAGCCAGACGAGGTGCTGCTGTGCCCACCTGCATCTGGACCGGTGAGGCTCCCGGTGGGAATCTCCCCGGACGGGCACACTCTGACCGTCATCGTCAACCGCACGGAGATGAGCGCCAACTCCGGGCGCGACACCATATTCGACTGGCCCGTGACCGGCTCAGGAACTCTCGGCACCGCCACGGTCACCGCGCGCGACGCCGCGGACTCCCAGCCCTTCATTGCCCCCAGCGACCGCACCGTGCTCGGCATCCCCAACAGCAACCTACCACTGGCGTACATGGCCGCTGCCCTGACCTGCCCCAGCTGGCCGACGCAGCACCGGACGGCACAACAGGCATTATGTAAGCCTCTTGAGATACAACGTCAGGCTCGCAACCGAGGCGTGGGTAACGATAAGGACAGGGCGGTTCTCGATGGAATGGGCACGGCTTGGGTGGGCGAGGCATCACCCGTCCCGCCCGCCGCGCACGGCCCCAGGTGATGCCCGCCCTGCCCTGCCGGGCGCGTTGGCTGAAGCCCTTCGGCTAATGAGCGCACGCTGGCTGGTACGGCAACTGGGGCAAAACACGTGCCACTGCTGCGGCTTGAGGTCTCCAGCAGCGGCACAGATCCGTTCGATGGCGTCATGGACGTTCAGATTCCAGAGCCGGGTGATGCCGTCAGTGCTAGCGCCAGCCAACGTGTGCCCGTCGGGGCTGAATGCTACGGAGTTGACAGTGCTGCAGCTGGGGAGTGGCTGGCCGGACGATCGGGGGTGCGCCGGGTCGGCGACATTCCACAGCCGGACCGTCCCATCCAGGTATCCGCCTGCGAGTATGTGCCCGTCGGGGCTGAACGCCACCGCCTCGACCGTGTTGCCGTCGCTGCTGGCCAGGGGCTGGCCGATCAGCTGGGGGTTGGCCGGGTCGGCGATGTCCCACAGCCGGACCGTGCCATCGGACGCACCGACGGCCAGCGTACGCCGATCAGGGCTGAACACCACCGTCTCGACGGCGGGACGTTGGGTTTCCGTTTAACCGCTGGGACCGGGACTGGCCCAGCCTCCGGTTCTCAGCCCGGCCGGGAGGTGCCCGATGACCACTGCCGCCCCATCCACCGCGCTCGCCACGATCCAGCCTGTCTTTACCGACGCCGAACGGCTCGCCCTCGCCGGGTTCCTGGCCGGATACCGCGGCCTGACCCGTGAGGCCTATGCCCTGGACCTGCGCCAGTTCACTACCTGGTGCCGCGCCCGCTCGCTGACCCTGTTCGCTGTCCGCCGCGCCGACATCGAGTCCTTCGCCAGCGAGCTGGAAGCCAGGGGCCGGGCCCGCGCGACTGTCACCCGGCGGCTGTCCACCGTTGCCGGGTTCTACAAATACGCGGTCGAGGAGGAGCTCCTGGAACGCTTCCCGGCGGTGTATGTCCGCCTTTCCGCTGAATTACGAGTCACATGCCGTCGCGCTGGACCGCAACGAGCTCGGCGCGCTGCTCGTCGCCACCGGGCTCGGCACGCCACGCGATCATGCGCTGATCTCGCTGCTTGCGCTGAAAGGCTGCGGGTTTCGGAGGCTACTGGCGCCGACATCGAGCACTTGGGCCTCGAGCGCGGGCACCGGACTCTCAAGCCGTCTCTCCGGGCTTATTCGCGACCGTCCTTGACTTCACTTTGGCGGCTTCAATGAAGCAATTCGCGATACAAGGGCGAATCGACGTTTGTCAAGATACTCCTCAACGGATTTGAAGTAATGGCGGCAAAATCCTTATTCTGGTGGTGGAAACAGGGAATGCAGGCCGCAAGGGCTACGCGAAGGGCCGAATAGCTGTTATTTAGGTCTAAGTTCCCACTGCTTTGCCGGGGGTTAACGACACTCCTGATGGGTGGAGAAAAATCAGATTCGAATCCCACAACGCGGTGAACACTTGGGTTCGCCCTGGTTCGACGTTCACTATTGTCGAAGTCGGCTGGGGCAAACCCACGTAGGACGCGGTGGAAACTGCTAGCACATGGCGCCCTGCTGGCAGCCAACCGTCGTAGTGGTGACCCGGTCCGATGGTCGCCACAGGCCTGCCATCGATCTGCAGATTGAAAGCCAGATTCCATCCGAACTGCGGCACTCTTTCACAACCACGCGACCAGGTAAATAATCCGCTTGCCCTGCATTACTGGTTGAAACTTATACAAAAGCAAGGATCAGAAGAGCCTTGCCACCGAAGCTGCGTCTTGATCTCATGGCAGACACTACGCATAAAACTCGCTTTTCTCCAGCCCGGATATAGGCGAACAGACGCCTAATTTCTTGTTACCGGAAAACAATCGTTATTATCCCGAAGGATACCACGCGTTCTCTCGCCAGAATGTTTGCAGCGCAGCGCTGTCGCCGCGAAAAATGTTGCGTTCAGCTTTTCGGACTTCGCCTGCGACGAGCTATGGGTGAGCGTGGACGGCCCACCGACCGGGCACCTGCACCTCGCGTTCCAGACGGACGGGGAGGAGGCGGTGCGCCGCTTCCACGCCGCGGCGATCGCGGCGGGCGGGCGTGACAACGGCCCTCCCGGAGAGCGTTCGTACCACCCCGGGTACTACGGTGCCTTCGTCCTCGACCCGGACGACAACAACGTCGAGGCCGTGTACCACGGTCCCGTCCGCCGCTCGGCGCCGTCGGTCGTGCTCGTGCCGGACGACTAGTGCTCCTTCCCGGAAGTCCCTTGATGCTCCGGCGCGCGAAAAGCAAGCCAGACAAGGACGCAGGGAGCGCCCATATCAGTGGATATGGGCGCGACTGAGGACGCGGGCTGGCGCAGCTTTGCAGCCGCCCGGAGCGCGAGGTGGCTTTCGGGACGGAGCACTAGACGGTGGGCGTGGCGTCCTGTGCCGCGGCCGGCAGCGTGGCTCGCGGGTAGCGGGCGCGGATCGCGTCGACGAAGGCTGCGAGCCGGTCGGCGAGAGCGGCGTCGCGTATCTCGAGCACGTTCTCCGCGTTCCGCTCGCCGGAGCGCGAGAAGTTGAAGCTCCCGACGAAGACCGTGTCGTCGGCGACGACGACCTTCGCGTGCATGTAGTCGTGCACCGCCGTCGGCGACCACGGGGTCGACGTCTTGCCGCTGAACTCCGCGCCCACGAGGATCTGCCGCAGGAGCGGGATCTTCCACGCGCTGACGCCGTTCGTGCGCCACTGCAGGAAGACCTCGTCGACCTGGGTGTCGTCGATCACGCCGGCGACCGAGCACCGCTTCTCGTTCACGACCTCGACGAGCGTTCCCAGGATCGGGCCGGAGGATAGGACCGGAGAAGCGATCCGCACCCGCTCGCGGGCCTTGCCCATCGCCTTCGCGACCCGATGCGAGAGGGCGTCCCCGTGCTCGGGGCAGAACCACGCTCGCACTTTCGCGTCGCCGACGTCGGCCGGCCTCGGCTCGGCCGTCCCGCTGTGCTCGACGATGCCCGTCCGCCAGAGCTCCTCGAACACGAGCGTGTAGGCGTACGCGATCTCCTGTGAGGAGACGGTGACGATGACGTTCTCCTGGCGCGACCAGGAGTCGTCGGTCCAGTTCGTCGAGCCGCCCCAGACCGCCTCGCCGTCTCGGACGACGAATTTGTTGTGCATGAGGTCGGGGACGCCGGCGACGCCGCGCGTGGGAACCGGGAGCGCCTCGATCGCATCGGGCGTCGACTCCGGAGGGGGCGGGACCGGGATCGGCCCGTGGTGATCGACGTTGTAGGCGATCCGGATCGCGACTCCCCGCTGCGCTGCGGCGAGGAGCGCGGCGAGCACGAGGCCGCCTGCGTCCGTCTCGAAGCGGACGTCGTAGAGCGCGATGTCGAGGCTCTTCCGGGCGTCGGCGAGGAAGGCGGCGATCCCCCGCGCGACGTCGGCGGGCTTCTGGCCGCCGTCGGTGAGGGTCTCGAGCCCGATCGGCGTCTCGGGCGCGACGGCGGTCAGGAGACGCTCCCAAGGGAGGTCGCGTGCACACCCTCGCGCCTCCGGCAGCGCACCGGCCGAGCCGGCGTCGAGGCGCGAGAGAGCACGGATCGCAGACTACAACGGGCCGTCGGCCGTGTTCGCCGGGGTTCTTAGATCGCGTTCAGAGCCGTCTCACCGTTTTCTCATCGTCAGCCCGTACGTTCGCCGCATGACCACGTCGTCCGAAGGCCGCGCGCTGGTGCGACGGCGCCACTACGCACGCCTCGCACTGCTGAAGAAACGGACGACGATCGCATCCGTGCTCGGATTCGCCGCCCTCTTCGGTCTCGTCACACAGCACGCGGTCAGAGGCGCATCTGGCGCGACGACGGCGCACCGCTCGAGCCGGAGCGCGACACGGGCGACGAGCTACTTCGATGCGACGCCGAGCGGTTTCGCCTTCGACGAAGGCTCGGGCTCCGCTCCGAGCTCGGCCACGACCACACCCATGACCACAGCACCTCAGGCGCCTCCCGTCGCTCAGTCGAGTGTCTCCTGAGCTCGCGACACCGTCCCTGATGCGCTCGTTCCGGTTCGCCGCGATGGGGTCCGAGGCGCACGTCCTCCTGCCGTCCGACCGCAGCGACGTCATCACGCCGGTGCGCGAGCTCTTCGCCGACTGGGAGGCGCGGCTCAGCAGGTTTCTCCCGGACAGCGAGCTCTCGCGCCTGAACGCCCGCCCCGGCGAACCCGTCGTCGTCGGTCGACTGCTGTTCGACGCGATCTGGGCGGCGGTCGCCGCCGCCCGCGCGACGGACGGCATCTTCGATCCGACGCTTCTGCTGCAGCTGCGACGGATTGGGTACGCGATGCCCTTCGATCGCATGCCCGAAGCCGTTGGCGCGGTTGCTGAGGCGCCGAGGCCGGGCGGCGACTGGCGAGACATCGCCCTCGACCGCCGCTCGCGCACCGTCGTGCTCCCGTCCGGGTGTGCTCTCGACCTCGGAGGGATCGCCAAGGGGATGGCGGCGGACGCGGCTCTCGACCTCGTGAGAGCGCGGGGAGTCGGCACTGCTCTCGTCAGCGCAGGAGGAGATCTGCGTGTGCTCGGCCTCCCACCGGGGGCGCGAGCGTGGCAGGTCCTCGTCGGCGACGACTCCTCGGGCGAAGTCGTGCCACTCGTCCGCGGTGCGCTGGCGACGTCGGGCAGCAAGCGCCGGGCCTGGGCGCAGGACGGAATCCCTCGTCACCATCTGCTCGATCCGCGCACCGGCGAGCCCGCGGTGAGCGACCTCGGCGAAGTGACCGTCGCCGCGTCGACCTGTGAGATCGCCGAGGTCGCGGCGACCGTCGCCTTCGCACTCGGGTCGCACTCCGGCGGCGCTTTCCTCTCGGCTCGACGACTCGCGGGTCGCTTGACGCACGAGGACGGCGCGATCTCGACGGTCGGCCCGTGGCCGCGGCGTGTCTCGAGCGCCGCATGAGCACGTGGAGCGCGATCACCTGGGACACGGCTCGAACGGGCGGGTTCGCCGCGTACGTGCTCCTCACGGCCGCGGTCTCCGCGGGGCTCGTCCTCCGAAACCGCTGGCAGACCGCCCGCTGGCCGCGCCTGATCACGAACGAGCTGCACGGCTACCTGAGCCTCCTCGCGCTCGTCTTCATCGCGGTCCATGTCATCGCCGTCCTCGTCGACCCGTTCACGAGATTCGGCCTGGCGGAGGTGCTCGTTCCCTTCGCCTCGCACTACCGCCCGCTCTGGATGGGTCTCGGCATCGTCGCGCTCTACCTCCTGCTCGCGGTCTGGGTGAGCTCGCGTCTCCGCGCCCGGATCGGCTTCCGCACCTGGCGGGCGATTCACGTTCTCGCGTATGGCGTCTACGTCGCGGCGACCGTGCACGGGCTCGGGACCGGAAGCGACACGCGCACGGTCTGGGCACCGATGCTGTACGGGCTCAGCGTCGTCCTCGTCTTCGGGCTGACGGCGCGCCGGCTGCTCGTACCCGCCGCGACAGGGCAGACCCCTCGCCCCGTCCTCGCAGCGCTCGGCGCCGCCGCCGCCGTCTCGGTCGCGGTCTGGAGCTTGGTGGGACCGCTCGCGGCGCACTGGGGCGCGCGGGCAGGCGGCAAGCCGGGGAATCCGCAGGCGGCCGCCGCTTCGCGGCAGGTCGGTCCGAGTGCGCTTCCGTCCCGGCCGGAGCGGTGACGACACCCTTCGGCGCCACGTTTGCCGGTCGAGTCACGGTCGAGCCGGCCGACGAGAGCGGCCGGGAGACGATTCGCATCGACGGCGCCCTGCACGGCGGCACCGCAGACCACCTGGAGATCTACCTCCGGGGGGTGCCGCTCGACAACGGGGGCGTTGCAATGGAGCAGAGTCGAGTGCGCATGGGCACCGCGACGCCTCTCTATCAAGGTGAGATCGTTGGTCTCCGGGGCGCGGATCTCATAGCCACCGTGCGATCGACGACCCGACGGCTACGGCTCGTGATCTCGCTGAATCTCGGGGGCCACGGTTCGGTCCGCGGCACGGTCCACGGAACCGGGACGTCCGTCTGAGCCGGGTCGGGCACGGTCTGCAAGCCTTGACCGCATGAGGCGCGTCGTCGCCCTGGTCGTCTGTGCGGCGGTCGTCGCCGGCTGCGGTACACACGCACACCAGGCGGCAACGACCCGGAGCTCCACGGTCTCCTCGTCTCCACGAGAGCACGTCGCGAAGCCGCGGCTCGTGTCCCCGCTCCGTCTCCCGCTCGTGCGCTCGCGGATCCTCCCCGGTTACCTCCTCGTCGCCGACCGGAACAACGACCGCGTGATCCTGCTCTCGCCCGACCGCCGCATCGTCTGGCAGCGGGCGGGGCTCCAGCAGCCGGACGACGCCTTCTTCACCCCCGGCTACCGCGGCGTGATCACGAACGAGGAATTCGACGACACGCTCACGCAGATCTCGCTCCGGACCAAGCGCGTCGTGTGGCGATACGGGCACGCCGGGATCGCCGGCAGTGCGAGGGGCTACCTCGACGCGCCCGACGACGCGTACCGGCTCGCGAACGGCGTGACGACGGTCGCGGACATCCGCAATTGCAGGATCGTCGAGCTGAGGCACGACCGAAGCGTGCTCCGCGTGCTCGGAGGGAGCTGCGTCCATGACCCGCCCCGCGGGTTCGCGAGCCCGAATGGCGACACGCCGCTTCCGGACGGCGGGATGCTGGTGACCGAGATCGGCGGCTGGATCGATCGGCTCGACCGCACGGGCAAGCTCGTCTGGTCGGTGCGAGCGCCGATCACGTACCCGTCGGACGCGCAGCTCCTGCCGAACGGCCGGATCCTCGTCTGCGCCTTCCAGGATCCCGGGCGAGTGGTGGAGATGACGAGAGCGGGCCGCGTGACGTGGTCGTTCGGCGCCTCGACAGGGCGCGACCGCCTCGACCGCCCCTCGCTCGCGATCCGGCTTCCGAACGGGTTCGTCGCGATCAACGACGACTGGCGCCATCGGGTGATCGTCGTCGACCCGCGAACGAACCGCATCGTCTGGAGCTACGGTCACGTCGACGTCGCGTCGCGCGCGCCGGGGTACCTCGACAAGCCCGACGGCGTGGACTTCCTGCCCGCGAGCAGCACGGCGCGGTCGGGGTCGGTCCAGCGCCCGAGCGCGGCCGGGCCGCGCGCGCCGCACACGCCGACGAAGCCACTCATCCTCACGGTGAAGAGGGTCGGGTCGCTGCCGGAAGCCACCTCCCGGCTCTCGGCGGTCGCGCTACCTGGCGCTCGGATCATGGTGCTGGGCGGTCTCGTCTCGGGAAGGTCGTCCTCGGTGATCCTGGGAGGCCCTCCCGGCGGCCTGCACCGCATCGGATCGCTTCCCGCCCCGACCCACGATGCAGCGGCGGTCGTGGCCGGAGCGGAAGCGGTGGAGCTCCTCGGCGGCGGCGAGTCCGTCTCGCAGCCGTCAGTCGTTCGCGTCGATGCGGTGACGGGCGCGGCACGACGTCTGCCTCCGCTCGACGAGCCGCTCTCCGACCTCGGAGCAGCAGTGATCCGAGGGCACACGTATCTCGCCGGAGGATTCACCGGCACCCGCTACGCGAGCGCCATCCTCCGCGTCGGCTCGCACGATCGGACCACGGTCGTCGCTCGACTCCCCGCCGGAGTTCGCTACGCGGGCGTGGCCGCGCTCGGGGGTGCCATCTACGTCGCAGGCGGGATTACGGCTTTGGGGCCGTCCGACGCCGTCTACCGCGTCGACATCGCCGACCATCGGGTCTCGCGCGTCGCCACGCTTCGGCGACCCGTGTCGCATGCGCCGTTCGTCGCGAGCGCCGGCGCACTGTGGCTCGTGGGCGGCGACGGCTCGAGCTCGGTCTGGCGCATCGACCCGCAGAGCGGTCGGGTCTCGGTCGCTGCACGACTTCCGAAGCCACTGGCGAACGCCGCTGCCGTGACGCTGCCCGACCGGCGCATCGTCGTGGTCGGCGGAGACGGAAGCGACGCCGTCTTCGCTCTCACCCCGAGCACCGGCGCCCGCTCCGGGTGATCCGCAGCATCCTTCGCCGCAGCGCCGCTCTTCCATAGCTCGAGTCGTGAGACTTCGTCATCGAGATACGGGCCCGCTCGCGATCGCGGCCCTCGTCGCAGCGCTCGGCGTCCTGTGGATCCTCGCCCGGCCCCAGGGGGAGACGACCAGGAACTACCTCGGGCAGTTCCTCGGCGCAGAGTCCGTCCTGCTCCTCTCGATCGGTCTCGTGCTCATCAGCACCCTGCCGTGGGTCGAGGAGTGGTTCGACGGGATCGACCGCGCGGCGATCTGGCACCGGCGCGTCGCGATCGCCGGGCTCGTCCTGCTGCTGCCGCACATCCTCCTGTCCTCCAACCCAAACGGCACGGGGATCGGCAAGCCGCTCGGCGTGATCGGGGCGATCGGCCTGGTGGCGCTCGCGGTGTGGGCGATCCTCCCGCGCTGGCAGTCCGTGCTCCCGTCGAGGGTGCGGAGCGTTGTCCGCGAATGGCAGCGGAAGCACCCGTTTCGAGCTGGGCTGCAGCTGCTCGGCGGCTACGAGCGATGGCGGCTCCTTCATCGGACGACCGGGCTGTTCGTCGCAGCGGCATTCCTCCATGGGGTCCTCGACGGGACGCCGTTCCAACACGCGCCTCTTCTCCGCTGGAGCTACGTGGCTGTCGGCGCCGTCGGAGTCGGCTTCTACGTCTACCGCGAGCTGCTCGCTCGCTACTTCGCCTCGCTCCACGACTACGAGGTGGAGGCCGTGCGCGAGGTCAGACCGGGGCTGACCGAGATCACGCTCCGACCCCTCGGGAGGAAGATCGAGTTCATCCCGGGCCAGTTCGCGATGGTCTACCTGGAGGCGAAGGACGGCTGGCACCGTCACCCGTTCACGATCGCGAGCGCTCCGCAGGAGGATCATCTCCGTGTCACGGTCAAGGCGCTCGGCGACTACACGTCGCGATTCCCGGATCTCCTCGAGCCCGGCATGCCGGCCGTCGTAGGAGGACCGCACGGCCGTTTCAACTACGTGAAGGGGAGCGACCGCCAGGTCTGGATCGCGGGCGGCGTCGGAGTCGCACCCTTCCTCAGCTGGCTCAGGGCGCTCGACGGCTCGCTCCCTTTCAGGGTCGAGTTCTTCTACTCGGCCGACGGCGTTCCGCCGTTCGCGAGCGAGATCCGGGCGATCGCCGACCGCCACGACTCCTTGCGCGTCCATCTCTTCGACACGAGCCGCGACGGCCGGCTGACACCGGCCCGGATCCTCGAGGTGACGGGCAAGGACCTGAGAGCCCTCTCCGTCTTCATGTGCGGCCCGCAGCCGATGCTGCGGAGCTTCCAGACGCAGCTCGTGCTCGCCGGTGTCTCGGCCAGGCAGATCCACCGCGAGTACTTCGACTGGCGCTGAGGGCCCGTGGAGTCGCAGTCACCCGACCACGTCGCCGAGAACCCGTCCGACGCCGTACGTGAGGGCGGCTGCGACGATCCCGAATCCGACCTGGCGGAGCCCCGAACGGATCCAGCTCGTCGCGGTGACGAGCGTGATCGCCGCGCCGATCCCGAAGAGTGCGAGCGCGCTCGCGAGTGTGCTGACGATGACCGCCGTCGATCCGCCCACGAAGAAGTAGGGGAGGATGGGGATGATCGCCCCGGCGCAGAAGAGGGCGAACGACGAGCCGGCCGCCTTCCACGGCGACGCCCCCCGGAGCTCCGGGTCGATGCCGAGCTCCTCACGTGCCATCGTGTCGAGCGCGACCGCCGGGTTCGAGACGATCGACTCCGCGAGGCGTCGCGCATCTTCGTGGGGGATGCCCTTCGCCGCGTACAGAGCCGTGAGCTCGGCTCGCTCCGCTTCGGGGTAGAGCTCGAGCTCGCGGCGCTCGATGTCGAGCTCGTGCTCCTCGTATTCGCGCGAGCTCTGGACCGAGATCCACTCACCGAGCGCCATCGAGCCGGCGCCGGCGAGCAGCCCGGACAGCCCCGTGATGAGGACCGCCGTCCGGGACAGCTGCGCGCCGGCGACGCCCATGACCAGGCTGAAGTTCGAGAGCAGCCCGTCGTTCGCGCCCAGGACCGAAGCGCGCAACGTGTTCGCGGCTCCGAGCCGGTGCCGCTCCTGATGGCGCGACGGCGTCTCCGTCGGAGCACTCGGTCGGTCGAGAAGACGCGCGTGCGCGCGCTCCTCTGCCGCGATCGCCGCTCCCTGGTCTCCGAGATCGGCGTAGCGCTCCTCGGCGACGCCTTCACCGGCCGTCAGCGAGGACATGACGAAGCGCGGCCCGAAGCGACGCCCGAGCGAGGCGAGGAAACGCGCGCGGCGGCCGGGGGAGACGTCGTCCTTGGGAGCGCCGAGCGCCTGCAGGCGCTCGGCGCAGATCGAGGCGTGGCGTTCCTCGGCCTCCGCGAGACGCGCATACAGAGCGCCCTCCGGAGGGTCGGCGAGCGCTCGATAGACGTGTGCGCTGTCGACCTCGTCCTGCAGGCTGGCCTGCCAGAGCGCGATCTCCTCCTGTCGGGTCATGCCGCAACGATAGGCGGGGTGACGCGGGCCGAGTGCGCGCGCGCTGACACCTGGGACGGTCGCGTGAACGGCGCGTGCTGATTGACTGCCTCGAATGGCGGTCGACGTCTCTCTTGCGGCGCGCAGCGTCCGTCGGCGCGGTCAGCTCTACGTCGCTCTCGCGGCGCTCGCATGGTCGAGCGCAGGCGTGCTCCAGCGCGAGCTGACCGTCGACACCTCGACGCAGCTCGCCGGACGTGCCGTGTTCGCGTTTCTCTTCCTCGCCGGCGTCGTGCTCGTCTCGGCGCGAGGTGAGGTCGTCCGCGCGGTCCGCGCGATCGGGGTGGCGGGCCTGGGCGTCGCTGTCTGCACAGCGGTTGCCTCCGGGTCGTTCATCGTCGCGCTGAACCACGCGAAGGTCGCGAACGTGCTGTTCATGCAGGCGGTCGCGCCGATCGTGGCCGCGTTGCTCGCCTGGGCCGTCCTCGGCGAGCGAGTCTCGCGGCGGAGCTGGATCGCGATGGCCGTCGCGGTGTTGGGGGTCGCGCTCATGGTCGGCTCGCCGGGAAGCGGCGGCGCGCTCGGCATCTCCGTCTCGCTCCTGATGACGCTCTCGTTCGCAACCGGCCTCGTCTTCACACGGCATCGGAGCGACGTGTCCATGGTCCCTGCGATCTGCCTTGCGCAGCTCCTCGTCGTCCTCGTGGCCGCTCCCTTCGCCGACGCGGGGTCCGTCACCGCGCGCGACCTCGGGCTGTTCGTGCTCCTGGGCGTCGGTCAGATCGGGCTCGGGCTGCTGTTCCTCGTCACGGGGGCACGGCTGATCCCCGCTGCCGAGGTGGCGCTGATCACGCTGCTCGAGATCGTCCTCGCGCCGCTCTGGGTGTGGATCTCGATCTCCGAGAAGCCGGCGGGCGCGACGCTCGTCGGCGGCGCGGTCGTCGTCGGGGCCGTGGTCCTGCAGGCGACGGGCGGCGAGCGCGGCTCGGTGGAGCCGGACGTCGAGAGCCCGAGGAGCGACGATGGCGCCTCCGGCGAGCAGGGGTCGCTCGCGCAGGTGTCTCGGGCGGGAGGCTGACGGAAGACCAGGACCGTTCTCTGCGCCGTGCTCGCCGTCGACTCGTCCCCGTCGCGACGTGCCCGTTTGTGCGGGATGGATGGTCCCGGCGGAAGCGGACTGAAGCTACGAGGCGCGAGCCTGCGCTCGCATGCTCGCCTTGTGGGCGCGCTTCTGCGCCTGATACTCGGCAAGCGCCTCGGGGGAGTCGACTCCGCCGAGGCAGGGATGATCGGGTACGAGCTCGGCAGCCGCCTCGACGCCGAAGCGGAGCGCGAGCACCGACCCGAGCGCGGTGATCTTCATGTTTCCGAAGCCGGGGAGCGAGCCGATGCGGCGGCGGAGATCGGCCGTGTCGCGCGCCTCCGACCAGACGCGCCCCGCATCTCCGCCGTACTCCTCCGCGACGACCGAGCAGAGCTCCTGCACGCGCCGCGCCATCGAGCCCGGGAAGCGGTGGATCGCCGGCTTCTCGCGGAACGCGGCCTCGAGCTCGGCCGGGTCCAGCGCGGCGATCCGGCCGGCGTCGAGCGTGCCGATTCGCTCCTTCAGCTTGAGCGGTCCGGCGAAGGCGGTCTGCACCGTGACCTGCTGGTCCAGCGCGAACCCGATCAGGAGTGCGAGCGGGTTACGGGCCAGGAGCTCGTTGGCCTCGTCCGAGTCCGTGAAGTACAGCGCTGCGGGCACGAGCCGAGTGTAGTCCTGGCGTCACCGTACGACGAGCCGGAGCGCATCCCGGCCCCGCTCCTCGTAGTCCCGCCGGCGAGCCGGACGAGCATCACAGTGCGGTGTCTGACACCGCACCACGGAGGAATGCGGGTTTGCGGGGCGCGGGTGTCAGACGCCGCCGTGCGGCTACGCTCACGCCGTGGGCGCGCTCGATGTGTTCTCGCCGGGGACGAGGGAGTGGTTCGAGCGTGCGTTCGCCGCGCCGACTCCGGCTCAGGAGAGAGGCTGGCCGCCGATCGCGGCCGGCGGGCACGTGCTCGTCCAGGCTCCGACCGGGTCCGGCAAGACGCTCGCGGCGTTCCTCATCGGTATCGACCGCCTGAACGACGCACCCGGCGAGGGGCTGCGCCTTCTCTACGTCTCCCCGTTGAAGGCGCTGAACTACGACATCGAGCGAAATCTCCGCGGCCCGCTCGCCGGGCTCGAGTCGCAGCTCTCGGTCGCGGTGCGGACGGGCGACACACCCCCCGACGAGCGGCGCCGCATGGCGAAGACGCCGCCCGACGTCCTCATCACGACCCCCGAGTCCCTCTTCCTGCTCCTGACGTCGCAGGCGCGGGAGATGCTGCACTCGATCGAGACCGTGATCCTCGACGAGGTGCACGCGGTCGCGGGGACGAAGCGCGGCGCGCACCTCGCGCTCAGCCTCGAGCGGCTCGAGCGGCTCGTCGAGACACCGTTCCAGCGGATCGGCCTCTCCGCGACACAGCGCCCGCTCGCCGAGATCGGCCGCTTCGTCGCGGGAACGGGTCGCGAGATCGAGCTCGTCGACGCGGGCTCGAGCAAGGAGCTCGACCTCGAGGTCGTCGTCCCGCTCGAGGACATGCGGGAGCCCGGCGCGAGCATCCCGCCGAGCCAGGAGCCGGTGACCGACGGCGGCTACGTCACCTCGGGCCACGGCCCGACCTCCAACTCCATCTGGCCCTCGATCTACCCCGCGATCCTCGAGCTCGTCCGCGAGCACCGCTCGACGATCGTGTTCGTCAACAACCGGCGCCTCGCCGAGCGCCTCGCGCTGCGGCTGAACGAGCTCGCCGACGAGGAGATCGCGCGGGCGCACCACGGCTCGCTCGCCCGCGAGCAGCGCGTCGAGGTGGAGGAGCTTCTCAAGGCCGGGCGGATCCCGTGCCTGGTCGCCACCTCGTCCCTCGAGCTCGGGATCGACATGGGCGCCGTCGATCTCGTCATCCAGGTGGAGAGCCCGAAGTCGGTCGCGCGCGGCCTCCAGCGCATCGGACGCGCCGGCCACGACCTCGCTTCGGTCTCGAAGGGGCGCATCTTCCCCAAGTTCCGCGGCGACCTGCTCGAGTCGGCAGTCGTCGCCCGCGCTATGCGCGAGGGCGCGATCGAGGAGACCCGGATCCCGCGCAATCCGCTCGACGTGCTCGCGCAGCAGATCGTCGCGATCTGCGCGGACGAGGAGGTCTCCGTCGACGAGCTGCACGACCTCGCACGCCGCGCGTACCCCTTCGCCGAGCTGACGCGCTCGACGCTCGAGAACGTCCTCGACATGCTCGCGGGCCGCTATCCGTCGGACGAGTTCGCGGAGCTGCGCCCGCGCGTCGTCTGGGACCGCACCGCCGGGGTCGTTCGGGGTCGCACCGGCGCGCGCCGGCTCGCCGTCACGAACGCGGGGACGATCCCGGACCGGGGCCTCTTCGGCGTCTACCTCGTCGACGGAGGCGGCCGGGTCGGCGAGCTGGACGAGGAGATGGTCTACGAGACACGTGTGGGGCAGACCTTCCTCCTCGGCGCCTCGACCTGGCGCGTCGAGGAGATCACGCGCGACCGGGTGCTCGTGTCCCCGGCGCCGGGAGTGCCGGCGATCGCGCCGTTCTGGAAGGGCGAGGGCGTCGGGAGGCCCGCCGAGCTCGGCGAGCGGATCGGCCGTGCGAGCCGCTCGCTCGTCGGACTGGACGACGACGACGCGGTCGCCGCGCTCCGCTCCGACTACCACCTCGACGCACGCGCTGCGAAGAACCTCGTCACGTTCCTGCGCGAGCAGGAAGGCGCCACCGGGGTCGTGCCCTCGGATCGCACGATCGTCGTCGAGCGTTTCCGGGACGAGATCGGCGACTGGCGCGTCTGCATCCTCACGCCGTTCGGCGGACGCGTCCACGCTCCGTGGGCGCTCGCCCTCGCCACGCGGCTCCGGGACGCGCTCGGTGTCGATGCCCAGTCGTTGTGGTCGGACGACGGGATCGCGATCCACTTCCCCGACGCCGACGTGCCTCCGCCGGTCGCCGACCTCCTGCCCGACCCGGACGAGATCGACGACCTCGTGATCTCCGAGCTCGCCGGCTCGGCGCTCTTCGGCGCGCGCTTCCGCGAGAACGCCGCTCGCGCCCTCCTCATCCCGCGGCGACGTCCGGGCCAGCGGACACCGCTCTGGCAGCAGCGGCTGAAGGCGCAGAGCCTCCTCCAGGTCGCCCGCCGCTACCCGCAGTTCCCGATCGTGCTGGAGACCTACCGCGAGTGCCTGCAGGACGTGTTCGACCTGCCGTCGCTCCGGAAGCTGCTCCGGGCGGTGCAGACGCGTGAGCTCGACCTCGTAGAGGTGGAGACCGCGTCTGCCTCGCCGTTCTCGTCCTCACTCCTCTTCGACTACATCGCGACCTACATGTACGAGGACGACACGCCGCCCGCCGAACGGCGGGCACAGGCACTGTCGCTCGACCGCGACCTCCTCCGCGAGCTCATGGGCATCGAGGAGCTCCGCGACCTGCTCGACCCCACGGCGATCGAGCAGGTCGAGGGTTCGCTCCGCCCCGCGCCGAGGAACGCCGACGAGCTCCACGATCTCCTGCGGCGGGCGGGGCCGCTTCTCGAGGGAGAGGCCGACCGGGGGTTCGCCGAGACGCTCGTCCGCGAGCGCCGCGCGTTCCGAGCCCGCCTCGGCGGCGAGGAGGCGCTCGCCGCGGCCGAGGACGCGGGGCTGCTCCGCGACGCCTTCGGGGTCGTCCCGCCAGGAGGCATGCCCGCGGCCTTCCTCGAGCCGGTCGAGGGTGCGTTGCGTATCGTCCTCGCCCGCTTCGCGCGGACGAGCGGCCCGTTCACGACCGCCGAGCTCGGCGCTCGCTTCGAGCTCGCGCCCGCGCGCGTCGAGACGGAGCTCGAGGAGCTCGAGCGGGCAGAGCGCCTCGTTCGCGGTGAGCTCCGGCCGGGCGGCACCGAGCGCGAGTGGTGCGACCCGGACGTCCTGCGCCGCATCCGGCGCGCGACCCTCGCCGTGCTCCGCCGCGAGGTCGAGCCTGCGGAGCAGGCAGCGCTCGGTCGTTTCCTGCCCGCGTGGCACGGGATCGGCCGACGGCAGACGCTTCGCGAGGCGCTCGTCCCGCTCCAGGCGCTCGCGCTTCCCGTGTCGCTCTGGGAGGGCGACGTTCTTCCGCGACGGGTGCAGGGCTACCGCCCGTCCGACCTCGACGTCCTCTGCGCCTCGGGCGAGGTCGTGTGGACGGGCGCCGGGCTCGACCGCGTCGCGCTCTATTTCCGCGAGCACGCGGCGGAGCTCGGCCAGGCGAGCGGCGAGCCGGCTCCCGAGGGAGAGGAGCACGTCGCGATCCGTGCCGCCCTCGGAGCGGCAGGGGCGATCTTCTGGCCGGAGCTCCTCGAGGCGAGCGGCCTCGACCCGCAGGCAGCCCTGACGGCGCTCTGGGACCTCGTCTGGGCCGGCGAGGTGACGAACGACTCCTGGGCGCCGCTCCGCGCCGCTCGGCGGTACGACCTACCGTCGGTCGATCGGCGGGCGAGACGCTTCTCGCGCACGCGCATGGCGGCTCCATCGCCGACGCAGGGCCGCTGGGCGCCCGCCGCCACGCTCTTCGCCGGCGAGCAGGATCGCCGGGCGCTGGCGGAGCTCCTGCTCGAGCGGCAGGGGATCGTGACGCGTGACGGGGTGCGCGGGGAGGGCGTGCGCGGCGGCTACGGCGCCGTATACGGCGAGCTCCGCATGCTCGAGACGCTCGGGACGTGCCGCCGCGGGTACTTCGTCGAGGGTCTCGGCGGCGCGCAGTTCGCCCTCCCCGGCGCCGTCGAGCGGCTGCGCGAGCTTCGCTCGACGACGACCGTCGGCGAGGTGGAGCCGGGGAAGGCGCTCGTCCTCGCCGCCGCAGACCCGGCCCAGCCCTACGGCGCGGCGCTCCCGTGGCCGCGGCGTGCCGGGGCGAGGGCGGCACGGGTGGCGGGCGCGTGGGTCGTCCTGCTCGACGGCCGCGCGGCGCTCTACGTCGAGCGGGGCGGACGATCGCTCGTTCCTCTCCGCGAGCCGGAGCCGGAGTGGCTCCGGGTTGCGGTCGCTGCGCTCGTAGCCCACGTCCGGGCCGGCGGCGCGAAGCGTCTCGCGGTCGAGCGCTTCGACGGGGCTCCGGTGGTCGACTCGGAGGCGATGGAGATCCTGGTCGACGCCGGCTTCCTGGCCGGACCGCGCCGGGCGGTGCTCAGAGCCTGACGCGCGCTCGGGGCCGGGGCTCGCCCCGCGGCTGCGGCAGGATGGGCGGATGCATCTGGACGTCCAGGACGGCGTGGCGGCGATCGCGCTGCTCGTCGCCGTTGCAGGCCTGCTCTCGCTCGCTCCGGTGCTGCGCATCCCGTATCCGATCCTGCTCGTCCTCGGCGGGCTGGCGATCGGGCTCGTTCCCGGGATGCCGACGGTCGAGCTCCGGCCGGAGCTCATCTTCTTCGGCGTCCTGCCGCCGCTTCTGTACGGCGCTGCCTTCTTCACCTCGCTCCGCGATCTCCGGGCGACCGTCCGCCCGATCGGGCTGCTCGCGCTCGGGCTCGTCGTCGTCACGACCGTGGGCGTCGCCGTCGTCGCGCACGCGGTCGTCGACGGGCTGACGTGGCCGAGCGCGTTCGTGCTCGGCGCGATCGTCTCCCCGACCGACCCGCTCGCGGCGACCGCGATCGCGCGCCGGCTCGGGGTTCCGCGCAAGCTCGTCACGATCGTCGAGGGCGAGAGCCTCGTGAACGACGGCAGCGGTCTCGTTCTCTACCGCGTCGCGGTCGCGGCCGTGGTGACGGGCTCCTTCTCGGAGGTCCGAACCGGCGGCCTCTTCGTCGTCACGGCTGTGGGCGGGGTCGCGGTCGGGATCGCCGTCGGCTGGATCGTGCGCCAGGCGCGACGACGCATCGACAACCCGCCCGCCGAGGTCACGATCTCCCTGCTCACGGGCTACTTCGCGTTCATCCCGGCGGAGCTCCTCGGCGTCTCCGCGGTGCTCGCAGCGGTCACCGCGGGGATCTACCTCGGCTGGTACACGCCCGAGCTGACGACGTCCCAGGTGCGCCAGCAGGGGCTCGCGGTCTGGGAGATCGTGCAGTACCTCCTGAACGCGCTCCTCTTCGTCCTCATCGGGCTGCAGCTTCCGGTCGTGGTCGACGCGCTCGGGAGCACGCCCGGCATGCGCCTCCTCGGCTACGCGGCGCTCGTCAGCCTGTCGGTGATCGTCCTCCGCTTCGCGTGGGTCTTCGTCTCGATCGACCTACCGAAGCGGATCGCAGGAGGGATGCCGAGCTGGCGCGGCGGCTTCTTCCTCTCCTGGGCCGGGATGCGCGGCGCCGTGTCGCTCGCCGCCGCGCTCGCGCTGCCGCTTCGAACCGACGACGGGACGGCCTTCCCGGATCGCGATCTCATCCTCTTCCTCACGTTCTCGGTCATCCTGGTGACGCTCGTCGGACAGGGCCTCACGCTCCCGCTCGTCATCCGCTGGCTCCGCCTCGAGGACGACGGCGCGGACGACCGCGAAGATGCCAAGGCGCGGATCCGCGCGGCGGAGGCCGCGCTTGCACGGCTCGAGGAGCTGGCGAGCGAGGACTGGGTCCGTGACGACACGGCCGAGCGGCTGCGCGGCGCCTACCGCTTCCGGACGAACCGCTTCCAGGCCCGCTTCGACGACGGCGACGACGGAGCAATCGAGTCGCGCTCGCAGGACTTCCAGCGCCTTCGCCGCGCGCTCCTCGACGCGGAGCGCGATGCCGTGCTCCAGCTGCGGCGGTCCGGCGTGATCTCGAACGACGTCTGGACCCGCGTCACCCGCGACCTCGACCTCGAGGACCTCCGGCTCGACATTTGATTCTCCGCAGAGCGGGATCCGCTCGCGCGGATCCCGCTCGCGCAAACCCCTGAAGACGGCCGCTGTGCGGCCTTGTCGCGTCTCTCCCCACCGCGACCTTCGTCGACGACCTACGGCTCTATATTCGATTCTCCGCAGAGCGGGATCCGCTCGCGCTGGATGCCGCTCGCGCAAACCCCTGAAGACGGCCGCTGTGCGGCCTTGTCGCCTCTTCTCCGCCAGCCGCGACACCCTCGACCTCGAGGACTTTCCGATTCTCCGCAGAGCGGATATCCGCTGCGCGGCATCCCCGCTCGCGCAACCTCCCGCAGACGGCCGCCGTGCGGCCTTGTCGCCCTTGTCCTCGCGTGCCACTCCCTGGCCGGAAAAGAGGAGAGGGCCGCATCGGCGCGTACCCGGAACCCGTGGTGGTGCGCGCGCCTCACCTGTATCCGATCCTCCGGGGCTTCGTGCTCGGCGCGTTCGTCGGCTCGGCCGCGAGCTCGAGGAAGGAGCCGAGCTTCCCTTCGCCTTCGAGGAGCACGTCCAGCGCAGAGGCCCTGCGCTCTACGAGCTGCGTCCGCTCGTCCGAGGGTTCATCGAAGAGCGGGAGCCGGTCCTGCGCGTCCGCGAGGACGCCCGGCTCGCGCTCCAGGAGCTCCGCCGCGAGCCCGCGGCGGCGATCTTCGCCCACGCCCACGCAGGGCCGCGCGCGACCGAGGACGACGCGCTCTTCCGCACGGTGCTCGTCGGACTCCTCGTCTCGACGGGAGAGGCGTGCGGCGGGTTCGACTGGGACGACGAGGCGTTCGAGCGCTCGTACGCGGCGCTCGAGGCCTCGCTCTTCGGCGAGCGCAGGAAGTACGCCGCGATCGCGCCGCTCGTCGGCCTCTCCGCGTCGAAGCCGGTCGAGCGGCGCCGGGACTCCTGATGGTTGGTTTGTGAAGCAAGACGCAACTGAACGAGAGGAGGAGGCACA